>NZ_JARUND010000002.1:4214184-4515197 GCF_036898825.1 Streptomyces sp. B21-083 | reverse complement strand
CCATACCTTCCCGGCCTGCGATCACAGAGGCTCAACAGCCGTGTTCCTCGGCCCAGTTGGATCAAGCGCGTCGCGTCGCGATCAGCCGGGTACGGTCAGCGGCAGCAGCCGTCCGGACCCGTACAGCCGGCGCATGGCAAGCCGTTGGACCTTGCCGCTGGCGGTTCTGCGCACCGTGCCCGGCCTGACGAGTACCACCTTCACGGCGGACACCTCGAAGTCCCGCGCCACGCAGGCGCGTACCGCCCGTTCCAGCGCGGCCAGATCCAGGTCGTAGCGGCGTCCCACGCGCACGTCCTGCACCACGACCAGCGTGTCGTGGTCGGGTGCCGCGGTGAACACGGCCGTGGCACCGAAGAGGTCACTGAGCTGTTGCACGCGGTGTTCGACGTCCTGGGGGTGCACGTTCCGCCCGGTCAGCACCATCATGTCCTTGATCCGGCCGGTGACGAACAGCTCGCCACCGTGCAGCGCCCCGAGGTCGCCGGTCCGCAGGAAACCGGACTCGCCGTCTTCGGTGGTCCCGTCGAACGTCTCCCGCGTCTCCAGTGGGCGCTTCCAGTAGCCGTCGGCCACACTCCTGCCGCGGGTCCAGATCTCGCCGACCCCGTCCTCGGGCAGTACCCGTCCGGTGTCCGGATCCACGATGCGCAGATCGCTGTGGCGCGCCACCGGAGTGCCGCAGCCGATGAGGGCGCGGGACGGCCGGCCGGGCGCGGCCGGCACGAGGCGCCCGAGCTCCAGTTCCGCGATGTCCGCGTGGAAGGGCCGCGGCGGCCCGCCCGTGACCGTCCGCCGCCCGGCCGTCAGCAGCGTGCTCTCGGCCAGTCCGTACGCCGGCACGAAAGCGCTCGGCCTGAAACCGACCGGTGAGAACCGCTCGACGAAGGCGTCCATCGTCTCCGCCCGCACCGGCTCCGAGCCGTTCACCGCGACCTGCCAGCCCGACAGGTCCAGCTCGGCGAACTCCTCCTCGGTGACCTTGCGTGTGCACAGCTCGTAGGCGATGTCCGGGCCGCCGCTGACGGTCACCCCGCACTCGCTCACCGCCTGGAGCCACCGGCCCGGGCGGCGGGTGAAGTCGGAGGTGGACATCAGCACGCCGGTGGTGCCCAGCCACAGCGGATGCAGCAGCTGTCCGGACAGCCCCATGTCGTGGTGGAAGGGCAGCCAGCCGCCGACACACGCGTCCGGTCCGGTGCCCAGCAGCGCCACCAGCTCCTCCTGGTTGGCCAGCAGATTGGCGTGGGTGAGCCGGGCACCGCGCGGCTCCCGCGTCGACCCCGAGGTGTACTGGAGTACCGCGACCGTGTCCGGACCGCACACGGGAGGTCTCCAGTCCGCCGCCGACGGAAACGCCGTGGAGCCGTCCAGGGCGAGACAGGGCAGGTTGCCGCGGCCCACCGCCGACACCAGACGGGAGACGTCCACGGCCCGCTCGCGGTCGGTGAGCAACAGGGAGACCTGCGCGTCCTGCACGATGCTGAGGACCCGCTCGTCCGCACTTCGCCGCCCCTCCGCCACCGGGCACGGTGTCGGAATCGCGCCGGCGTACAGGCAGCCGAAGAGCGACACGATGAACAGTTCGGGCCGCTGCTGAAGCACGAGCACCCGCTCGCCGTTCAGCCCCTGGTCCAGCAGCCACGCCGCCAGCCGCCGGGCGGCCTGGTCCAGCTCCCGGTAGCTGAGCCGCCGGATGCGCATCCGCTCCCGGCCGCCCCCCGCCTGGGCGGACCAGTCGAGCAGTGAGTACGCCACCGCGTCCGGCCGCTCCTCCGCCCGCCGGATCAGGAGGTCGGGCAGGATGCGTGCGGTTTCCACTTGTTCGTCCCCCATGGTCCGGCCGCCGTGCGAGTGGGCGCTCAGTCTGCCCCGCGGCTCCTTGAGCGTGGCTTGAGCGCTTCGCCCGGCGCTCTCCACGATCACGGACGAGGCACCGGGGCGACGTACGGGGGAAGGTCCGGGAACGGTCCGAGTGGAGCAGTTTGGGGCGATACGTCATAGAATCATCCATATGCCATCCGCCAGATGGGACGGCCTTCATGATGTTCCCCAGGGAGGTAACACCGGACGGAACGCATGGACCGTTCGAGACGGCGAACGTCGCGGCCGCCGTGATCGATGCGAAGGGCACGGTCATCGGCTGGACGGGGGCCGCCGAGCGGCTTCTGGGATACGGCGCGGCGGAGGTGCTCAACCGCTCCGCCGCCACTCTGCTGGCGCGGTCCGAAGACGCGTCACGGGCGGCCGAGGTCGTCGAGGAGTGCGGAACCCGGGAGAGCTGGGGCGGCCTGGTGGGCGCCCGGCACCGTGACGGCCGCCGGGTCGAGGTCGGGCTGCGGGTGACCGCGATGTCCGACACCGACGACCGCAGGGCCTGGCTAGTATCGGCGATCGACGTGTCGAAGGCGCCGACCTGGGCGGTCAGCGGGGAGGTGCTGGAAGGGTTCCTCACCCGCTCACCGCTCGGCATGGCCGTGCTCGGCCCGGACCTGCGGTACGTGTGGATGAACGACACCCTGGAGCGCTACGGCGGTGTGCCGCGCGACGAGCGGCTCGGGCGCCGGATGTCGGACTCGCTGCCGGGCCTGAACACCCAGGCGCTCGAAGCGCAGATGCGGCAGGTGCTGGAGACGGGCAAGCCGGTCGTCGACTACGAGTACCGGGGCTGGACCTGGGCGGATCCGCACCAGGAACACGCCTACTCCACCTCTTTCTTTCGCCTCGACGACCCGGACGGCAACCCGCTGGGCGTCTGCTACATGGGCATGGACGTCACCGACCGGTGGCGGGCCCGGGAGCGCCTGGCCCTGCTCAGCGAGGCCAGCGCCCGTATCGGGGGCACGCTGGATGTGATGGCGACCGCTCAGGAGCTGGCCGACTTCTCGGTGCCGAGGCTCGCCGACTTCGTGGCCGTCGACCTGCTGGAAGCGGTGCTGCACGGCGACGAACCCGGTTCGGGGCCGGACGGCAGCGCGTATCACGTACGGCGGGCCGGGCAGCAGTCGATCCACGAGGGCTGCCCGGAGTCGGTGATCGCCACCGGCGACTCGATCGACGCGCCCAGGTCCTCGCCGTACTACGAGACCATGGCCAACGGCACCGCGGTGCTGGAACCGTTCCTGGACCAGGTCACCGCCCCGTGGGTCGCGGAGGATCCGGCGCGGGCCAGGAGCATCACGGAATTCGGGATGCACTCGGCGATGTGGGTGCCGCTGTCCGTACGCGGCACCGTGCTGGGGGTGGCCTCCTTCATCCGTATGGAGCACCCGCAGAAGTTCGAGGAGGACGATCTGCTGCTCGCCGAGGAGCTTGTCAGCCGGGCCGCCGTGTGGGTGGAGAACGCCCGCCGCTACACCCGGGAGCACACCGCCGCACTGGCCCTGCAGCGCAGTCTGCTCCCGCAGACGCTGAACGGGGGCACCGCCATGGAGGTGGCCTCGCGTTATCTGCCGACCGACGCCAGGGAAGGGGTGGGCGGCGACTGGTTCGACGTGATCCAGCTGTCCGGGGCCCGGGTCGCCCTGGTCGTCGGTGACGTCGTCGGACACGGCCTCAACGCCGCGGCGACCATGGGCAGGCTGCGTACGGCCGTACAGACGCTCGCCGACATGGATCTGCCGCCCGACGAGCTGCTGGCCCACCTGGACGACCTGGTGATCCGCCTGACCGAGGAGAAGGGCGGCGACGACGAGCCCATCGCCACCGCCGTACTGGGCGCCACCTGCCTCTACGCCGTCTACGACCCGGTCACCCAGCTGTGCACCATGGCCCGGGCCGGACATCCGCCGCCCGCCGTGGTCACCCCCGGCGGCAAGGTCACCTTTCCCGACCTCCCGTCGGGCCCTCCGCTGGGCCTCGGGTCGCTGCCCTTCGAGTCCGCCGAGATCTCCCTCCCCGAGGGAAGCCTGATCGCCCTCTACACCGACGGCCTCATCGAGAGCAGCGACCAGGACATCGATGTGGGGCTGTCCCGTCTCAGCGATGTGCTCGCGCAGTCCGGCCTGCCGCCGGAGGAGCTGTGCTCGGCGGTCGTGAACAACCTGCTGACCGGCCCGCAGACCGACGACGTGGCCCTGCTCCTGGCCCGGCCGCACGCGCTGGGCGCCGACCGGGTCGCCTCGTGGGACCTGCCGACGGATCCGGCGATCGTCGCGAGCGCGAGGGAGCTGGCCGTCCGTCAGCTTCTCGGATGGGGGCTGGAGGATCTGGCGATGACCACGGAACTGGTCGTCAGCGAGCTGGTCACCAACGCCATCCGGCACGGCACCGGACCCGTCAGGCTGCGCATGATCCGGCACGACAAGTTGATCTGCGAGGTGTCCGACGCGAGCAACACCTCGCCCCGGATGGGCCATGCGCGGACCACCGACGAGGGCGGCCGGGGCTTGTTCCTCGTCGCCCAGCTGACCCGCCGCTGGGGTACCCGCTACACCCAGGCCGGAAAGATCATCTGGGCCGAGCAGGACCTCCCGGGACGGCCCGGCGACCAAGGCGAGAGCTGACGGCCCGGCGACCAAGAACCCTCTCAGGTGCCTCTTGGGTGAGGGCTGATCGACGATCCGGCTTCGACGCCGGGTGTCCCGGACGGACGGACGGACGGACGGTCGGTCGGACGGACGGACGGACGGTCGGTCGAGCGGGCGGGCGAGTCGGGCGGACGGGCGGGTGAGCCGAGCGGGCGGACGGGCGAGTCGGGCGGACGGGCGGGTGAGCGGGGCGGGCGAGTCGGACGGGCGGGTGAGCGGGGCGGGCGAGTCGGACGGGCGGGCGGACGGGTGAGCCGGGCGGGCGAGTCGGACGGGCGAGTCGGACGGGCGGACGAACGGACGGGCGAGTCGGGCGGACGGGTGGGCGAGCCTGTCGTTCGAGCCCGGTGGGGTCCGTGCCCGTGATGAGGCCGCGCTGCGGGATCGACCTGCTCGGGAAGCGCGTCCACCTCGCCTCGGTCGCCCTCGATCCGCCACCGCGGAACTCTTCTCCTCCCTCAGCCGACGGGACCAGCGAGTGCGCGGTGAGCACTATCTGCACGGTCTGCTGCTCGCCGACGGCCGCAAGTCGGTCCGTAACATCGCCCTCTCGCTCGGCCGGCCGGACGAGGAACAGCGGCTCCACCACTTCATCTGCGGTTCGACCTGGGACTGGGCGCCGATGCGTGCCGCGCACGCGGGTTTCCTCGACCGGGTGTGCCCGCCGCAGGCCTGGGTGCTGAACGCCGTGACCATTCCCAAGGACGGTGAGCACACGGTGGGTGTGGGCCGGTTCCTGGATCCCCAGGCCGGCCGGTATGTGGGCGGCCAGCGGGCCTTCGGCGCGTGGTACGCCTCCACGGCTCTCAGCGCGCCCGTCAACTGGAAGTTGTTCATGCCACGGCACTGGATCGACGACGAGGCACTGCGGGGACGTGCCGACATCCCGTCCACCGTCACCTACGAGTCGATGGAGCAGTGCGCGGCCGACACGGTGCTTCAGGCGGCACGGGACTGGCGCGTCCCGCCGCGGCCCGTGCTCATGGATCTGCGGGCGGACGCCGACTGGCAGTCCGCACGCCGCCTCGCCGCCGGGGGGCTGCCCGTGGTGGCCAGGATCGCCGCGGCCAACCGGTTCATCGTGGACGACCCCGCGCTGTCCCGGTCCGACAGATGGCCCATGTCAGCGGCGGGCATCCTGGATTCGGCCAAGTTCTCCCGGCGGAGCGTCGAATGGGCCGATCCGGGCGGCTCGGGCGGCACGCACACGTCGTGGGTGGCCGCCGTCCAGGTCCGGGTGGCCGGGCCCGGACTGGGCCATCACCGGCCTCTCGTACTTCTCGGCGAGTGGCGCCACGGGCAGGACAGTCCGGCACAGGTATGGGTGTCCGACCTGGCGGACACCGCTCCGGCGGACCTGCTGAAGCTGACCAAACTGACCCGCAAGGTGGCCCTGGACCGTAGCCTCGGCGCCGACCGGACGGGTGCGGCGGACTTCGTCGGGCGGTCGTTCTGCGGCTGGCACCGGCACATGACCCTCGCGTCCGCCGCCCACACCCTGCGCCTGCTGGCGCTTCAAGGGGGACGCTGAGACCGGACGCGGCTCTCGTCGTGAAACGGTGCTCGCCGGTGGCGTTTGCGCGTGCGCCGCGTCGAGCGGCCTCCCGCAACGGGGTCAGGGGGAGACGGGGTGGAGTGTGGCTGGAGGTCGAGAGGGAGACACGGTCACAGCTGGGGGCGGCGCCTCGCGGTCCTGAAGACAGGCGTCAGGCCGGAGCCGTCCTCCGCGTGGCCCGCGGCATCGTCACTTTCCACCGGCGGCGGGCGGCCCTTCCGGCCACCGCGTCACACCCGCGGCTTCCGCATCGACGCCAAGATCGCCGCCAAGGACGTCGTCATGCGGCCCGAGGCGAATCCACACCGCATGCGGATCCGTTCCCGGGCGCCCGCACAGGTCCAGGGCCGGCAATGAGGGCGACGTGCCTCACGGGCTCGGCGATCCAGCCGCCCGGGACCACGTCCGCGACCGGGTCGTCCTCGTCGACGGCGCCCGCCACCGACGCGCACTCGACCTGATCCGGGCCGAAGCGAGCCGGCGTGCGTCAAGGTGCGCTTCCCCCCTTCTCGCGACGACCTCAGCCGACGGTTTCCCGCGCCCGCACCGGGCCCTCGCCGTCACGTGGCGCGACGCACTTGCTCAGTGGGATCTCCGGCGACTCGGGGGCGCCCGGCAGGACGGTCCAGTGGTGCAGCCGCGCGTACTGGTCGAGCCTCGGGTCGCCCGCCACGGCCACGGGTGTGCCCACCGCGTTCAGGATCGGCAGATCGGACAGGTGATCGCCGTAGGCCGCGCAGTCGGCGAGGCTCGCCCCGTGCACCGAGGCCGCCTCGCGCGCCGCGTCGGCCTTCGCCGCGCCGATCATCGGCGTTCTCAGCAGCCCTCCGGTGTAGCGGCCGTGGACGATCTCGGGTGTGGTGGCCCGGATGTCGGTCACGCGGAGGTGTTCGGCGAGCGGCATGAGTACGGCGGGGAAGGACCCGGAGACGAAGACGACGGTGTCGCCCCGGGACCTGTGCCGGCGCAGGGCGTCGACGGCACTGGGGTTGAGGAAGCCGCCCTGGGCCAGCTCCCTCTCGAACCAGGCCCGGGCCAGGTCGGTGACGGCTGCCGCGTCGGCGTCGCGGAAGTTGGTGAAGTAGGCGCGGTTCGTCGCCTCCCGGGGCACGCCGATGGCCGTCATGGCCTTCAGCCGCTGGCGCCGCTGTTCGTAGACCTGGGGGCCGTGTCCCTGGGCCGCGAGGTAGTAGCGCAGGAAGCGGAAGAGCGTGATGTCCGTGGTGAGGGTTCCGTCCACGTCGAAGAACGCGAGGCGTCGGGGGCTCATGGTCTCTCCTGTGAGGCGTCACGCCGCCGTCCGACGCCCGGTGACCGCGGCGTCGGACGGCGGCCCCGACCGGTCAGCCCTGGACGCCCTTGGACTTCAGGAGCTCGGCGGTGGCGGCTATGGTTCCGGCTTCCTGGAGTTCGTGGTCCTCCACATCGACGTCGAAGCGTCGCGAGAGCGCCACGGCGAATTCGACCAGGACGAGGGAGTCGAACTCCAGGCTCTCGAAGTCGGTGTTCATGTCGGTGTTCTCCGGGACCTCGTAGTCGGAGAGCAGGATGTCGATCAGGACGTCGGCCAGCGGCAGGGTAGAGGTACTCATGTGAGGTTTCGCCTTTCGGTACGAGGAGCTTCGTGTGTGGGGTGGGACGGGGTCGCTCAGGCGGCGACGATGTCCGGCCAGGTGAGGGCCACGGCGCCCCAGGTGAGACCTCCGCCGAAGGCGGTGAGCAGGACACGCGCGCCCGGGGTGAGTGAGCCGTCGCCTGCGGCGTCGGCGAGGGCGAGCGGAATCGAGGCCGCTGAGGTGTTGCCGACCCTGTCGAGGTTCATGACCGCGCGCTCGGCGGGGATGCTCAGTCCACGGGCCACGGCGTTGAGGATCCGCGCGTTGGCCTGGTGGCCCACGAGCCAGTCGACCTGGTCGGCCGCCCAGCCCAGCCGGTCGAGCACCGTCTGCGACGACTCGGTCATGCGGTTGACGGCCTGGGTGAAGACCTGCTTGCCCCGCATGGTGAAGTAGCGGTCGTCGGCGTCGGGCGCCGGCGTGGTGGCGCGCTGGCGTGAACCGCCGGCCGGGATGGTGATCAGGTCCCGTCCGCTGCCATCGGAGCCCAGCTCGACAGCGAGCAGCAGACCGGCCTCGTCCTGGCCCGACGCCGCGGAGAGCACGACCGCTCCCGCGCCGTCACCGAAGATCACGTTGGTGGTCCGGTCGGTCGGGTTGAGGATGGTGGAGTAGGTCTCGGCTCCGATGACCAGGGCCCGCTGCGCCTGTCCGGCGGTGATCTGCGCCGAGGCGGCCGCGAGCGCGTAGAGGAAGCCCGAGCACACCGCCGCGATGTCGTAGGCCGCTATGGGACCGAGGCCGAGACGCGAGGCGACATCGGGGGCGGTGGCGGGGCACGGGTTGTCGGGTGTGGTGGTGGCCAGCACGACGAGGTCGACCGCGCCGGGTCCGGCCTCCAGGCCGGCCGACTTCAGGGCCCGGTGGCCGGCTTCCACGGCGAGATCACCGGTGGCGACGCCGGGGCCGGCCCAGTGCCGGTTACGGATGCCGGTGCGGCTGGTGATCCACTCGTCGGTGGTGTCGAGACGTTCGCAGAGGGCTTCGTTGGAGATGCGCTGCGGGGGCAGATAGCTGCCCAGGCCGACCAGCGCGACAGATGTGGTGTGCACGGCGATCGCTTTCTGGCGTAAGGCAGCGGATCAGGGCAACAGGTGTACGACGTTGCAGGTCAGCTGGGTGTCGCCGAGAGCGGCGGTGATGCGTCCGGTGCGCCAGGTGCCCTCGGCGGTGGGAAGCAGTGCGGTGCGGTCCAGCGTGACGCGGAAGCGGCCGTCGGGCTCGGCTTCTGCCTCGGTGCGCGGTGCGAAACCGGTGGTGCGCATCCACAGCGTGTTGGATTTCGCACGGGTCAGGCCGTCGAGCTCGTAGAGCAGCACCTGTCCCAGCTGGAGGGCGCAGACGAACAGGTCGATCGCGGTGGCACCGTGCTCCTTCGCCGTGTCCGGGCCGGGAGCGTCGACGAGGGTGAGCCGGGCGTGCGCCGTGCCGGCGGACACGTCCGCCACCACGTCTTCCAGGAACTGGCTGCGGTTGTGGTGCGAGACGCCGAACGCCGTGGAGTTCCAGGAGCCGCCCAGGTCCTCGGCGGTGGCGTAGGAGCCGGGCGTACGGTCGGGGTCCTCCGCTGCCGGGTGCTCGGCCTCGACCCGCAGAGTCATCGAGCCGATCGTGCAGTCCATGGTGGTGACGGACCGACCGGCGTGGTCCGGGGACACGGTGGTCGAGCGGTGCCGGGCCGTCACGCCGAAGCGGTCGAGGCCCATCTCGTCGGGAGTGGAACCGGCCTTGATGCGTATGCCGCGCACATGGAAGGGCGCGTCGGCCGCCAGGCGGTGGGTGTGAGCGGCGTACAGACCGGTGAGCCGGGCGGCGAGGAGCATTCCGTCGATGGTGGACAGATGCGGCCGCTGGACGGCCTCGCCCTTGAGCGACCAGGTGTCGGGAAGGTGGATGCCCGCGGTGGCGTGCACTTCGCCCGGCGTGGAAGGGGTGCCGGCGGTGACGGCGATGTCGGTCAGCGAGTACGTGACCCGCTTGAAGCCCTCTCCGAAGAACCGTGCGTGACGGTCCCCCAGTACGTCGTCGACGCTCGCGAGCCGAAGTTCTTGTCTTGGATCGGTGACCTGCATGTGTGACTCTCCCCCATCAGGATGTGTGAGCTGTCCCCCGCCCCGGCGCGCGGTGCGGGGGACGGGTGCCCCCGTGGACGGCGGACTCAGTGGTCGCCGAGCTGGGCCTGCGCGGCGAAGACACCGTGGTGGAAGTACAGCCGCGCCTCGGCGATGAGGCCCTCGTCGTCGAGGCGGAAGACGGAGATACCGGACCAGTTCACGGGGTTGCCGTCGGTGGTCACCACCGCGCCGCGCCAGGAGACGGCGGTCTCGCCACCGGTGGTGTACGCCTCGATCGGGGTGATGCCGATGAACGGGTCGAACAGCGGGATCACCTTGCGCAGCTTGGCGAGGATCGCCTCACGGCCACGGATCGGCTCGCTGCCGACCGGGTCGTGGAAGAGGGCGTCCTCGGCGAAGCCCGCGCCCCAGAGTTCGGGGTCGGCGGCCAGCGAACCGGCGTAGAACTGGTGGACAGCCTTGGGCATGGCCGGGAATGACATGTGTTTTCTCTTTTCCTTGGGACTGGCGGAGCTGCGTGGACTTCGGTGGGTACGCCGGTGGGGCGCGCGCCGGGTCAGGCGGTGAACGCCTCGTGGATCGCGTAGCTGTCCTCGTACATGTGGTAGCGGACGATGCGGCCGTCGGTGACGGTGAAGTGCAGCGCGTACCGGTTGGTGAACTTCTTCTTGGTGGCGATCACTTCGAAGACGCAGTTGGCGATGACCACGGCGTCCTGGCCCTGCGTGACGCGGGTGGTGATCTCGAACGACTCGGGGCCGCTGAGGAGTTGCGGGAAGAGGCCGAAGAACTCGGCGATCTCGTCCTGGGTGGACCGGGAGCCGGCCCACGGGATGCTGGGGGAGCCCGCGACGTAGAAGTCCACGGCGTCGGCGAACTGGCCCAGCAGGGCCTGGGAGTCCCCGGCGCCGAAGGCGGCGAAGAAGGCGTCGACGGTCTCGTCGGTGGTGCGCGTGGCAGCGGTGGTCATGGTGGTTCCAACTCTTCTGTGTGGTGGGGTGTGTGGTGGAGTGTGTGCCCTTGTCCAGGCCGGGTCAGGTGGTGACGTCGAGGCCTTCGCGGCCGGCGAGGACGATGGTCACGAGGGTTGCTTTTCCAGCACCCGCGCGACCCGGCGGTCGGGACGTACGAGGATTCCCCGGGCGTTCTTCGGCACGGTGACCCGGCCGAGCGAAGGCCGGGGCAGCCGGTGTACCTCCCGCACCGGGGGGACCGACGGCTCGGGCGCGAGGGTCTCGGAGTCCGCGTCGTCGAACAGCACCAACGTCGAACCGTCGACACGGTCGCTCGGGGGGAGGAACGGAACTACTCCGTCACGGGTCCGCAGGGCGGTGGGAACGCGCGCGCCGGCTGTCAGCTCGTAGTGCGCGCCGTTCCAGTTCTCGTCGCCGGGATACAACTGACTCCAGGACAGGGCCAGTTCGTCCAGCTCCCGCTGAACCGCCGGGGCGGTCGTGTCGTCCGAGGCCCGGATCCGTTCGATGAACGGCGCCACGAACGTCGTCTTCACCACCTTTTCCGCGTAGGAACGACGTTCCTCGTCATATCCCGCGAGCGCACTCGAATCACCATTGTTCAGGGCCAGGAGAATGCGCCAGGACAGTGCGACGGCATCGCTGATACCGAGATTGAGTCCCTGTCCTCCGGCCGGCGTGTTCAGATGTGCGGCGTCGCCGGCCAGGACGACGTTTCCGGCCGTCAGACGTTCGGCGATCCGCAGTTCCACGGAATAGTGGCTCGTGCGGACAGCGTCCGCGAGCCTCAGGCGGCTGCCGAATCCCAGGGTCTCGATCGCGTCGGAGATCCGGCCCCACGGCACGTCCGCGCCGCGGTCCAGGGCCAGCCCGGACACCGCCGGACCGGCTACGAGCACCTGGTCGCCGGGGATCGGCATCATGGTGACCATGCCGGTCTCCCCGACGTATATGCCCACTTCGTCCCGGCCGACGAGTTCCTGCGGGACGCCTTCGACGAGCAGGTAGCTCGACGTCAGGCTGCGGCCGGTCATCGGAATGCCCAGTGACTCCCGTACGGCGCTGCGCGGGCCGTCACTCCCGATCAGGTAGGAACAGCGGATGTCCTCATGGCCGTCGAAACGGACCGTTATTCCGGTGTCGTCCACTTCGGGGGAAGCGTGTTCGTCAGAAAGACATTCGTGGGAAAGATAGCTCACGCCGTGTTCTATGTGCGCGCCGTATTCGAGTGAGTATTTCTCGAGCAGCCCTTCCAGAATCGGCTGCGGCATGTTCCGGTAGCCGTCCAGGAAGGTGTCCATTCCGGTCATCTCGGCGGAGTACGTCCCCGCCCCGCCGACCCGGAAGGTGAACCGTTCGAGGGGGATGCTGCGGGCGTACACGTCGTCCAGCAGCCCGAAGGAGTCGAGGAGTTCGAGGGTCGGCGCGTGCAGCACGACCGCCTTGGGCCGGTCGCCGCGGTGGAGCCTGCGCTCGGCGACGAACACCTTCACCCCGGCGCGCGACAGCAGTCCAGCCAGGACCAGCCCGGTCGGCCCGCCGCCGATCACGACGACGTCGTAGTTCTTCATACGTTCTCCCGTTTCCAAGAACAAGCCGCGGCCGGACAGGTCCTAGGAGGACGACGCGACCTGCGGTGTGTCGTCGGCGGGGGCCGTGGCCTTCGCCGGTTCGGGCTTGGTGAAGAAACGGCCCAGGAGCTTCGGGTTGGCGACCAGGAGGATCGCGGTGAACACCAGCACTCCGCCGAGGGCCTGCAGCGGGGTGAGCCGTTCGCCGACCGCCACCCAGCCGACGATGGCCGCGGTGACCGGGTTCATCAGCGGAAGCGGAGCGGACTGGGAGACCGGCAGCCGCTGGACGCCCGAGAGGAAGAGGGCGAAGCCGAGCGCGCCGACCACGAACGCGGCCCAGGCGAGGCCCGCCAGCTGCCTGCCGGTGAAGCTCGGCGGCGCACCCTCGAAGATGAGGGAGAGCGGCAGCAGGACGACGGCGGCACCGAGCAGGGTCCAGCCGGCCGTGGTGAGGCTGTGCACTCCCTCGGGGCGGCCCCACTTACGTGCCAGGACGCTGCCGACGCCCATGCTGGAGGCGCTGCCGAAACCGGCCAGGATGCCGATGGTGTCGAGGCTCGCCGAGCTGCGCAGGACGAGCAGTGCGACGCCGGTGACACCGACCAGGCAGGCGATGTAGTGGTGCGGCCGGATCTTCTCCTTGAGGACCACCGACGCGACGGCGATGGCCACCAGGCTGGACGTCGAGTTCAGCGTGGCCGCGACGCCGCCGGGCAGACGCTGGGCGGAGATCAGCAGGAACAGGGTGAACATGCCCATGTTGAGCGTGCCGAGCACGAGCGACTTCCACCACCACTCGCCGCGGGGCAGGCCGGGGCGGATCGCCAGCAGCAGGAGACCGGCGGGCAGTACCCGCAGGAAGCTGTCCCAGTAGGGGGTGGGCGGCAGATAGTGGCCGGCGACGTAGAAGAGGGTGCCGCCGATGGCCGGACCTAGTGCGGTGCGGACGAGGAGGGTGGAGTTTTTCATCTGGTGGGCTCCGGGGAGGGGGTGGGTACGGGCGCGGTCACGCGCTCGGCGCTCGGGAACGATGACGGCTCGGTGAGGACCTGCTCGAAGTGGCCGCGGGCGGGACCGGTCGCCGACCCTCCCGATGAGCGGCGCCTGCCGCCGGGTCAGGCGGTGATGGCGAGGGCTTTGCGGCCGGCGAGGACGATGGCGGTGTGGTGGGCGACGCGTTCGCCGAGGTGTTCGGCGGTGGCGATGTCGGCTTTGGACACCTCGTGCGGGGGGAGGTCCGCGGGGGTGCTGGCGGCGGCGCCGTTGAAGTAGCCGAGGCGGTTGAGGTCGTTCTCGGACTCGGTGCTGGTGTGCCAGCCGGGGTGGAGGCCGAGGTTGATCCAGTTCATCTGGTGTTGGGCGGCGAGGGTGGCGAAGTAGGCGAGGGTGGAGTGCTTGTCGCCGGCCTTGCAGGCGGCGTTGGTGAAGCCGGCGCCGAGTTTGTCCCGCCAGGCGGCGCTGGCCCAGCGCTTGCTGGTGGTTTCGGCGAAGACGTGGAATTTGCCGGCGGCGCTGCCCATGTAGGTGGGTGAGCCGAAGATGATGGCGTCGGCGTTGTCGAGCAGTTGCCACTGTTCGTCGGTGATGGTGTCGACGCGGACGAGGGTGACGTCCGCTCCGGCGCTGCGGGCGCCGCGTTCGACGGCCTGGGCGAGGACGTCGGTGTGGCCGAATCCGGAGTAGTAGGCGATGACGACGGACGGCTTCTCGGTCATGACGGGTGCCTCCAGGGCGGGAACGATGGTGTGAGCAAG
Source organism: Streptomyces sp. B21-083 (assembly GCF_036898825.1). GTDB lineage: Bacteria > Actinomycetota > Actinomycetes > Streptomycetales > Streptomycetaceae > Streptomyces. The sequence goes on along the minus strand of NZ_JARUND010000002.1, from coordinate 4,501,120 downwards.
GGCGGTTGGGAGGGGTGGGAGCTGTGTTCGGTGCCGCTCAGGCGGCCGTCGCGACGCGCTCCGTCTCCAGGCGGAAGTCCTGGGCCGCGTAGTCCTGGCGGGAGAGTTCCAGGGCCTCGTCCATGCTCATCACGGGCGTGAGGCCGAAGAGTTCGCAGATCTGCGTCAGGCGCTCCGGCATGGTGCCCCGGACGATGTGGTACGGGATCTCCAGCTCGTCCAGCGTCTGCAGCAGCTTCTTGTCGATCGTCGCCCGGAAGCCCTCGTTCATCGGCCGATGGCCGTCCGCGGCGATCGGGAGCTCGTGCTCCAGGTGGACGTACGCGTCGTAGGTGTCCCTCACGTGCTGCTTCAGCGCGATGGCGTACTGGTCGACGACCTTGGCGAAGAACTCCATCTCCGCTTCCTCCACGACCGCTCGGCCGCCCGCGTTGTCCGCGGTGGCGTTCGGGTTCATCCCGTGCATGACGCGGCCCGCGCCGTACAGCCACTCCTGCAGCGAGGAGCCGTCGGATATGAAGTGATCGCCGAGCACGGCCTCCGCCGCGGCCCGGCCCGTGTGCCGGCGCAGCATCAGCTGGAGGAACTCCGCCGGAGTGACCTCCGCGAGGGCCTTGCCGGGCACGGCCTCGGGGAGGATCTCCCGGATGGTGCGGGCCAGGGTGCGCGGGACCCCGGTGTAGCGGGACAGCGCCATGACCGTCGACGTCTTGCCGGCCGAGTACGTACCTGAGATTGCGATCTTCACGCGCCTGATGGCCTTTCTGTTGGGTCTGCTGCGACATTCGGTTGGGGCGGGTGGCCGGCGCGGTGTCGGCCCGGACCTGGACGCTCGTGCCGTCGGCGAGGGGCGGGGGGCGACGGGTGGACAGGGAGGCCCCGGCTGCGTCGACAGAGCCATCCAACCTGTTGGTTGGAAATAGTTGCATGTGCATCAAATGTTGTCAACCAACCGGTTGGATGGTTGAGGCAATAGACTGGTCGCATGGCTGGAAGCACGGAAACGACCAAGCGCCGACTCCTGGACGCCGCGCGAGCGGAGTTCAGCAGCTACGGCATCGCCGGAGCGCGGGTGAACCGCATCGCGGAGCGCGCGGGTGTCAACAAGGAACGCATCTATGGGCACTTCGACAGCAAGGACGGGCTGTTCAGAGCCGTCGTCGCGGAGGCGATGAGCGAGCTCGTCCGGGAGGTGCGGCCGGGCCAGGGGTCAATCGGCGACTACGTGGGCCGGATCTTCGACTACCACCGCAACGACCCCACCCTGCTGCGACTGCTCATGTTCGAAGGACTGCAGGACGGACACCTCGGAACCTCGGACACCTCCGGCCGGGCCTCGTGGTACTCGCTCGCGGCCAAGGCGCTGGCCGAGAACGCCGACTGTTCCGAGGAGGACAGCGGACGCCTGTTGCTGACCCTGATCGGACTGGGAGCCTGGCCGATGGTGATGCCTCAGCTCAGTCGGCTGTGCCTGGGGACGAACGGCGAGGACGTGGACCTGGCGGCGCTGAAGGACTTCGTCGTCTTCTTCGCCGAGCGTGGTGCCGGTGCCGGTGCCGGTGCCGGTGCCGTTTCCGCTTCGAAGGAGGCGTGACGGGCACGCCCTTCCTCCTGCCCCGAGCCCTGTTGATCGAGGTGGGAGGAGAGACCGCCGACTCAGCGGGCTTCGCCCCCGGCGCCGGCCTCGCCGAGGCCTGTGGACCTGATCCTCATAATCCCCCACGGACTGTGTCGACAGGCAGCGAAGCCCGGCGCTGAAGTGCCGATGGCCCATCAGAGTCCTGATCGCTGTCCTGAGTTACTGCGAACTTCTACGAACACGATCGACCGTAGTGAGGCCCCGACCTTCCCGCAAGCGATGGCCGCTCTACTTGACGGACTTCCTCCAGGTTCGCCCGTGGCCGCGATTCCGGCCCGCGTCGCGGACTCCGCGGCACCCGCGCTGGGCCGCTCCGCGGGGTGAGTGCCGTCACTGTCGCCGTCGGCGCGTGCTGGACCAGGTCTTCCCGACGCGTCAAGACGCCCGCACAGGCGCGAACGGCGTACGGGCCGATCGCACTGGCCCGTCGGCAGACACGGGAAGGTCGGCGGCACCCGGCACGGGGGCGGGGCGGGGACGGCCGGACGGGAAACGTCAGGCCGGAAACGGTGAGGGAACCTTCTGAAGTAGGCGGCTCGGCATCGGGGTTGGTCTGTACGGCAGCCGAAGCCCGCCAAGCCGCCGAAGCCCGCCAGGCCGAGGCCCCGGACACCGACGTGGTGTCGGTGACGATCACGGCCTCCCTGGGGGCACCGGAGAGCCGCTGGAGCGCAACGGGGACAGCATGGTCTGCGTCAAGTCGGCTCGCCTTCCCGGCAGTTCACGCTGAGGCCGGAGCGGCACTCGCAGCCACCACCGGTCGTCCAGCTCTACGCCGCCGAGCGGCGACCGAGTCCAGGCACCCACCCGGCGTCAGTTCCCCGCCAGCCCCTTGAGCAGCAGCTCGACCAGGCGCCGCGGGTCGTACCGCTGGTCGCTGTCATGTCCGATGCAGAGGTTGCCGATGCCGCGCATCAGCTCGTACGCCTGTGTACCGGCCCTGATCTCGTCGGCGTCGACCGCCGCGTCCAGCAACTGGGCGCAGACGGGGACCAGGCGGTCGAGGAAGTAGGCGTGCAGGGCGTCGAAGCCGCTGGTGTCCGACTGCATCGCGTTGGCGAGGCCGTGCTTGGTGACCAGGAAGTCGACGAACAGGTCGACCCACTGACGGAGTGCCACGAGCGGTGAGTCGGCGCCCGCCAGCAGGCTCGGGCCCGCCTCGGCGCAGGCCTCGACCTGGTGCCGGTAGACGGCGACGACCAGGTCCGCCCGCGTCGGGAAGTGGCGGTAGATCGTCCCCATCCCGACGCCCGCTCTGGCCGCGATCTCACGGATCGGCGCGTCGACGCCGGACGTGACGAACACCGCGGCGGCGGCGGTGAGCAGCGTCTGCTGGTTGCGCTGCGCGTCGGCCCGTTTGCCTCGGGCCGGCAACTCCCCTGGCCTGCCTGCAGAGTTCGCCACGCTGTCCTTCCTCCGCCTTCTGAGCCGGCTACGCCGTCTCCGCCTTTGACAAAGCGGAACAGCGCTCCGTATCGTAAACGGAGCAACGTTCCGCTTTCGTTCCCAGTGTAAGGGAAGTGCGCGCCATGAGGGAGACCCCTGTCCTCTCGATCGCCCCGATAGTGCTGCCGACGCCCGACCGAGCCGTGGACCTGCGGCTACGCGTCTCCGCACCCGTCGCTGCGCCCGTCACCACATCCGTCACCGGGGACGATGACCTGCCGGTTGTCCTCCTCTCGCACGGCCAGGGCTACTCGAACAACCTCTCCTCGCTCAACGGCTACGCCCCCCTCGTCAACTACTGGGCGGCACACGGCTTCGTCGTCATCCAGCCCACCCATCTCAGCTCGACGACGCTGAACCTGCCCGCCGACACCCCCGGCGCACCCCTCTACTGGCGGTCACGCGCCGAGGACATGTCCCGCGTCCTCGACCGGCTCGACGAGATCGAGGCCGCCGTCCCGCACCTCCCCGGCCGCCTGGACCGGGACAGGATCGCCGTCGCCGGGCACTCGATGGGCGGGCACACCGCGAGCCTGTTGCTCGGCGCCAGGCTCACCGACCCGCAGGACGGAGAGGAAGTGAACCTCACCGAGCCCAGGATCAAGGCGGGCGTACTGCTCGCCGCGCCCGGCCGGGGAGGCGACGCCCTCACCCCGCACGTCAGGGAGAACTGGCCCTTCTTCTCGACCACCGACTTCTCCGCCATGACCACACCCACGCTCGTGGTCGCCGGCGACAAGGACGCCTCCGCCCACCTGACCGTCATGGGCCCGGACTGGCACACAGACCCGTACGCCCTCGCCCCCGGCCCCAAGTCCCTGCTCACCCTCTTCGACGCGGAGCACGGCCTCGGCGGCATCTCCGGCTACGACGTCGCCGAGACCACGGACGAGAGCCCGGCGCGAGTGTCCGCACTCCAGCGGCTCACCTGGGCGTACCTCCGTACCGAGCTCTACCCCGGCGACCCCGCCTGGCGGACGGCACGCGACGAACTGACGGCAGACGCCGACCCGCTCGGCCGGGTGCGGTCCAAGTGACAGGCGCCCAGGTGAGCGAGGATCAGTACAGGCCCTTGTACGCCTGCCAGCCCGTCGCGATTCTCGTGCGGGGGCCGAACGACCCCTTGCCGTCGCCGGAGTTGCGCCACACGTTGCCCGCCGTGTCGCGGGACACGATGTCCGGCTTCGCGTCGCCGGTGATGTCGCCGATGCCGATGACGGCGTTGTAGTTCGAGCCCCAGTCGGCGGCGACCTTCACCCTCGCCTTGAAGCCGCCGGTGCCCGTTCCGTCGAACCGCCACAGGGTGTTGGACCTGTCCTGGGCCAGCAGGTCGCCGCGGCCGTCGCCGTTGAAGTCGCCGACGCCCACGATCCTCTTGTACGCCGACCAGTTCGCGGCGATGAGTACCCGTGCCGCCAGCCTGTTCCCGCTGGTCCCCTTGTAGAGGAACACCTCGCCCGTCGACGCCTTGCGCGCGATCAGGTCGGGGCGGCCGTCGCCTGTGATGTCGCCCGGGTAGGTGAGGAGGTCGTACTGGTTCCAGCCGGTGCCGAACGAGGTGTGCGCGGTGCTGGTGGTGAAGGTCTGCGCGTGCCCGGTCCGGTACGCCCGCAGCTCGCCGCTGCTGTACCGCACGAGGATGTCGTTGTCGCGGTCGCCGTTCAGGTCGCCGAACGGGACCAGCGTCACCGTGGAGGGCCAGCCCGAGGCCGACATGGTGGTGCCGAACGCGCCCTTCCCGTTGCCGGGAATGTAGCTGATGACACCGGACGACTTGAGACCGACGACGTCGCCGATGCCGTCGGGCTCCCAGGAGTTGTTGATGTAGTCGTGGCGTACCGGGGCCGCGGTGGAGATGTTCACCGTGCGCGACACCGTCAGCGCCGCTCCGGAGCCGTCGGCGGGCGGGGCGGTCAGCGTGAACGTGTACGCGCCGTTGGGGACCATGACACCCGCCGTGTCGCGCAGGTTCCAGCGCACGGTCGGTGCGCTGTCCGCCTCACCACCGGTGAACGTACGGATCAGGGCGCCGGTGGCCTTGCTGGTGATCGTCGCCTTCCAGGACGTGGCGGGCCTGCTCAGCAGTCCGCGCCACTGCCACCACGGGTTGGTCTCCCCGTCGCCGTCGTGCTTGTTGTCGGTGGCCTCGGACTCGACGATGCCGAGCGGCTGGGGGACGACTCCGCTGGGCACCAGATGGATCCGGTTGGCCGAGTCGACGTACGCCGCAGGTCCGCCGAACTTGTCCACGGTCCAACTCGCCCCGCGCAGGCTGGAGTTGCCCGCCGCCAGCTCGCCGATCTGCCGGGTGGCCGCGCTGCCGTCGGCGAAGTCGGTCAGGAGCAGAACCCCGGCCGAGGTGTCGTGGCGTACGAGGTAGCCGTCGCCGAGCAGGGCCTCGCCGGACGGGACGGGGATGTTCTTCTTCGTCGTACGGTCCCAGACGCCGGCCGAGGCGGTGGGGCCGCAGGACCAGTAGACCCAGCGGCCGACGGTCTGGAGTTCCTTGGCCACGCAGGGGGCACCGGTGCTGACGGTGTCGGTCGTCCTGCCGGACTTCAGGTCCCGGGCGGCGACGACACCCTTGACGGTGCCCGGGGTCCACAGCCTGGATCCCCAGACGGAGGCTGCCGTGACGGAGCGGGTGAGGATGGGCTGGAGGTTGGTGTGGACGCCGAGGTCGCCGACGTACTGCTTGGCGGGGGAGGAGCCGTTGACGACCACATAACGGCCGGCGGCGTCGAGAACGGTTCCGGCGGCCGAGGGCAGGTAGAAGGAGCCCGCGTCGTCGTCATCGTCGAGGGACTGGACGTACGAACCGGACCCGCTGGTGGTGGGGTCGGCCTTGAAGGTCACCGTGCGTCCGTCCCCGGTGGAGTACGGGCCCGTCCTTCCGAAGCCGTCCCACTCCCGCCAGGCCGGCGCACCCGGGGAGTAGGACGTCCCGGTGGTCGAGATCCGGCGGGTGTAGAAGGCGCCCATGAAGCTGCTGTCGGCCTCGTCGGTGGCCAGGTTGCCGTTCTGCAGCGACAACCGGTCGATCTTGGCGGCCACCGGCGGAACGGCGGTCACCTCCGTCAGTGTCGGCGCGTCCGCCCCCGTGTCGGCGATCTTCCGCACCGCCCAGTGCCCCGAGTCGGCGCCGCCCGCGACCAACAGGCCGCCGTCGGGCGTCGGGGTGAGCGAGGTGTTCGCGTGCCGGAGCAGGGTGAGCGGGGCGCCGCCCGAGAAGGGGACGGCCATGAGCTGTTCGCCGGACAGGTCGGCCGAGTTGGACGGGTCCGACGGCACGGAACGGGCGACCACCAGCCAGCGCCCGGCGATGCCCAGGTAGGGGACCCCTTCGGTGCCCGGCACCGTCACCGTCGTCTCGGCGGCGGAGAGGTCGGCGCGGTTCAGGACGTGGGCGGTGGTGCCGGACGCGTACCAGACCAGCCGGTCGGCGCTCAGCGCGACGGATGTCGGCGCCGTGGACACGACCACGTCGCCGACGACCTTCGCGGCGGCCAGGTCCACCAGCGCCAGGTGCCGCTTGCCTCCGAGGGCGTAGCTGATGACGGCGGTGTCGCTGTCGCCGCCCAGGGTCGTGAAGTTGGTGGTGATCCCGGTCGGCCAGCCGTCGACCGTCGTGCCTTCGGCGGGCGCGCCCTCCCCGTACAGCCACAGCGTCCGGTTGCCGCCGGTGTCCTGCGCCTGGGTCAGCACGTGCCTGCCGTACGTGGCCAGGTACGTGCCGTGGCTGAGGGCGACGTCAGTGGCCGTGCCGGCGGTCATGTCCCGCAGGACGACCTTCTCGGTGGGCGAGACGACATCGGCCACGGTGTCGGACGACGATCCGAGGTACGCCGGGAAGTCGAGCCGGGCGAGGGCGCCCAGTTCGGTGGTCGCACCGGTGTCGTACGACGTCCACAGGTAGCCCGACCTGCCCTCCTGGGCGTGCAGATAGCCGCTCGGGCCGGCGACGTACGAGTGATCCCTGCGCGGCACATAGCGGGCCGACTGGAACACCGTGTCCGCCGCCGCTACGGCGGTCTGCGCGCCGACCGGAACGACGAGCGGACCCGGACCGGCGGTCACGGCGAGAACGGCGAGCGCGGCTGTGACGCCACGGGCGGTGGCACGACCGGCGGTACGACCTGCGGCGCGGCCAGCGATACGACGGGCCAACGTGGACCTCCTGGGCAGAAGAAGGTCCAGCCCCCCGGCCGTCCCCCAAACGAGGGCCCGAGGCTAACAGCCGCCTCTGACCCCTCCGTTGCCAGGTACCGCTACCGGTGATCGGTACCGCTGCTGGTCAGGCGGTCCGCTCGACGGTCCGGGCCAGGATTCCCAGGGTGGCGCGCAGGGCGGACTCCTGGAGGATGGGGAAGATCCCAGCGGCCCGGTACCGCTCGTGGATGCGGCTCCAGTCGTAGTACGAGGTCACCTCGGTGCCGTCCGCCGTGGGGCGGAGCCGGTAGCCGAAGTGGTGGTTGACGGAGGGCTGGAGGGCGGGCGACGTCGGCGTCCACTCGATGAGCGTGTCCTGCTCGAACCGGGTGATCTCCACGGTGACGTCGTACCGGCCCAACGGCCGGTCGTTCAGCGCCTCGCGGTCCATGTGTACGACGAACGAGTCCCCGGCTGCGCGTACGGTGTCGCCGTCGGCGGCCTGCAGCATGCCCGAACTGTCGATCGCCACATGCCCGTCGGGGTCGCACAGCAGGCCGAATATCCGGGCCGCCGGCGCAGCGATGGCACGGACCACCTCGAACCGCTCCACCTGCTCCCCCTGCTCCACCTGATCTTCCTCCTGCTGTGCTCGTTCCGCTGTCATGGCGCCCCTGCTCCCTCTCGTCGACCGGCCCGGAATTCTAGCTTCCGGCCAGGTTGTACCGGGCGGCGACCAGCGCGATGTCGTCCTCCGGGTCGGTGGGGGCGACCTGGTCGAGGACCAGGTCGAGGAGTTCCTCGGGGGCCGGGCAGCCCCGGATGCGGGTGAGGCGGCGCAGGGAGGCGTCGATGTCCTCGTGGCGGCGTTCGATCAGGCCGTCGGTGTAGAGGAGAAGGGTGTGGCCCGGCTCGCAGGGGGCCGTGAAGGAGACGTAGCGGCTGTGGCCGGTGCCCAGGGGCGGTCCGGGTGGCACCGGGAGGAGCGTGGCCAGGCCGTCGGGGCGGAAGACGACAGGGGGAAGGTGCCCTGCGCTGGCGTACGTGCAGGTGCCCCGGCGTGGGTCGGCGATGGCGATCAGGCAGGTCGCGGGGCGGTCGGCGGCGGTGGTGTGCAGCAGGTGGTCGAGTTCGAGCAGGATGCGGTCGGGGCCGGGTTCGCGGGCGGCGACCACGCGCAGCATGGCCTGGTAGCGGCTCATCGCGACGGCGGCCTCCAGGCCGTGGCCCATCACGTCGCCGAGGGCCAGCAGCGTACGTCCGTGGTCGAGGGCGACGGTCTCGAACCAGTCCCCGCCGACGAGCACACCCCGTCCGGCGGGCCGGTAACGGTAGGCGACATCGATATCGGGGTGCGGCCGGCCCGGCTCGGCCAGCAGGGCGCGCTGCAACTGGACGACGGCGTCGTGCTCGGTGGTGTAGCGGCGGGCGTTGTCCAGGCTGATGGCGGCCCGGCCGGCCAGGTCCTGGGCGATCACGGCGTCGGTCTCGTCGAACACCGGCGACTCGCCGGCCCGGACCATGGTGACGGTGCCCACGTCATGGCCGCGCGCGGTCAGCGGCACGATCAGGGCGGAGTGGATGCCGGCGGCCAGATAGGCGGATACGTTTCCGGTGTGGGCCCCGGCGCGGCCCATGTCCCGCTCGTCCATCAGGTTGTCGATCACCGGCCGCCCGGCCGCCAGACACCGGACGACGGACGAGCCGGGCTGGTGGTCGACGTACTCGCCGGGCCGCCCCAGGGGCCGCATCACCGCCTCCAGCTCGGGCACCGCCGCGAGTGCCGCCCGGCGCAGCCGCAGGGATCCGTCGCGGGGCGCCCGGCTGGTGCCGTGCTCGGGGAGAACCTTCACGGTGGCGGCGTCGGCGAGCTTCGCCACCAGGAACTCGGCCAGCTCCTGGCAGGTGGTGTCCATGTCCAGGGTGGTACCGACACGGGTGGCGGCCTCGTCGAGCAGCGCGAGTCGCTCACGGGCCCGCTCCAGCTCCCGCTGCTCCTGCCGGGCGGCCGAGATCTCCAGCACGATGCCGACGATGCCGAGGGTCCGGCCGTCCTGCCTCAGCCGGTGGTAGGCGCCGTGCCAGTAGCGGCGTTCCAGCGGGGAGTCGGCCTGGGTGTGCCCGCTGGAGACCGTCTCGCGCGGGACTCCGTCGTCGATGACGGCCCGCAGTACGTCCTCACGTGCCTCGACACCCGGGACGACCTCGGCGACGGTACGACCGATGTGCTCGGCGGCCGGTACGCCGTTCATCTGCGCCAGGGTGGCGTTGACGTACCGGTAGCGCAGCTCGGTGTCGAGGACGGCGATCGCGGCGGGCGTCCCGTCGAGAATCTGCCCGAGCAGCTCACGCACCCGCGCGGACCACACGCGCCAGAAGCCCGGATCACCTTCCGGCGCCTCCACGCCCAGGCCCTCACCCTCACCTTTGCCCGCGCCCACGTCGCCGGCCCGCTGCCGGTCCACTCCAGCATCCGATCACGAGTCGGGGGGGAGCGCATGTGGAGGTGGGGAGGACAACTCCGGTTGTCTTGGTGTCCCTGAGGGGGGAGACCGTGATCACCACTGTCGGGGCGGTGGCAGCCCGGGGGACGGTCCGGGTACTCCGGCCGCTCGGCAGGCAGGGCCGCCCAGGTGGCTGTTCTGCTCCAGAGGTGCTCCACCGTGCCACACTCCGCCTCATCCTCTTCAGACCTCGTTCAGGCGGCTTGCTCCTCGTGGCCGCCTGCCAGGAAGTCGGCGATCCGGTGGTTCGTCCGCGCGGGCACGGCGGTGGGCATGGCGAAGTGGGTGAGCTCGGTGAGGATCTCGACCCGGGCGTCCGGTACGGCCTTGCGGGCGCGGACCGCGACTTTCGCGGCGTCGTGGGCGTCGCTGCGACCGGCGAGAAGGACCAGGAGGGGAACACTCAGCGCCGTGGGGTCAGGGCGGCGGCCGACGACCAGTTTCCGGTTCGTGAAGCCCGAGACCGCCAGGGCGTAGAGCCGCTTCCAGTCCGGGTCGGTGTCCGTGCCCGCCGTCTCACGGTTCAGATACGCGCCGGCGCGGGCTTGTGTGGGGCGGAGCAGCACCGGCAGCGAGCGCAGCAGGAAACCGGGGCTGAAGTTGGCGAAGCACTGGGTGGGGTCGAGCAGTACCAGCCGATCGACCCGCCGTGCGGCGTGCAGGGCGTAGGTCAGGGCCAGCCAGCCGCCGTAGGAGTGGCCCAGCAGGTGTACGCGGGAAACGGTGAGGCCGTCGAGCAGCGCGTCCAGCCAGGCCATCAGGTCGGTGGTCGAGCGCAGTGGGCGCCCGCTGGGGACGCTGTGTCCGGCGTCGCCGAGGATGTCGACGGCCAGCATCCGGTGGTGCCTGCCGAGTGCCGGGGCATTGGCGAACCAGACGGCGCCGGTGGAACCGCCTCCGTGCAGAAGGAGGACGGGGGTGGCTCCGGCCGGCCCGTAGGCGTGGACGCGGGTGGTGCCGTACGGGGTGGGAACGTCGATCTCGGTGGTACCAGTGGGCCAGCGGGCGAGCATCGCGTCGTACGCCGCGAAGAACTCTTGGGACGAGGACACAACGAACCTCCCGGGAATCTCTCGTTGACCGATTCTCTCGCTCGGCGAGATAGTAACTCGGTGAGCGATGACAACGACCCCGCGATGCGGCTGATCCATCTACTGCGCGCGGTGACCGTGGAATTTGATCTGCGCGGCGCGGAGTTCGCCGGGCGAAACGGCCTGCACCCCACTGATCTGCGGGCCCTCATCCACCTGCTTGACGCAGACCGGGCGGGCATCGACGTCAGCCCGGGACGGCTCGGTGCGGCGCTGCGGCTCAACTCGGCGGGCACGACCGCCCTGCTCGACCGGCTGGAGCGCCTGGAGCTCGTCCGTCGCAGGCGCGCTGAAGACGACCGGCGACGCGTCGTGCTGACGGTCGAGCCGAAGGCCGTGGAGCTGGGCTGGTCCTTCTTCGGCTCGCTCATCGCCAATCTCGTCGACGCGGCCCAGGAGTTCACCCCGGGTGAACTGGACGTCGTGCACCGCTACCTGACCGCTGCCCTTCGAGCAGCCGCTCCCGCCGACGACGCGTCGACGCCCGCAGCCACCCCAGGCGGGCCGCCGGCCCCACAGCGGTTCGGTCAGCCACAGGGGCAGCACAGGCACAGGTCGGCGGTGACGGAGAGCGGTGACGGAGAGCGGTAACTCCATGATCACGAAACCTGCTCCGGCCCCGCCTGCCGGCCGAACCCGGGTGGACCTCAGCGGGCGGGGACCGGCTCGGACGACGGCTGCCACTCCCGCCTGAGCAGCCCGTAGACCCATGAGTCAGAGACCTGGCCGTTGACGACGCAGTCTTCCCGCAACGTCCCTTCGCGCACAAAGCCGAGCTTCTCCAGCACGCGGGCAGAAGCCACGTTGCGCGTATCGGCCTCAGCTTGCACGCGATTGAGGTCCAGCGCGTCGAATGCCCACCGCAGCAGAGCGCGCGCGGACTCGGTCGCGTAGCCGTGGCCCCACGCCGCATCGGCGAAGCAGTAGCCGAGCGACGCGCTGCGGTAGTCCGGATTCCACCTGCTCAGACTGCACCAGCCGATGAACGCCCCCTCGGAGACACGATCTACGGCCAGCCGTGCCCCGGTGCCGTCCTGCGCCATCTGTCGGCAAGCCGTGATGAACTTCTCGGCGCGCACGCGTTCGCTCCACGGTGGCGCGTCCCAGTAGCGCAGCACGTAGGCGCTGCTGTGGAGTGCGAAGAGGTCGCATGGGATGGGTCGCGCTCGTGACGGGACGTTACGAGGTAGGGCTCGTCGCGCAGCCAGGCAGGCTTGTGGAAGTGCTGGTCACGGGCGGTTGGAAGCTCAGGGGCGGTGTCGATGTCAGTGGTGGCGTGCATGATCGGCGCATCACTTCTTCTACGGGGGCGGGGCGCCATGCCGATCACGAACCAGCAGGCAGCGGAGCATGCGTTTCTGGGGCTGTTGTACGAGGACTCGTACTACCCCGACCGCGTCGTCGACAAGGGCAGGACGATCCTGGTGCGGCTCTGCGAGCGGATCGAGGCTGAGCAGCCGTCGGATCTGTCAGCGCTGTACGTGCTGACCCAGGCGGCGACGGAGGAGTTCAACCTGTTGGAGGCGGACTTCGAGGCGGCCGGGAGCGAGATCGAGACGGTTGCCCGCGAGGAGATCGGAGAGAACTTCTGGTTCGTCGCGCAGGCCTACGGGTTCACGGACGCGGACGCGGAGGAGCTGATCGCCACCCGGGAGTGGTGAGGGGCAAGCTGGCCGCAGCGGCAAGTTCGTGCGCGGCTACGCTTTCATGGCGCAGCTGATGTGGAGTAGGACCGGGGGGATCGTGAACAGACCGCTGCTGTTCCTCGACGTGGACGGGCCGCTCAGCCCCTATGCGGCCAAGCCGGAGAGGCGGCCCGACGGCTACACCACTCTCAGAGTGCCCCACGGCAGCGGAACCTCGGACGAACACCGAGGACTTCTGTCCCGGCGGCGGCCCTTGCGGGTCTGGCTCAACCCGGAGCACGGGCGATCACTGCTCCAACTCGGCTTCGAGCTGTGCTGGGCCACCACATGGATGGACGGCGCCAACCGGTGGATCGCCCCGGTGATAGGCCTTCCCGAACTCCCCTTCGTCGACTTCGGCGACGCGTTGTTGCAGGACCGCCCCGACGGGATCCACTGGAAGACCGGCCCCCTCGTGGACTATGCGGACGGTCGTGCCTTCGCCTGGGTGGACGACGAACAGAGCGATCTGGATCAGGCATACGTGGCCGCCCACCATCGCGGGCCCGGGCTCCTGCACCACGTCAATCCGCGTATCGGTCTGATCAACGACGACTTCCGCACGCTCGCCGACTTCGCTGGATCCCTGGACACTCCCCAAGCGACTGGCTGAGCGAGTTGCCACCCCTCCCGGACAGTTCCGCGCCGGTTCCGCGACCATTTGCGGGACAACCCGAGGGGCGCAGCCACACGTTGATGGCTAAAGCGCCACCCTGCTCGTCACCGCCAGGACCGCTCGCCGACCTCGCAGTGGTAGCAACGCGCGACAACGCCGTCGTGGTTGTACCACTCGTGCGCGCCGCAATCAGCGGTGCCTTTCCCGGCGATCCCGCGATCGACCAGGAACCACGGCAGGCCCCGCCGTAGCCGGGTCCGCCACCGATACCTACCCTCGCGCGTCATGCCGGAAGGCTACGGCTGCCGTCATCAGCGCTACCGGAAACCGGTCCACTCGGGCCGTTACGGGAGCACCTTGCACGACCACGACCAGGAGTACGAGGTCCTCACGGTCGACGACGAGCCGGGCAGCTGGGGACCGCGGGAGATGACCGTCCGTTGGGCCGACATCCGACAGACAGCGCCCACCCAGCACCACCGTCAGGGCGAGGTGCCAGAACAACCTTGCCTGGATCGTGCACAGCCCGCGCCTCGTGCTGTCACGGTGCCAACGTCGTGTCCGACCCGGCTTTGCGGCCCCTCTCCACCAACAGCACTCTTTGCGTTCTCGGCCACCCATTGGACCGCGACCGGTCCTACTCGATGTGAACGGGCGGCGGCGACCACCTCGCAGGCAGTTCAGCATCGGGGTCTCCGGTCACCCGAAGCGGGTAACGGAACCTCCACCACCGTGTCTGCTCGGCCATCTCGCTCGGGCTCGTACCGAACGGCGTCATTGGTGCCGTGGCCGCCCGGAATCGCTCGTCCAAGGCATCGAGCTCAGGCTGACGGACTCTGCGGACCCGCTCGGTCAGGATCGGCCAGGCGTCGTGGAGCCAATCACGATGAGTGGCGTCGTTGTCGAACTGCCAGGCCCACATGCTGTCGAAGCCATCCTCGACGTCCGTCACGAACTCGGCCCACCCCTCCAGGCGAGCGTTCAGCGTCAGGGTGCCGAAATAGCGCGGGGTCAACGATTGCGTGGCCAGATGAACCGACGCATAGTCCTCGCCATCCAACGACTCACCGTCCATGGTCCGCAGCCTTGCAGGAGAGCCCGCTGTCTACCAGTTACAGCGAAGTTCCTGTTCGGAGGGCGCGCCAGACGGGCATGCGCCGGGCAGAACGACCCAGCCCATGAAAGCGCGAGGTCAGCGCATGGAGAGATCAGCTTCGTGTCTGAGCCAGGCCACCCGAGAGTAGGTTGCCGTCCCCAGAAATCACGCGAGCCCTTTGGCGACGGGTAGCACGACACCGCCGCCGGAGACTCGACGGTCAGACCTTGATCACATGGGCATGCGTGCCGCACAGCATGCGGAGATCCTCGGGGTCCGAGGCCAGGACGGTCACCGGTGCCGGTGAGGCGAGTGCCGTGGCGGCGACGATCGCGTCGAGGGCGTACTTGTGCCCGTGCAGGCCTGCTGCGGCGAGAAGCCTGCTCGCGTGACGGGCGATGGCTTCCGTGGGCGGGACGATGTTGACGCGGGAGACCGCGTGGTCGAAACGGGCCTGGCTGGTCCTCGGATCGCGGGCTTCGACGAGGGTGACGGAGCTGACGACGAGGCGAATGTCCTCGGCTTCGGCAGCGGCGAGCCACTCGGTGAGGTCGGATGCGCGTCGTACGACTTTGGACAGCCCCTCGCAGTCCAGAACGAGCGTCCCCGTCACGCGGCGTCCGCTGAGTCGGCCGTGCCTCCACGCAGCAGCGCCCGCTTGGCCTCGACGGCGGCCTGATCGACCGGGCCGTGTTCGACTTCGGCTTCTTCGATGAGTTCGCGCAGCCGGTCCCGTTCCAGCTGGCGCTGGATGAGGGCTTCGACGTACGCGGACATCCCTCGTTTGCCGGTCCGCTCCTTGAGGGCGGCGATGGTGCCCTCATGGAGAGAGACGGAGACGGGGCGGACGGGGCCTTCGCCGGGGGCGGGGGGTGCGGCCATGACGTCACTTTAACAAGAGTTTTGTTATTGGGGTTGATCGCGCACTCGCGGCGGGACGTCACGAGGAAGAACTCATCGCACAGAGAGGCAGGCCCGCGGCCTCCGAATAGGTGGTCAGCGCCACTCGGCCGGAATCTGGGCCACCTGCTCCAGCAGGTCCCAGTCCTTCGGGCGAGAACTCGGTGACCTCGACGGGGCGCCCTGGCCGAGCCAGTACCCGCGGTAGCTACGGATCCCCATGACGCCGACGTCGCTCATGCTCGGCTCGTTGCCGCAGCACGGGCAGATGGCACCTTCATTGGGCCAGCCCTGTTCCCAGAAGGGCTCCACTCCGTCGTCGTATCCACAGACGCGGCAGACGGTCTCCCACTCGGGGCCCGGCGGACTCTTAGGTGCGGACGGCATGCGGTGGCGCGACCCCCTGCTTCAGTGGAACTCGTGAACTACCTGGATCTCGCCGACGATGTGGTCGTTGAGGTCGTCCAGTTCCTCAGCCGGAATCCAGAGTTCGAGGATCGTCCGCCCACCGGCCTGCTGGACGGGATACCGGCTCAGGAACTCCGAGTCGACCTCGAACCGGGTGACGAAGCCGGCACCGTCGTGCTTCACGTTCCAGTCGCGCGCGATCCTGATCGCGTAGTCCTCGTTGAGGACCGGATAGAAGATCGGCTGCTCGGGAAGCCGAGGCGGCCACGCACGCCAGTCACTTCTCCCTGGTCGAAGTGACCCTCACCCTCCACACAGGCCAACTCCTCCTGGAGGTCTCCGACCCCGACAAGGAGAAGACCCCGGCACCACGCGCCGCTGGCCAACACGACGAGGACGGGCGCGGGTTGGCCGTCATCGAGGCGCTGGCCGGGGGATGGGGATACGACCTGCGCCGGTTCACCGAGTGCGCCTGGGCCACCTTCCCGATGCCGCGCCCGGAAGTCGCCCCCGCGTGTTCCGGCTGACCTCACGACTGCTCACCAGGCTGGCCGCCGTACTCCGCCCCCGCCCGCCGAGCCCACCAGCGCTACCCGAACTCGCCCGGCCACCGCGCACACCGGACCCGTACGTCTGGACCCTCCTCAGCCCCCACCACGCCCGCCGGCGCAGACGTACGCAACATGCCCCACCGGCGAACCGAACCGCCCTCCTCGCGCCCGAAGAACCTCGCTGGCAGCCGCCGTTACGCAGCTCACCCCGCCCTCCGGAACACGCGCCGCACGACGACGTCGTACGCCTCTACGTCGTCCAGGCCCTCGGCGAGGAACCGCGCCCCGCGGCAGAGGGACGGTCGAGGCCGGACCCGTTCGGGCGGCCAGGACGCTGAGGGTCCGCTTTGGGTCGGCGCCCGTTGTCAGTGGCGGGATCTAGGGTGCGGCCGGGAGCCTGGAAGAGCGGGACGCCCTGGCCTGGGTCCAATCGGCCAGATGGGGCCGGGCCTTGTCGGTGAACGTCGTCGAGGACGTGCCGCGTTCGCGCCAGGTCTTCGCGGAGGAACAGTTCGCCACGCTCCTGGACCGGCTCGGATTTCCTCACGGGCCGGACGGTGAGGACGAGCACGACGAGGACAAGGAAGCGGGCCGAGATGGGTTTTGAGGGTCAGGCGTGGCGCCTGGAGCGGGACAGGGTGTTGCTCGGCGAGATCATGATCGAGGACGCCGACTTCCCCTGGCTGAGCGGCCGTTTCGTACCCGAGCCGGTGTTCGCGGAAGTCGAGCCGTGGTTCGCCGAGACGCTCGCCCTCATCGAGGCGGAGCGGTACGAGGAGTTCGACGACGCCTATGACCGCATCGCCCAAGCCCTCACCCTCGTAGCCCCGTCAGGACCCGTTGCAGAATTCCTTTTGCACATCCAGGGCGGTCAGGCCTGGTTCCGCTGGAGTGACGAGCCCTTCGAGGAATCGTAGGGCGACGGGACTTCGCACCAACATCAACAGGAACAAAACCTTCCACATCTTGTCGAAACCCGACCCCATCCGCTCTACAACCCTCGATGTGCCCCAGAAGTCTCTGTGCGTGAACCATGAGGTTCTACGGTGCTCGCGGGTTTGCCGTGACTGCTGCCGGGCAAGCGCTCGCCGTTCCGCTGTCGGCCGCCGCCGCCGTTTTCGGGGCGTGGTCGGTTGACGTGGGCGGGCTTTGTGATGGGGGAATCAGGTGTCGATGCAGGGCGCGGACAGCGGGCAGCCGATGCGCGGGCGGGTCGTGGGCGGGATGCAGAAAGTGATCCCGTCGCCCCGACAGCCTCTCCCGCTCGCCACGACCGAGCAGTCGCGCGGGCCCACCGGGACGACGAAGAAGCCCACCCGGACGGCCGCGAAGCGCGCCGCCATCCCGGGGCGCGGTGACCGTCGGCTCTACGCCATCGACGGGCTCCGTCTGCTCGCCGCCCTCGTCGTGGCTTTCCACCACTACGCCGGAACCTGGCGGGTCAACCAGCCGGGCAACGCGATCTGGGACCGGCCGGTCTCCGACATCATGCCGACCTGGTTCCGGTTCTCCGCGTACGGGTGGATAGGCGTCGAGATCTTCTTCGTGATCAGCGGGTTCGTCATCTGTATGTCGTGCTGGGGGCGCACCCCGCGTCAGTTCTTCACCTCCCGCGTGATCCGCCTCTACCCGGCGTACTGGTTCGGCATCATCTTCACCTCCGTGGCTCTGATCGTCATGCCCGGTGTGTGGCCGCGGCACCGTGCACGTGACGTCCTGCTCAACTTCACGATGATGCAGTCCGGTTCGTTCGTCTCGAACGTCGACAACGTGTACTGGACCCTCTGGTCGGAGCTGCGCTTCTACCTGCTCTTCATGGCCGTCGTCGTGACCGGGCTGACGTACCGCAAGGTCGTGGTGTTCTGCTGCCTCTGGGGCGCCGCCGCGATGATCACGCCGGCGGCCGGGTTCCGACCGGCGACACTGATCATCAACCCCGAGGGTGCCTGGTACTTCATCGCCGGCCTCGCCCTCTACCTCATGTACCGCTTCGGCCAGGACCTGCTGCTCTGGGGCATCCTCGCCCTGGCCTGGCTGATGGGGCAGCGGGAGCTGGGGCATCGCATCGACACGGTCGAACGGGTCTCCAGTTGGCGCGGCAGCGTGCTGATCTTCACCGTGTTCCTGCTGGTGATGGTCGCCGTCTCGCTCGGCTACACCGACCGTATCCGCTGGAAGTGGCTGGTCACGGCGGGTGCGTTGACCTACCCGTTCTATCTGACGCACTACCTGGTCGGTACGACGCTCATCAACCGGTTGCGCGACACCATGGACGCCCGGCTCCTGGTCGTCTCCGTCATCGCCGGCTTCCTCGTACTGAGCTGGCTGGTGCACAAGTTGGTGGAAGCTCCCCTGGCGCGGCTGATGAAACGGGGACTGGACACGTCGTTCGCGCGATTGCGCAACGCCTCGTCGATGTCCTGACCGGGCCGCCGCCCCCTCTGCCGAAACCCCGGGTCACCCTCCTGGCCCGGGGTTTCCTCCTTCCGCCGTGCATCCGTCGTACACCCGTCGTACTTCCGTCCTGCTTTGGTTGCGGCAGTTCAACCTGCGTGCACAGCAGGGGCGTTGACCCGCCCCCGGTGCACAAGCAGAATGAGCCCGCGCGTTCGTGAGAGCGCTCTCAGCCGAGCAGAGGAGACCCATGAACGGCAGAATCGGCAGGTCCGACGGAGAAGACGCGCCCGGCCCCGCGCTCAGCCGCCGCACGCTCATCGGAGCCGCCGGCCTCGGTGCCGTCGCGCTCACGGTCGCCGGCTCGGGCACAGCGGACGCCGCCAACTCCCGTACCGGCTACGGGAGTTCCGTCGCGGCCGCCGAGCGCCGGGCCCACTCCTTCCTCGCCGCCGCCATGGACGCCTACCCCGACCACGGCGACATCCGCCTCACCCAGAGCTACACCGACCAGGCGGGCCTGTTCAGCACGGCGTTCACCTACGACAACGCCCTCGCGGTACTCGCCCACCTCGCCACCCGCACCGAGGCCGGCCGGCGCCGGGCCGTCGCACTCGGGGACGCCCTGCTGTACGCGCAGTCGCACGACCCGGTGTACGACGACGGAAGGCTTCGGCAGGCCTACAACGTCGGGCCGTACGTCTTCTTCGACGGGGTCGCGCAGCCCGACGGGTTCGTGCGGGCCGATGGCACCGCCAACGTCGGCACCCAGTTCGGGTTCACCGGAACCGCCGTGGGCGACATGGCCTGGGCCGGGATCGCGCTCGCCGCGCTGGCCCGCCGGACCGGGAAGCGCCGCTTCCTCGACGGCGCCGTACGGATCGGCACCTGGATCCAGCTGAACGCCGGCACCGAACAGCCCCTGGGCGGTTACAAGTTCGGCGTCGACGGCGGCAACGCGAAACTGCCGTTCAGCTCGACCGAGCACAACACCGACCTGGTCGCCCTCTTCGGGCAACTCGCCCTGCTCACCGGGGACCCGGTCTGGCGGCAACGGCGGGCGGTGGCACGGGCGTTCGTCGAGAAGATGTGGGAGCCGGCCGGCACAGCGGGCGCCGGGTTCTTCTACACGGGCACCAACGACGGCGTGACCGTCAACAAGTCCCCGATCCCCGAGGACACCCAGACCTGGACCCACCTGGCTCTCAACTCGCGGAAGTACTCAAGGTCGTTGGACTGGGCCGCCACCGAACTCGCCGTCCTGGACCGGGCCGACCGCACCAACAGCACGGTGCCCGCGGGACAGTCGTACGAGGGCGTCACCTTCAGCTCCGCGAGCCTGCTGGCGAACGAGGCCGCCCCCATCGCCGAGTTCCAGCCGAAGCCCGACCGCAACGGCGTCTGGTTCGAGGGGACCGCGCACCTCGCCCTCGCCCTCCGGGACCGCGCCGGACACGGCGACGAGGCGCGCGCCCACCGGCTGATCGCCTCCGTCGAGCGGGCCCAGGAACTCCTCGGCACGGGCCAGACCGTCGGCACCCGGGCCCTGCCCGAACGCGCCGGGGTCGTCTCGGCCAGCAGCCCCCTCGACACGGGCTTCGGCTTCGGCTACTACCCGTACCGCCACACCGGCGCCACCGCCTGGTACCTGCTGGCGGCGACCCGCACCAACCCCCTTCACGCGTAGTCGTATTGACCCCTACCCGAACGCGCCCTGGAACAAAGGAGTTTCGCCCCGCCCCACGCACCCGCAGCGCGTAGCTCACCAGGGCGTGGTTCAGCATGTACGGCGCGACGAGGAGAACATCGCCCGGCTCGTCGAGCAGCTGCGTGCCGGCGTCGGAAACCCCGAGGGTCTCGACCTGCTGGAGACGGTCTCCTAACCCGCGGTTCCTCCCATGTCCTCCTTGACCGCGGCCTTCGCCACGTCTTTCTCTTCCTTCTCCGAGTCCATCGGTACGTCCTCCACGGCTTCCCCGACTGCTTCTGAGACCGCCGCTTCCGCAACTGGAGCCGGCGGCATCGTCGTGCGCGGTCGGGGCAGTATCCCCGGGGCCGCCAGACCGGACAGGATCAGACGCCACAGTGCCGCTATCCGCGTGGGCAGATCCCGCCGGTTGCTGTACGCCTGGGACATCACCTGCAGACCGGTGAACGAGCCGACGACCGTCGACGCGACCTCGGAGATGTCCGTCCCCGGCAGGAGTTCGCCCTGGGCGAAGGACGACTGCTCCACCGTCAGCCGTACGCTCGCGCGCAGCACCGTGTCGTGCTGGAGCCGCTGGGCGAAATTCAGGGTCAGGTCGATGGCCGCCTGGAGTTTCGTCGGCTGGTCCGGCACCACCAGGGCCTCGCCCTGCGCCTCCAGCAGCGCGGTGGCGATCGCCTCCTTGGGCGGGAAGTGGTGGTAGAGGGCGCCCTGGGGTGAGGCCGGCTCCGGCCGAAAGCCGTAGGGGTGAAAGCTGCTACAGATTTTCTAGTCATTCATAGTCATCCCTAGTCGTCCTTCTCGAATATCTTGGCCTTATGAAGCTTTCGGAGTGGGCGCGGCAGGAGGGCGTGAGCTACCAGACCGCCTGGCGATGGGTGAAGGACGGGAAGATGCCTGTTCCGGTCCGCCAGGCGCCGTCGGGAACGTGGCTGGTCGCTGAGCCCGCTCCGGCCGTCTCTGCGACCTCGGGGCGGGTGGTGGCGTACTGCCGGGTGTCGTCCGCCGACCAGAAGGTAGACCTTGACCGGCAGGCCGCCCGGGTCGTGGCCGGTGCGAACGGGCTCGGCCTGGCCGTCGCCGAGGTCGTCGCCGAGATCGGCTCGGGGCTGGACGGACGGCGCCGCAAGCTGCACCGCCTGCTGTCCGACCCGCAGACGGTGGTGATCGTGGTCGAGCGTCGTGACCGGCTGGCCCGGTTCGGCGTCGAGGCTCTCGAAGCCGTCCTGTCGGCGTCCGGGCGGCGGCTGGTCGTCCTCGACCCCACCGAGAACGCCGATGACCTGGTGCGGGACATCACTGAGGTACTGACGTCGATGTGTGCGCGTCTGTACGGGCGGCGGGCGGCGAAGAACCGCGCCGCCCGCGCGGTGGCCGTGGCGACCGCCGAGGCCGCCGAATGAAGAAGTTCCAGGCGCAGCCCGGGTTCGTGGTGGAGGCGTTCCGGTTCGCTCTGGACCCGAACGCCTCCCAGGAGGCTGCGCTGCGCTCACACTGCGGTGCCGCCCGTGCCGCGTACAACTGGGCTGTCGGGTGGGTGGAGGCGTCGTGGTGGCAGCGCCGTGCGGAGGAGTCCTACGGCGTCCCGGAGGCCGGTCTGACGAAGTGGCGGCCGTGGTCGCTGCCCGCCCTGCGAAAGGCGTTCAACGAGGGCAAGCACACCGACCCGAGGTTCGCCGCCTGGTGGGAGGAGAACTCCAAGGAGGCGTACTCCACCGGCCTGGCGAACGCCGCCGCCGCGTTCGACAACTACGCCAGGTCGAAGCAGGGCAAGCGCCGTGGCCGTGCGATGGGTATGCCGCGGTTCAAGTCGAAGCGGAAGACGCCTCTGTCCTGCCGGTTCACCACCGGCACCATCCGTGTCGAGGCCGGTGGCCGGCACGTCACACTGCCCCGGCTGGGCACGATCCGCGTCCATGAGCCGACGGTGAAGCTCCTCACCCGTGTCCAGGCCGGGACGGCCCGGATTCTGTCCGCGACGGTGCGGCACGAGCGCGGACGCTGGTTCGTCTCCTTCCAGGCCGAGGTGAAGCGCGACCTCGAACGCGTGGCGCGGCCGGACACAGCGGTCGGGATCGACCTCGGGGTGAAGACCCTCGCGGTCATGGCCGACAGCACCGGCGAGATCCGCACCGCGCCCAATCCCGGCCACTACGACCGGGCGCGCAAGCAGCTGCGCCGCGCCTCCCGCGTGGTGTCCCGACGCCAGGGCCCCGACCGGCGCACCGGAGCGCAGCCGTCGAAGCGGTGGGAGAAGGCCAACGCCCAGCGGAACAAGGTCCACCACCGCGTGGCGAACCTCCGCGAAGACGCCCTGCACAAGCTCACCACCGCAGTGGCCGCCGAGTACGGCACCGTCGTGATCGAAGACCTCAACGTCGCCGGCATGCTCCGCAATCGGTGTCTGGCCCGAAGGATCGCCGACGCCGGATTCGGCGAGATCCGCCGCCAGCTCGACTACAAGACCCGCCGGCGCTACGCCACCCGCCTCGTGGTCGCCGACCGCTGGTACCCGTCCTCGAAGACCTGTTCCGGGTGCGGTGCGGTGAAAGCCAAGCTGCCGCTGCACGTCCGGACGTACGAATGCGACGCCTGCGGTCTGGTCATCGACCGGGACGACAACGCCGCGCTCAACCTCGCCGCCCTCGCGGCAGCCTGCGTGACTGGTACCGGAGTGGCCGGAGACCAGGACACCGCCCCGGCGGTGTCGAAGCCTCGTGGAGCCGACCACAAGACCCGCGCCACCCGCCCCCGCCGCAAGGCGGAGGCGGGGCGGGCAGGTGGCGCAACCCTGCCGCATCAGCGGCAGACGGAAGCGAGAGACCGTACTCAAGCCGAAGCCCTCCTGCTTTGGTGATGTGACGGACCTTCCGGGCAGAAACTTCCGGAATACTGAGACCTGACTACGGTCTCGGCAACGGTGTTATGGATAAGAGACGTACTCAATGCGTACTTAATACATCCTTACTGTAAACAGATAGCATCCGACCGCGATGGTGTACGTCGGCGGCCGGAACGAGGTGGGTCTGGTGGGTGGCATGGCGGTGGAACCGCGTATCGCGGTGGCCGTGGTGACCATGGGAAACCGGCCCGTCGCGCTGAACGCGCTGCTGGAGTCGATCGCCAAGCAGGACCTCGCCCCTGACCGCATCGTGCTCGTCGGCAACGGCTGTCCCCTGCCCGAACTCCCCGGCCTCTCCGGTGAGGTCACCACCATCGAGGTCGACGAGAACCTCGGCTGCCCGGGCGGCCGAAACGTGGCCCTGGCCCGGCTGCGCGAGTTCGGCGACATCGACGTAGTGGTCGACCTGGACGACGACGGCCTGCTCATCGACCCCGATGTCCTCTCCCGCGTACGGGACTTGTACGCCGCCGACCCCCGACTGGGCATCGTCGGCTTCCGGATCGCCGACGAGAACGGCGTGACCCAGCGCCGGCACGTCCCCCGGCCCGGCGCGGGCGACCCGATGCTCGGCGGATACGTCACCCAGTTCCTCGGCGGCGGCCACGCCCTGCGTATGGAGATGCTCGACCAGACCGGCGACTGGCCAGCCGCCTTCTTCTTCGCCCACGAGGAGACCGACCTCGCCTGGCGGGCCGTCGACGCCGGCTGGAAGATCCTCTACGAACCGCGTCTCCTGCTGCGCCACCCCAGCACCTCGCCCGCCCGGCACGCCATCTACCACCGGGTCACCGCCCGCAACCGGGTCTGGCTGGTCCGCCGTCGGCTCCCGCTGCCGCTGATCCCGGTGCACCTGGCCGTGTGGATCGCGATCACCGTCCTGCGCGGCGGCTCCACACGCACGCTGCGAGCCTGGTTCGCCGGCTTCGTGGAGGGCCTGCGCGAACCGGCCGGCGAACGCCGCCCGATGCGCTGGCGAACGGTGTGGACACTGACCCGGCTGGGCCGCCCGCCCGTCCTGTGAACCGGGCGGAACCAGACGTTCTCTGAGAGCCCTCCCAACAGGCCCGCCGCACACGCCACGCGATACGAGGGCCCCGGTCGTCACCTCTGGCGACCCGGGGCCCTCTCGCGTATCCGGACCCGGCCGCGACGGCGACACTCCCCCGAGCTGCGCGACATACGCGCGCACCCTCGGACCGGCTCCGTTGAGGTGATCACATCAGGCCACGCCAACAGATCGCTAACATGGGATCCGGTTGACGGACGAGAGGGCAGTGAGGCGACGACATGCGGTGCGGTCTGCGGTTCGGACTGCTCGGCGCGCCCGTCCTCTACGACGGCCACGCCCCCAACAGCCTTACGCGAGACGGAATCCAGCCGATCCCCGCCTCCGCCTCCGCCTCCGCCCTTGCTCTCGCTCCGGTCCAGCCGATCGGCAGCGTCAAGGTACGGACGCTGCTCGCCGCCCTGCTCCTCGAACCCGGCCGGGTCGTCCCGGTCGAGACGCTCAAGGACGCACTGTGGGGCGGGGCGCCCCCGGCCTCCGCGCAGGCCTCGCTGCACAACCATGTGGCCCGGCTACGCCGCCTCCTCGACGATCCGGGCCGCCTGAGAGCGGTGCCGCCCGGCTATCTGCTGCGGGTCGGCCCGGGCGAGCTGGACGCGCACGTCTTCCACGCCCACGTCGAACGGGCGCGGGCCGCCCACGCCAATCAGGACTGGCGGCGTGTCCTGACCGAGAGCGCGTCGGCCCTCGCCCTGTGGCGCGGCGCCCCACTGACCGGCCTCCCGCCCGAGACCTTCGGCTACGCGTTCACCCAGCGCCTGACGGAGGCCCGTCTGCTCTTGCTGGAATGGCGCTACGACGCGGAGCTGCACGTCGGCGGCCCCCGACTTCCTTCCCTGGTACCGGAGTTGACGGCCCTTACGGCCGAACACCCGCTGCGCGAGGCCTACCACCGCCAGTTGATGCTCACCCTCCACCGCACCGGCCGCCGAGCCGAGTCCCTCGCCGTCCACCGCGACCTGCGCAACCGCCTCCTCGAAGAACTCGGCGTGGAACCGGGCCCGGCGATCCGCGCGGCCCACATGGAGGTACTGAGGCTGCCGGGGGGCGAGGGGGATCCGACGAGCTCGGTGGGCGCCGTGGGCCCGGCAGGTGCGGCGACTCTCCCAGGCGCAGCGGGCGCGGCAGATCCCGCGGCGGCGAAAAGTTCGGCAGCGTCAGCGGGCGCTGTGCGGCTGGGAGACTCCAGGGGGCCGGCGGCTCAGCGGGCCCCGGGAGGCGTCGTGATGCCTGCCGCCCCAGCGATGACCACCGACCTGGCGAGGCCCTACGTCCCCGCACAGCCGACATCGCGTTCGGCCCCCCGACCGGCCCCCGTGCGAACGCCCCCACCTGGGCCGGCGTCAGGGACCCCGGCGCCGACCACGCGACGCGGCTCGTCGGCATCGCCCGGATCGGCACCCGCACCCGCCCCACGACGCGGGTCGCCGTCACCGCACCCCGCGCCGACCTCGCGCTCCGCGCCGACCTCGCACCCCGCGCCGACCTCGCGCTCCGCGCCGACCTCGCACCCCGCGCCGACCTCGCGCTCCGCGCCGACCTCGCGCTCCGCGCCGACCTCGCGCTCCGCGCCGACCTCGCGCTCCGCGCCGACCTCGCACCCCGCGCCGACCTCGTACCCCGCGCCGACCTCGCGCTCCGCGCCGTCACCGCACCCGGCGCCGTCACCGCACCCCGTGCCGACCTCGCGCTCCGCGCCGGCATCCCCACCGCTCCCCGTGCCTCGCCCCGCTCAACTCCCGCCGCCCCCGGCCCACTTCACCGGCCGTACAGCCGTCGCGGACGATTTGCGCCGGACCCTGGCCCCGCAGGGGCGTCCCGGGTCCGAGGGCGCGGGCGCGGCCGGTGCCCCCGTGGTCGTGGTCCACGGGATGCCCGGCGTGGGCAAGAGCGCCCTGGCGCTGCACGTCGCCCACACCCTCCGGGAGCGCTTCCCGGACGGGCAGCTGTACGTCGACCTGCACGGCGGCACCGCCGACATGCCCCCGCTCGCTCCCGCCCAGGCCCTCACGGCGCTGCTGCGCGACCTCGGCGCCGATCCACGCAATGTCCCCGAACACCTGGACGGGGCAGCCGCGTTACTGCGTTCCCTCCTCGCCCCGACCCGCACGCTGCTGGTCCTGGACGACGCCGAAGGCGCCGCACAGCTACGGCCGTTGCTTCCCGCGGGCCCCGGCTGCGCGGTGATCGTCACCAGCCGTTGCCCGCTGACCGCCCTCGACGGCGCCCACCGCTTCCCCCTCGCCCCCCTGACCGGCGCGGACAGTGCCGAGTTGCTGCGCGCGGTCTCCGGACGCGGCGGCCTCGACGCCGACCACCCCCTCGTCGAACTCACCGGCCGCCTCCCGCTCGCCCTGCACGCGGTAGCCGCCAGGCTCGCCGCTCGCCGGGCCCTCACTCCGGACCTGCTCGCCGCTCAACTGGCCGTCGGGGGAAGCAGGTTGCCGCATCTGGAGTACGACGACCTGAGCGTCCGCAGATCCCTCGCCGGCGCCCACGACGCCCTGAGCGCCTCGGCCAGCGACACCGACCGCGACGCGGCCCTCGTCCTGCGCCGCATCGGCGCCCTGGACCTGCCCACGTACGACGCCCCGCTCCTGGCCCGTCTCACCGCGACCGACGAACGCCGGGCCGGAGCCGCCCTGGACCGCCTCGTCGACGTATCCCTCGTGGAGGAGACCGCGTACGGCCGGTACGCACCCCACGACCTGGTCAGGGACTTCGCCCGTGAACTGGCCGCGGACGACACGACGAGCGGCGACACGACGAGCGGCGACACGACGAGCGGCGACACGACGAGCGGCGACACGACGAGCGGCGACACGGCGACGGCCGGCCAGGGTTGACGCGCGTCACTTGGCGTCGGCATAACACTCCACCACCGCCGTACTGAACGGAAACCGCACCGGCGTCTCCCCGAACGTCAGCCGTCCCGCCAGCTCCGCCGCCTCCCGGATCGCCGCCACCACCGTCCGGGTCTCGTCCTCGGGACAGTGCACGATCACCTCGTCGTGCTGGAAGAAGACCAGTTCGGCCGCCATCCCCGCACAGCTCCGGCGCAGCGCGGCGAGCAGCAGCAGGGTCCAGTCGGCCGCGCTGCCCTGGACGACGAAGTTGCGCGCGAAGCGGCCCCGGGCACGGGAGTTGGAGGAGGCGTACCCCGGCACCCATTCCTGCGCCGCCCCTCCCGCGCTCCCGGCGCGGTCGACGCCGCCCTCGTCCTCCGAGAGGGGGATGCCGGCCTCCTCGACCGCGTCGTCGTCGGCCCGCGCCGCCGGGGGACACGTACGCCCCAGCCAGGTCCGCACGAGCCGCCCCTCCTCTCCCGCGCGGGCGGCGTCGTCCACGTACGCGACCGCCTTCGGGAACCGGCGTCTGAGCGCGGCGAGGTTCTTGAGGCCGTCCCCGGAGGTCTGCCCGTACACCGCGCCCAGCACCGCGAGCTTGGCCTGCTCCCGGTCGCCGGAGAACGCGCGGTCGGAGACGGACTGGTAGAGGTCGCTTTCCCGCCCCGCGACCTCCATCAGCCCGGGGTCGCGCGAGATGGCGGCGAGGACTCGCGGCTCCATCTGGTCGGCGTCGGCGACGACGAGCCGCCATCCGGGATCGGCGACCACGGCCCGCCGGATCACCTTGGGGATCTGCAGCCCGCCCCCGCCGTTGGTGACCCAGCGCCCGGTGACCGTCCCGCCCGCGAGGAACTCGGGCCTGAACCGCCCGTCCCGGACCCAGTCCTGGAGCCAGGACCAGCCGTGCGCGACCCAGATCCGGTACAGCTTCTTGTACTCGATCAGCGGCTCGACGGCCGGATGATCGATGCTCTGGATCTCCCATCTCCTCGTGGACCGCACCTTGATCCCGGCCTGTGCGAAGGCCTTGACGACATCGGCGGGCAGATCGGGCCGCACCCGGCGCCCGAACGCCGCCGACACCTCGTCCGCCAGCTCGGCGAGCCGCCGGGGCTCACCACCGCCCGCGTACCGCTCGCCCAGCAGTTCGTGGAGCAGGTCCCGATGGACGTCCGCGCGCCACGGCAGCCCCGCCGCGTTCATCTCGGCGGCCACCAGCATCCCCGCCGACTCGGCGGCCGTCAGCAGCCGCATCCGGTCCGGGTGCGCGGTCGCGTCGTGCCTCCGCTGCTGGTCGGCGTACACCTCCAGCAGATCGGCCAGGGGTACGTGCACCGGCCCCGGTTCGAAGAGCGGCGACTGCGCGCCGGGTTCGGCGGACCGCTGCGGTGGATCCGGCGGTACGGGACCACCGCGCAGCCGGGCGAGGGCCGCCGCCGCGGACCGGGGCTCACCGAGCCGCCCCTCGTGGCCGAGCAGGAGTGTCTCGGCGTCCTCGATGTCGTAGCACCGCTCGACTCGCACCCCCGTGGCGAGCAGTCGCGGATAGACGTCGGGGGTGGACCGCCACACCCATCGCGTGACATCGGGCCGGTCACGGACGGCCGCGCCGAGATCCGCCTCCCGCCGCACCGGCCCGGCGGGCAGCCCGCCGGGACCGAGGGGGGCGACCTCCACGCCGCCGTCCTCGGCCGGAGCGAGCGCCCACCGCTCGGCCGTCTCCGCCACGCCTGCCATGTCCGTGAGTGTGGCAGGCGGGTCTGACAGTGATGCTGATACTCAGGTTCCGGCGGCCGTGGCCAGCGCGTTCAGCTCGGCCTTTCAGCTCCGCTCCTCAGTTCCGGGCTTTCAGCTCGGCTGCTCGCCCTGTTCCTCGAACTCGACCTTGATCTTCGCGAGGGCCGCGGTGATGTTCTCCTCGGCCGCCGGCTTGGTCAGGCCGAGGCCGGACAGGAGCCCCTCGCCGTTCTCGAACTCCAGCAGCGCCAGCAGGACGTGCTCGGTACCGACGTAGTTGTGGCCCAGGCGCAGGGCCTCGCGGAAGGTGAGTTCGAGGGATTTCTTCGTGTCGGAGTCGAAGGGGATGAGGGCGGGGACGCTCTCGGCGGGCGCCGGGAGACCGGCGGTCGCGGCCTCGCGCACGGTGTCCAGGGAGACGCCCTGCGCGATGATCGCCTTCGCCCCGAGACCCTCCGGCTCGGCGAGGAGGCCGAGGATCAGGTGCTCGATGCGGATCTGGTCGTTGCCTGCGGACTTGGCCTCCTCCTGGGAGACCACCACCACGTGCCTGGCCCGGGGCGTGAAGCGGTTGAAGCCCTGGCTGGGGTCGAGGTCCGACTCGCCCTTCGGTACGAACCGCTTCTGCGCGGCCTGCCGGGTGACACCCATGCTCTTGCCGATATCGGTCCAGGAGGCACCGGAACGGCGTGCCTGGTCCACGAAGTGCCCGATCAGATGGTCGGCCACGTCGCCGAGGTGGTCGGCGGCGAGCATCGCGTCCTGGAGCTGTTCGAGGGCGTCGGTGTGGACTTTCTTGATCGCCTCGATGAGGTCGTCGAGGCGTACGGAGGCCCGTACGGGCTGATTGCTCGTCATGTGTCAACCCTAGGTTGGCAGCAGGGGGACTGTCAACCCGAAGTTGACAGTCGATGGTGACGGCATGAAAAGACGGCATGAAACGATCGACGGGTGACCAGCAGCACGCCCCTCCCGCCCGACCCGCCCGGCACCGTCGAGCGCGCCTTCGAGGCCGCCCTGTACGCCGACACGGACACCTCCCTCGACACCGGCGCGTCCCTGCTCGCCGCCGACCCGGCCGCCGATCCCGAACTCGCCCGGCGTGGCGCGGAGTTCGTGGCGTCGGCCTGGCGCCGGGGCTGGCAGCCGGCCGACGTCGTACGGCTCGTGCGGCGCGAGCTGGACGACGTACACGTACGCCTGGTGTCGACGCTGATCACCGCCCAGGCGCCGGACGACCGGGCCCGGGGGCCCCGCTGGACGGAACAGCTGACCGAGCTGGCCGCGACGCCCGCCCCACCGCGCGCGGACCGATTCACGCACGCGACGACGGTCCTGGAGCTGTACCGCCTGCTGCTGGGGCTGCCGACCCTGGAGCCCCTCGACGAGCAGCCGACGCCACCGGGGGCGGGTGCGCGCCGGACGCATCCGGAGTCCCGCATGCTGCCGCGTATCCGCGCGCTGCTGGCGAAGGCGGAGGCGACCGGGTTCCCCGAGGAGGCCGAGGCGCTGAGCGCGAAGGCCCAGGAACTGATGGCCCGGCACAGCATCGACGAGGCCCTGCTCGCGGCCGGCGCCCCGGCGGCCGACACCCCGCGCGCGCGGCGCCTCGGTGTGGACGCTCCGTACGAGGAGGCCAAGGCGATCCTCCTGCACGCCGTGGCCGACGCGAACCGCTGCCGCGCGGTGTGGAACGAGGCTTTGG
Source organism: Streptomyces sp. B21-083 (assembly GCF_036898825.1). GTDB lineage: Bacteria > Actinomycetota > Actinomycetes > Streptomycetales > Streptomycetaceae > Streptomyces. The sequence goes on along the minus strand of NZ_JARUND010000002.1, from coordinate 4,470,671 downwards.
GCTTCTCCACGGTGGTGGGTTTCGAACCCGACCTGGAGGCGGTGGAACTCCTCTACACGTCTCTGCTGGTGCAGGCCACGACGGCGATGACGAAGGCGGAGGCGGCGCAACGGGCCAAGGGCCGCAACCGGACGAAGACCTTCCGGCAGTCCTTCCTGGCGGCCTACGCCCACAAGACGGGCACCCGGCTGGCGGAAGCGGCGGCAGCGGAAACGGCGGACGCGGCGTCGGCGACGCAGACCACAGCCGCCCTGCTCCCGGTCCTGGCCACCAGGGACCTGGCGGTCACCGCCCACCTGGACCAGATGTTCCCCACGACCACGACAACCCGCCTACGGGGCGTCACAGACGAGGCAGGCTGGACAGAGGGCACGGCAGCGGCAGACCGAGCCCAACTACGGACCCGCCCCCGCCTGCGCGACTGACCCGCCCCGATCGGCCACCCCACCCTCACCCGGGCGGCTGCCCCCGGCCCATTGGGTCGCCCGCCGGTTCCTCTCGGCGGCTGACCGGGGCCCATTGGGGCGCCCGTTCTCGCCCGGGCGAGCGGACCGGGCCCAACTGCGGGCCCGTCCCCGCCTGCGTGACTGGCGCGCCTGTCTAGGACCCCAGCCCCGTCGTCGGCAGCCCCGACGGGAGTGACCCGCCCTGCGCCTTCGTGTACGTCTCCGTGCCGAGGCTGCCGGTCCAGGTGACCTTCATCGACGTCTTGTCGACCGAGGCGACCATCCCCGAGGCCCGGTCCTTGCTCTTGTCGCTGCACGTGAGGTGGATCATCTGCATCCCCGCCTCCTCGCCCGCCGTACCGCTGCACACGTTCCCGCCGGTGGCGAACAGCCCGGCCTTCGCCCCGGTGATCACCAGCGCCACGGCACTGCCCTTGCTGGTGGTCAGCCAGCTGCCCGCCAACTGACTGTCCGCACCCGGCGTATCGCTACCGCCGCTCGCGTCCCCGGAACCCGCGGACGAGCCCGAAGAGGCCGACGAGGAATCCGCGCCGGAACTCGGACTCGCCGACCCGTTGTCGGACCCTCCGTCGCCACTGCACCCGGTCAGCGCGAGCGCGGCAGCCACCGCGACCACCGACGCCACACCAGCCCTGCGCGTCAGCACGCGCGCGTACGTCACCGAAGTCACCGGAAGCTCCCAAGCAGTCAACCGCTGTGCGGTTGCGGTTAGCGGCGGCCATTGGGGCCGCACGACCGCAGCAAGCTACCAGGGTTCCTTGTCGGCGGATGAGGAGGCCGGAATCCGCGTGCCCCGGCCCGGGGGAGCACGTCACCAGGACGACTTGCGCACCCCCGGAAGGAACCCGGCATGCGCCTGCTCCCGCAGGCCGACCCGGGACAGTCCGAACGCCCGGAAGTACCCGCGGGGCCGCCCGTCCACCTGGTCCCGGTTGCGCACGCGCGTGGCGCTCGCGTCACGCGGCTGCCGCTCCAGCTCCCGTCGGGCCGCCGCCCGCTCCGCGTCCGTCGAGGCCGGCCGCCGGACGATCTCCTTCAGTTCGGCCCGTCGCTGCGCGTACCGGGCGACGATCTCCTGCCGCTTCTCGTTCTTCGCGATCTTGCTCTTCTTCGCCATGTCGCTCCTGTCTCCCTGTCCCTGTCCCTGTCCTTCAGGCCTTCAGACCCTGACCCCACGGGCCCGGATCCGGGCCACCGCCGCCTCGACGCCGATCGTGTCGACGGTCTTGATCCCCTTCGTGCTCAGCCGCAGCCGGACGTTCCTGCCCTCGCTGGGCAGCCAGTACCGCTTGGACTGGATGTTGGGGTTGAAGCGACGGGACGTACGCCGGTGGGAGTGGCTGATGTTGTTGCCGAAGCCCGGCTGGGCGCCGGTCAGCATGCAGTGGGCGGACAAGGTGACGCACCTCTCTCGGTCGCGTTATGCAAATGGAAGTCGTTTTCAGTAAGATACCAGCATGGCTCGCAACGAACTCCGGCCGGTAGTCAAACTCCGGTCCACGGCCGGGACCGGCTTCACCTACGTCACCCGCAAGAACCGCCGCAACGACCCGGACCGGATGACCCTGCGCAAGTACGACCCGGTCGCCCGCCGCCACGTCGACTTCCGAGAGGAGCGCTGATCAGCCGCCATGCGTGAAGGAATCCACCCGGCGTACGGGCCCGTCGTCTTCCGTGACCGGGCCGCGAACCACGCCTTCCTCACCCAGTCCACGATGACCAGTGAGAAGACGATCGACTGGGAGGACGGCAACACCTACCCCGTCGTCGACGTCGAGATCTCGAACATCAGCCACCCCTTCTACACCGGCACGGCCCGCGTCCTGGACACGGCCGGCCGCGTGGAGCGCTTCGAGCGCCGGTACGGCAAGAAGGGCTGAGGGAACACACGTGCAGGTGCATGAGCACGGGCCCTCGGGGGCTCACGAACTCTCCGTGGCGATCGTCGGCGGGCTGCACGCCGACGCCCGCAAGGCGACCGTGGCGCGGCTGCTCGCCGACGTCCCCGGCAGCGTCGTACTCCACCACGACCTCGCCACGGCCGTGGCCGGCACGGTCGTCCGGACCGTTAGTGACGCCGCCGGCATCCTCTCCGCGGGCGAGGCGCCCCTGGTCAACGACTGTGCGTGCTGTGCCCTGCGCGAGGACCTCGTACCGGAGCTGCGGCGGCTCGCGGACGCCGGGCTGACCCGGCTGGCGATCGTCGAACTGTGGGACTCCGTCGAGCCCAAGGCGATGGCCGAGGTGGTGACGTCCGGCGGCCTCACGGTCACCGGCGTCATCACGGCCGTCGACCCGGCGCTGCTGCTGCCGTACCTCGGCAACGGCGACGACCTGGCCGAAGGCGGCCTCGCCGCCGCGGCCACCGACCAGCGCACGGTCGCGGACACCTTCGCCCGCCAACTGGAGTACGCCACCGTCCTCGCCCTCGTCGACTCCCCGGAGGCCGACGACGAGGACCGCGAGCTGCTCGCGCAGCTCCACCCGACAGCCCGCCAGGTCCCGGTCCTGGGCGGCCACCCGCGGGATCTGGCGGGCGCCCCCGACGCGCCCGAGGGGAGCGGGGCGCCGCTCTCGGCCCTCGCCTCCGCCGCCCTCGCCGGATTCGACGTCGAGGCCGCCGCCGCCGCGCAGCACCCGGCGTGCGCACTGCTGCCCGCCGAGGCCGACGCGCACGGCGTGTCCACCCTCGTGTGGCACCGGCGCCGCCCCTTCCACCCGGAGCGGCTGTACGAGGCGCTGGAGGACCTGACCTGCGCCGCCGCGCGCAGTCGGGGCCGGTTCTGGCTCGCCGACCACCCCGACACGCTGCTCCACTGGGACGCGGCGGGCGGCGCGCTGTGCGTGGAGAGCGCCGGCCCGTGGCTCGCCTCGCTCCCGGACGCGGCCTGGGACATGGTCGAGCCCGTGCGCCGGGCCGCCGCCGCCCTCGACTGGCACCCCGAGCACGGCGACTGCTGCCAGCACCTGGTGTTCACGTCTCCCGGCCTCGACCGCGACGGACTCGAACAGCTCCTGGAGTCCTGCCTGCTCACCGACGCCGAGTACGCCGGTGGACGCACCGCCTGGAAACGCCTGCCGCCCGCCTTCGACACCCTCCTGGAGGTCTGACCCCGCCATGGCCCGCAAGATCGAACGCAAGCCCCTCAAGGCCCGGCCCAACCCGCTGGACGCGGCCAAGATCACGTACATCGACTACAAGGACACCGACCTGCTGCGGAAGTTCATCTCCGACCGCGGCAAGATCCGCAGCCGCCGGGTCACCCGGGTCTCGGCCCAGCAGCAGCGACTGCTCGCCCGCGCGATCAAGAACGCCAGGGAGATGGCACTCCTGCCGTACGTGTCCCGGTAGCCGCCCGGGTCCTTGTCCGACCGCGCCCCCGCCGCCCCCACCCCTGCCCCCCGTCTCCGTCGTCCCAGGAGGCGGGGGTGCGGGCGTGCGGGGGAACGCGCGGGGGCGTGCGTGCGTCAAGGTGAGTAGTGGAGCGAACACCCCGCGTGCACGTGCATCTGCTTGTGCGCATGCCTGTGCATAAGGCCCTGCATCTGTCCACGCGTCTGCACGTGAACAGAGTTATGATCCGGCACAGTTGACCACTGCACCATTGGCCTCTTCAGCCAGTGCACCACCAGGGAGCGACCTGTGGACCACGACGTGTACGGCGTTGGCGCGGCCGATGACTCCGGCGTGTACAACGGCATGGCCGCCGCGCGGCTGGAAGTCGCCTGGCAGAAGAGCCGGCACAGCAACTCGCAGGGCTCCTGCGTCGAGTTCGCGCGGCTGCCCGGCGGCGAGGTGGCGGTGCGCAACTCGCGCTTCCCCGACGGCCCGGCGCTCGTCTACACGCGCGCGGAGATCGAGGCGATGCTCCTGGGCATCAAGGACGGCGAGTTCGACCACCTGACGTCGAGCTGACCGTCCTGCGGTCAACTCGCCCCAGGGTCAAGGCCCGCAGGTCACGCAGGTCACGTCGGCCGCTTTGGGCACTGTGACGCGCGTAGAGCCCCGGCGCGAGGAGACACCGCGGTGCCTCACTCGGCGGAGTGCAGTCCGAACAGCGCCCAGACGACCTTGCCGCCCAGCGCGCCCGAGAGCGGATGCCAGCCCCAGCTGTCGCTGAACGAGTCGACGAGGAACAGGCCGCGCCCCGACTCGGCCGAGAAGTCCTCCGAGAACTCCTCGGCGTCGTACGCCACCGGACACTCCCGGCTGGGATCGCGCACCGCGCACACCAGTCGCTCGGTCCAGCGCATCAGATGCAGCCGTACGGGCGGCTCCTGGGCCGAAGCGTGCGGGGGATCCGTGGGCAGGGCATGCCGGAGGGCGTTGGTGACCAGCTCGGAGACGACCAGGCAGACATCGTCGAAGCGGTCCCCGATGTCCCACTGGGCGAGTGTTCTGCGGCTGAACTGCCGCGCCTCGCGCACCGCTTCGAAGCGGGCGGGCAGAGCGCACGACGCCGCGTTGGCCACGGTCGAGGGATCCAGTGGCGGAAGCCCCTGCCTTAACGGCTCGAGCATGGTCGATCCATTCGTCCCCATGCGAGGCACTCCCGGGAGATCGCGGTCGTTGCGATGCAGTCATTGCGATGCAGCGGTGGCGCGAGACCATGGTTTCCGATGCTCACGGCGGATGCAAGGGCAGATGCACGTGCACGTGCCCCAATTGGACCCTCCCGTACCGCTTCTTGGTCATTTTTTCCGCCAACTTTTCACCTGTGGCCGGTCTTCCCCTTGCCTCTTCCTGTGCGTACGCTCTGACGTCTTCCCATTTGAGTAACCGGACGAGTACTGCTCGGAGTGATTTAGTGGCAGACTGCGGCCCCTGGAGAGGTTGGGGAGGGTGGCGAACGTGAGCGCGGGAGAGCCGGGATCGGTGGTGCGGCGCATGCTGCTCGGATCGCACCTGAGGCGACTGCGTGAGGCGCGGGGCATCACGCGAGAGGCGGCGGGTTACTCGATCCGCGCGTCCGAATCGAAGATCAGTCGTATGGAGCTGGGCCGGGTGAGCTTCAAGACACGGGACGTCGAAGACCTGCTGACGCTCTACGGCATCAACGACGAGGCCGAGCGCAACGCTCTCCTCTCGCTGGCCAGGGAGGCCAACGTCGCGGGCTGGTGGCACAGTTACTCGGACGTCCTGCCCAACTGGTTCCCCACCTACGTGGGCTTGGAGGGCGCGGCATCCCTGATCCGCGCCTACGAGGTGCAGTTCGTGCACGGCCTGCTGCAGACCGAGGCGTATGCGCGTGCGGTCGTCGGCCGCGGTATGAAGGGCGCGAGCCCCGCCGACATCGATCGCCGCGTCGCACTGCGCATGGAGCGGCAGAAGTACCTCCTGTCCACCGGCGGCCCGGAGTTCCACGTCGTCCTCGACGAGGCGGCGCTGCGCCGGCCGTACGGCGACCGCGAGGTGATGCGCGGTCAGCTCCAGCACCTGATCGAGATCTCCGAGCGGTCCAACGTACGGCTGCAGATCATGCCGTTCGGCTTCGGCGGCCACTCGGGCGAGAGCGGCGCGTTCACGATTCTGAGCTTCCCGGAGTCCGACCTGTCCGACGTGATCTTCCTGGAGCAGCTCACCAGCGCGCTGTACCTGGACAAGGCGGAGGACGTCACCCAGTACGAGACGGCGATGAAGGAACTCCAGCAGGACAGCCCCGGGCCGGACGAGAGCCGGGACCTGCTCAGGGGCCTGCTGCAACTCTCGTAACGGCGTCCCCTGATGCCCCCCAACTCCCCTCGGCCGCACGTACGATGACGTGCGATCAGACCGTGATACGGGATTGAGGGATTGAGGGATCACATGTCAGCGCCCGAGTACTACTTCACCGATCTCGCGCAGCAGTACATAGGCGGTGAGTGGCGCCCGGGCACGGGCTCCTGGGACATCATCGACTTCAACCCGTACGACGGTGAGAAGCTCGCCTCGATCACGATCGCCACGGTGGACGAGGTCGACGAGGCGTACCGAGCCGCCGCCGCGGCCCAGAAGGGGTGGGCGGCGACCAGCCCGTACGTCCGCCGCGCGGTCTTCGAGAAGGCCCTGCGCATCATCGAGGACCGGGAGCGGGAGATCGCCGCCGCGATCATCGCCGAACTCGGTGGTACGCACCTCAAGGCCGGCTTCGAACTGCACCTCGCCAAGGAGTTCCTGCGCGAGTCGATCCGTCTGGCGCTCACGCCCGAAGGCCAGATCATCCCCTCGCCGGTCGAGGGCAAGGAGAACCGCGTCTACCGCGTCCCGGTGGGCGTGGTGGGGGTGATCAGCCCCTTCAACTTCCCCTTCCTCCTGTCCCTGAAGTCGGTCGCCCCCGCGCTGGCGCTCGGCAACGGCGTCGTCCTCAAGCCGCACCAGGACACCCCCGTCGTCGGCGGCTCCCTGGTCGCGAAGATCTTCGAGGACGCGGGCCTGCCGCCGGGCCTCCTGAACGTCGTGATCACGGACATCGCCGAGATCGGCGACGCGTTCCTGGAACACCCGGTCCCGAAGGTCATCTCCTTCACCGGCTCGGACGCGGTCGGCCGTCATGTCGCCGCCGTCTGCGCCCCCCTCTTCAAGAACGTGGTCCTCGAACTGGGCGGCAACAGCGCCCTGGTGGTCCTGGACGACGCGGACATCGACTACGCGGTCGACGCGGCGGTCTTCAGCCGGTACGTCCATCAGGGCCAGGTCTGCATGGCCGCGAACCGGATCCTGGTGGACCGTCGAATCGCCGACGAGTTCACCGAGAAGTTCGTGACCAAGGTGCGGTCCCTGAAGGTGGGCGACCCGAGCGACCCCGAGACGGTCATCGGCCCGCTGATCAACTCCTCCCAGGCGGACGCGCTTTCGGGCCTGGTGAGACGCGCGCTGGTGGAGGGCGCGACGGCACTCCTGCACGGCACGACGACGGACAACCTCGTCGAGCCGTCGGTCCTGACCGACCTCCCCGCCGACTCACCCCTCCTCCACCAGGAGATCTTCGGCCCGGTTGCCCTCCTCGTCCCCTTCGACGGCGAGGAGGAGGCGGTCCGCCTCGTCAACGACACCCCGTACGGCCTCAGCGGCGCCGTCCACACGGCCGACGTGGAACGCGGCATCGCCTTCGCCAAGCAGATCGACACGGGCATGTTGCACGTCAACGACGGCACGGTCCACGACGAGCCCCTGGTCGCCTTCGGCGGCGAGAAATCCTCGGGCATCGGCCGCCTGAACGGCGAGGCGACGGTGGAGGCGTTCACCACCCGGAAGTGGATCTCGGTGCAGCACGGGCGGAGCGCCTTCCCGTTCTGACTTCGTAGGGCGCGTTGTCCCCGGTCGGCTGTCACGCCGTCCGGGGCTCGCCCGACGGGGCCTTGAGCCGGCACCTCGACTCACCGCGATCCGGCGTACGTCGTTCAGCGCCTCCCGTATCCGCGATGGAGAGCACCGGGCCCGCAACCCCACCCGCACGTCCGTCCTCCCTCGCACAATCGTCTCGCGAGGCTTTCAATGCGGACAGAACCTGACCTAAAGCCCTCGTAACGTCATCGGTGTCAGGCAGCACGAACCGATGAAAGGCGGCCGGTCAATGGTCACTCATGTCCCCTCCGAAGCCCCCGGCGACGAGCGAGGAGCGCTTCTCTCGTTCATCGAGGAGCAGCGCGGCGGTATCCGGCGAGCCCTGCTGGGGCTGACGGACGAGCAGGCCGCCTCGCGTCCCAGTGCCAGCGAGCTGTCCCTCTCCGGGCTGCTCAAGCACGCCGCCGAGGTCGAGCAGGGCTGGATCGCGCGGGCCAAGGGCGAGGCGCCGGCCGTCAAGCGGGACCAGTCGAACTGGCACGAGTGTTTCGTGCTCGTCGAGGGCGAGACCGTCGCCTCGCAGCTCGCGCACTGGGAGAAGGTCGCCGCCGAGACCGAGGCGTTCCTGCGGTCCGTACCGAGCCTCGACGACACGTTCGATCTGCCGCCGGACCCCTGGTTCCCGCCGGAGGGACGGGTCTCCATGCGCTGGGTGGCCCTGCACCTGATCCGCGAGACGGCCCGGCACGCAGGTCACGCCGACATCGTCCGCGAGTCTCTCGACGGTGCGACCGCCTTCGAGCTGGTGGCCCGGGAGCGGGCCGTCTGACGCCCAGGTCCTAATCTGGACGGCATGTCAGCGATCCGTCTCCTCGTGCTCGGTGCGGTCCGTCAACACGGGCGGGCCCACGGCTATCAGGTGCGCAACGACCTGGAGTACTGGGGCGCGCACGAGTGGTCCAACGCAAAGCCCGGCTCGATCTACCACGCGCTCAAGCAGATGGCCAAGCAGGGCCTGCTGCTCGCGCACGAGATCGCTCCCTCCACGGCCGGCGGCCCGCCCCGCACGGAGTACGAGATCACCGACAAGGGCACCGCCGAGTTCCTGCGGCTGCTGCGCGAGGCTCTGACCTCGTACGACCAGCAGATGGACCTCAAGTCGGCGGCGATCGGCTTCGTCGTCGACCTGCCGCGTGACGAGGCTGTGACCCTCCTCAAGGAACGCACCCGGCGCATCGGCGAGTGGCGGGCCTCGGTCACCGAGAACTACGTCCCCGAGAACGGCCCCGAACAGCTCGGCCACATCGGCGAGATCATGAACCTCTGGATCCACACGGCCGACGCCGAGGCCGAGTGGACCCTGGGTCTGATCGCCCGGATCGAGGGCGGGGCGTACACGTTCGCCGGCGAGGGCGAACCGTTCGTCGGTGTCCTGGCCGAGGGCGAGGAGAACCCGTACGCGACGGGGGAGAAGCACCCCGAGGACGCTCACTAATCAAGTTTAACTAGCAAGGAGGGTTCTGTAGTCGACGCGGCGACACCGTCGAAGGCGCACACAAGAAGTACGGCGACGTACACGCACTGTCCGGACTCGACCTCCTGCTCGCCCGTGGCACGGTGCACGGTGCACGGCGTGCTCGGGCCGAACGGCGCGGGCAGGACGACTTTGGTCCGCATCCTGTCAACGCTGCTCAGGCCCGACGGCGGCCGGGTCGAGGTGGCCGGCCACGACGTGCTGACCGAGGCCCAGGCGGTCCGCTTCCGCATCGGCCTGCTCGGCTGGCACGCGGCACCCGACGAGGAGCTGAGCGGCCGGCAGAACCCGGAGCTGTTCGGCCGCCTCTACCACCTGGGCGCCCGCACGCACGCGTGCGGGCCGACGAACTCCTCGCCCGCTTCAATCCCGGCGGCGAACCGGGACACCTCTGGGCGGCCGTCGCCTGGCCGCTGGCCCTGCTGGCGGTCTTCTTCCCACTGGCGGTACGGAGGTTCGGCCGCCTGAGCCGGTAACACGGGGCTCTGGACTAGACGCCGGCCATAACGCTGCGGCCGGTCTCGTGCGCGTACAGGGTCGCCCGGTCGCGCAGGGAAGCGCCGACCGCCATCCGGGCGTCGCGCCGCCGCTGGGCCGGCCCGTCGGGCAGGTGCAGGAAGTCGGCGTTACCGCGCGAGGCCCGCTGGATCTCGGCGGTGCGCGGGACGCGCAGGGCCTCGTACCGGGCCAGCCGCTCGGCGACCGTGGAGTCCGACTCCTGCGTCAGGCAGGCCGCCAGGTCCATCGCGTCCTCGATCGCCTGGTTCGCGCCCTGGGCCATGAACGGCAGCATCGGGTGCGCGGCGTCCCCCAGCAGGGTGATGTGCGAGGTCGACCACTGGCGCAGCGGACCCCGGTCGTGCAGGGCCCACTGGTGCAGCACCTCGGCATTGCGCGCGATGTCCGGGACCAGCCCGGTCCAGCCGCCGAAGGCCCGTACCAGATCGGCCGGATCGGCCGGGGCCGACCAGGACTCGTGCGGAGCGTCCGCCATCGGGACGGTCGCGGCGAAGCTGATCTGCCGGCCGCCGTCGACGGGATAGCACACGAAGTGACCGCCCGGCCCGAGCCACAGCCGCACCAGGGCCTCGCGGGCCTCCGCCGGCAGCTTCTCCACCGGTACGAGACCGCGGTAGATGCCGAGTCCGGAGAACTCCGGGTCGTCCTTGCGCAGCACTTCGCGCACCGTGGAGTGGATGCCGTCCGCGCCCACCAGCACGCCCGCCGTGCGGACCGTACCGTCGGCGAAGGACAGCCTGGCACCGTCCGGCGCCTGCTCCACCGAGTCCAGCCGGCTCCTGAGCCTGACCCGGTCCCGGTCGCCCAACGACAGCAGGGCCTCGTGCAGGTGCGCCCGGTGGATGGTCCGGTACGGGGCCCCGTAGAGCCGCTCGCACTCCTCGCCCAGCGGTGTCCGGGAGATCGGGCGGCCGGTCCAGCCGCGCACCTCCATCGCCTCGATCCGCACGCCCCACTCGCTCAGCGCGGGTCCCAGGCCCAGACGGGCCAGCGGGCGCAAGGCGTTGGGGGAGAGCTGCACTCCCGCACCCACCTCGGCGAACCGGTCGGCTTGCTCGTACACCGTGTACGACGTGCCGGTCGCGGCCAGTGCGCCGGCGAGCGCAAGACCACCGATCCCGGCACCCACCACGGTGATCTGCCGTTCTTCCTCGGCGTTCTCGCCGACCTCCATGAACCGCACGTCTCCGACCGCCCTTCCTCTGCCACGATCTGCCGGCCTGTTCCGGCTTCGAGCTTCGGTGTCCCCCACCCCCGCGGCAATGCCGGGTCACCGGTGACCTGACAACTGTCGTGACTTCCGTGACCTCCGTCATCAGGACGCTCTGCGGAGCCGGTCCTACCGCTTGTCCGCCCCTAACGTCGGCAAAGCGCCCGGGAGTCCGTTCTGCGGGCGATACAACGACCCGGGAGGACCACAGTGAGGCATCCGGAGGAGCCGCAGTGACCGCGGTGGCCGTAGAGGGCCTGCGCAAGAAGTACGGCGACCACGAAGCGGTCCGAGGCGTGGACTTCACCGTGGAAGAGGGAGAGATCTTCGCCCTGCTCGGCCCGAACGGGGCGGGCAAGACCACCACGCTGGAGATCCTGGAAGGGTTCCGCCGACGTGACGAGGGCCGGGTGGAAGTACTCGGCCGCGACCCCGGCACCAAGGACGGCGGACGCTACCTGCGCGGGCAGATCGGCCTCGTGCTCCAGGACATCGCCGTCGAGCCCTACCTGTCCGTCCGCGAGACTGTGGCGCGCAACGCCGGCTACTACCCGGCCCCGCGCGACGTCGACGAGGTGATCGACCTGGTCGGCCTCGACGAGAAGCGCGGAGCCAAGGTCAAGGACCTGTCCGGCGGCCAGAAGCGCCGGCTCGACCTGGCGCTCGGCGTCATCGGCAACCCGCAGCTGCTGTTCCTGGACGAGCCGACCACCGGCTTCGACCCGAACGCCCGCCGCGGCGCCTGGGACGTCGTCCGCAACCTGCGCGACGCCGGCACCACCATCGTGCTGACCACCCACTACATGGACGAGGCCCAGGCGCTCGCCGACTCGGTCGTCGTCGTCGCGGCCGGGCAGGTCGTGGCCTCGGGCACCCCCGAGACCCTCGGCGGGCGCGACAACGCCCTCGCCCGGATCCGTTTCGCGCTGCCGCGCGGCGCCGTCGTCTCCGACGTGCCCGTCCCGGTCGCCGAGGTGGCCGAGGGCCTGGTCACGGCGGAGGTCGAAGAGCCCACCGCCGCCCTGTTCAAACTCACCGACTGGGCGCTGCGGCGCGGCACTCCGCTGGAGCGGCTGACCGTCGACCAGCCCACCCTCGAGGACGTCTACCTGGGCCTGACCCGCGAGCACGCGGTCCAGGGAGCCTCCGCGCCGTCCTCCGCCGGGACACGGCGCCGACCGAATCGGAGCCGATCATGACCACCCTGACCCCGACCACGACGACCCGTACCGGAGGCCGCCCGGCCGCCGCGAACGGCGAGCGGGGCTCACTCGCCCTGCTCTGGCACCAGATCCGCTTCGAGCAGCTGTCCTTCTGGCGCAACCCGCAGTCGATGGTGTTCACCTTCGTCCTGCCGATCGTCATCATCGGCATCTTCGGCGCCGTCTTCAGCGGCGGCGAGGGCGAGACGTTCTTCTTCGGCCTCTCGGGCATGCAGTACTACACCCCGGCCATCGCCGCGGTCTCGGTGCTCGGCGCCTGCTACGGCCAGCTCGCGATCGTGCTGGCCATGCGCCGCCAGACCGGCATCCTCAAGCGGCTGCACGCCACACCACTGCCCGCCTGGGTCTACTTCGCCGGACTCCTCGTGCACTGCGTGGTGGTCTCGGTGATCGACGTGGCGCTGGTCATCGGCATCGGCTCGCTGTACGGCGTGACATTGCCGACGGCCTGGGCGGTCGTCGCCATCACCCTGATCCTGGGCGCGGCGAGCTTCTGCGCGCTCGGCGTGGGCGTCGCCTCGCTCATCAAGAACTCCGAAGCCGCCCCGGCGGTGGTGCAGTTCATCCAGTTCCCGCTCGTCTTCATCTCGGGCAGCTACTTCCCGATCCACTCCGAGGTGCTGAACAACATCGCGGGCCTGCTGCCCGTCAAGCCGTTCAACGACGCGATGCTCGCACCGTTCACCGGTGACGGCAGCCTCCACTGGAAGGAACTGGCCGTCCTGGCGGCCTGGGGCGTCATCGGCGCCCTGATCGCGGTCCGCAGCTTCCGCTGGGACCCGCGCCCGGAGTAGTGCCGGCCGGGCGACTGCCCCGTACGGCGTGCACGTCCTCGGGGGGCCTCGACTGTGGGGCCCCCTCGACGTTTCGCGACCCCGTGACACCCCTCCCGGAAGGAACCCCCCTCATGTCCTCCTCCCTCTCCTCATCATCCGCCGCCACCGCCGCCGTTTCGCACCTCGACGAGCTGAGCGGCCTCTGGGACATCGACGCCGAAGCCAGCTCCGTGGAGTTCCGGGCCCGGCACTTCTTCCTTCTACCGGTCTCCGGCCGGATCCCGGTCGGCGCGGGCGCCGTACAGCTCGACGGGGGCGGCGCGCTGCGCGCCTTCGACATCAGCCTGAACGCCGCCGACTTCAACACCGGCAACCCCGGACGGGACCGCCAGGTCACCGGCGCCGGCTTCCTCGACGCCGCGCGCCACCCGGTCCTGCGCTTCACCGGCGACCGCCTGACCGGCGGCGCCACGGCCGGCTGGATCGTCGAGGGACGCCTCACGGTCAAGGGCAACAGCGTCCCGCTGACCATCGACGTGGACCCCGCGGGCATCGAGACCGCGAAGGGCGGCACGCGCGTCGTCGTACGGGCCACCGCGCAGGTGGACCGGCACGCGCTCGGCGTGAGCGCGATGCGGGGCATGGTCGGACCCCGGCTGAGCGTTCGCGTCACCGCCGTCTTCGTCCGCGGTCTGTGACGCGCGCCGTCCCGCACGCCGCCGGACGCCGAGGGCCCGGCCGGATCCTCCGGCCGGGCCCTCGGCGTCCGGTTTCGCGCTACGCGGTTTCGCGCTACGCGGTTTCGCGCTACGCGGTTTCGCGCTACGCGGTTTCGCGCGTAGCGGGTACGACCGGCTGCGCGCGGCCGTTCAGCCGACGGGCGCCAGGTGCGGGGCCGCACCCGTCGGCGCCGGGAAGGCGTTCGCCAGCCAGGCGTACGTGCGCAGCTCCTCCAGCATGCTCAGCCCCAGCCGGTTGTGCAGCATGTGCGTGTGCGAGGAAAGGATCATCCCCGGCGGTACCGGCGAGGCCGCCCGTACCGCGTCCACCAGCACCCCGGCCTCCTCGTGCCAGCCGCCGAACGGGCCGTGCGCCAGCGGGTCGACGGCGGAGCCGTCCCCGTTGCCCGCGATCGCGGTGACCGAATCCAGCACCTGGTCTCCGTACCCCGCCTGCGCCGCCCAGCCCCGCCAGGCCGCCAGGCCGTGCGCGTAGTACGAGGCCCGCTCGTCCGGGCCGCCGAGCGCAGAGGCAGCCGCCATCGTCCCCCGCAGGGCCAACTGCGCGCGGTGCGCCTTACCGCGGATCCGCGGCACCAGGGCCAGGACGAGTTCGCTCGACACCCGGAACATCCGCTCGCTCGCGGGCATCAGCGCCGGCCCCCCGTACCTGCCGTACTCCGGCTCGTACCGGGCCGCGTGCACGCCGGGCGGCAGCAGCGACTGCAGGGAACGGTTCTCCCCGCTCTCCCCGGCCGCCAGCACCCCCGCACCCGCCCGGAACGCCTCGGCGTCCAGCGGCTCCTCCTGCGGGGCGAGCCGACCCGCGTCGGCCAGCCGCGCCCCCAGGACCTTCTCGAATCCGGGGAGTTCGTCCGGCGCCAGACCCGCGACCCGCAGCCGCAGGTGCGGACCGCGCTGCCAGTAGCGGATGAAGAACCAGGCCCGGCCGTCCAGGTGCGCGACCGCCGGGCCGATGGCCTCGGTCACCACCCGGTCGTGCGCGGACCGGGCGGTGGTGCCCAGGTGCAGGTGCCAGGCCGTCCAGGCCGTCTGCTCGTTCGTCATGTGTGAGGTTCCCTTCACCGTCGCAGGTCGAGCAGCGCGCCGCCGGTCTCCTGCGGGACCCCCACGACCGCGGACAGGACGATGGTCTCGTCCTCCTCCAGGCCGAGGACACGCTGCGTGGGTATTTCCTTGAACGCCCTCACGGGCCGCGCGAACAGCCCCGAGGCCGCCGCCGACAGGCACAGCCCGTGCACCGCCCAGCCGGCCGCGTGCTGGGCCGCGCCCCAGCCACCCGGGCCCAGCCGCTCGAACAGCTCCCGGGGGCGCACCGAGAGGAACACCGACATCGGGGCGTTGCGGATCCCGCAGCCGTTGACGGGCGAAACCCCGTAGCCGTACTGCTCCTCCAGCCGTTCGGCGGCCGAGGCGTCCTCGCGCACCAGCCGGGCCGCGCCGCGGTCCGCCCGGTGCACCCCGTCGGCCGTGCCGTCGACCCCGTGCGTCACCACCGTGACCCGGATCCCCGCGAAGGCCGCCGCGAGGTCCGGTCCGGGCGGCGGTACGGACAGCCAGCGCAGCGCGCTGTCCAACGCCTCGGCCGGCACCCGCCTGCGCCGCCCGGTCATCCCGTGCAGGGCGCGCGGCATCCGGCCCGAGTGGCGCCGCCACAGCAGCTCCGCCCAGTCGGGCGCCACCGCCGAGCGGCCGAGCCCGGCCGGGATCGCCGCGGTCAGGGGGTGCGCCCGGCCGTCGTACCGCTGGCCGCGGTTGACCCGTACGAGGTCCGCCAGCGCGGGATCGCCCGCGGCCGGCGGGGCCGGCAGCGGGACGGCGTCCGTGCGGGCGGCCGGGGGTGTCCGCTCACCGCCCAGTTCCACGGTGAGCGGCAGGGACCACTCCCAGGGAGCCTCGAAGCCGAGCCCGGAGAGCAGCCCGTGCGCGTCCGGGCCGGGCAGCCGCAGCCGCGCGGGCACCCCGAAGAGTTCCAGGCCGATGCCGAGCGAGCGCAGCACCATGCCGAGTTCGATGGCGACGAGCGAGCCGCGGAACCACTTGTAGGCTGCCGGAACCGCCGTGTAGCGCCCGGTCAGCGCGATCCGCCGGGCCGGGCCGGGACCGGGCGCGCCGGTCAGCGCGTGCAGGTCGGGCTCCAGCAGTCGCCAGGGCCGCGGGCCGCCGCCGTCCACGAAGGCGTGGACGGGGAAGAGACAGCGCGCGGAGGCGTACGGGCGGTGGTCGTTGTACGGGTTCTCCGGCTCCCGGCGCTGCGGCCCGAAGGCCGTGACCAGCGCGTGCGCGAGCCGCTCGGCATCCACCGGACCCGCGCCGGCAGACCCGCCCGCAGGCCCGTCGGCCGTCGGCCGGTCCGGGTACCGCAGGGCGGAGAGCAGCCCGGTGGTGCCCAGCGGCAGCACCGTGCGGACCCCGTCCCCGGTCGGCGGCGCGGGCCGCACGTGCGTGTCAGGCGGGGCCTCGGGCGTCCAGGTCCAGTGGGGCGGCTCGGGCCGGTCAGCGCCGGCCCCGTACGCGTGCCAGAGCGGTTCGCGCGCGATCGAGTTGTCGCCCTCCGGGCCGGGCAGGTCGACCGGGCAGGGCCGCGGGGTGCGGAGCTCAGTCGTGGGCGTCATCAGCGGGCCTCCGAAAAAGAACGGGGCCGGGGCCCGAGGGGGGATCGGGCCCCGGCCCGGCCAGGGGTGGATACCGCGGCCGCTACGGGAAGGGGTGCGGGTCGTACGGGACCGGACGGCCATCCTGCGCCGTGCCGCGCAGCGCCGCCGTCAGCCGGGGCAGCCCCGTCAGCCGCTGCTGCGCGTGCCCGAAGCACATCGGGAGGATCCCGGGCACCACCGAACGCGCCACGTGGATACCCGCGTCCGCGTGCTCGCGGCTCGTCTGGTCGACCACCACGATCTGCTCCAGACCGGCCTGCGCGAACAGGCCCCGGACGAAGTCCAGCGCCCCCCGCACGTCGCCGCCCGACGCCACGGTCAGCTTCTGCGGCCAGCCCGGGAACGCCTCCTCCAGGCTCACCCGGGGACCGCCGAGCCCGGCGGTCGCCCGCTCCCGCATCTGTGGCAGCGAGTAGAGACGTACGTGGTCCTCCAGCTCCTGGACCTGCCACGGATCGTCGATCATCGGCTCGACCTGCGCACGGGTCCAGTCGATCGGGTTGGTCACCAGCTGCGCCACCTCGCGCAGCGCCCCGCGGATCGCGGACTGCGGATCGGCGCCCGAACCGGCCGAGGAGAAGGTCGCCGGGAAGGGGTTCTCCCGGTTGACGGCCAGCACCCACACCACCGGCAGGGCGATGTCCTGGGTGACGACCAGCAGGTTCACGTCGAACCCGCGGGCCTCGATCAGCTCGATCATGGCCCGGCTGGTGGGGTCGGTTATCGAGGACGACGGAATGTACGGCAGGGGGGCCGCCCGGTACCACGACAGCAGGAACGCGTCCCGCTCCGCCAGCTCAAACAGCGAGTGCAGAGCCGCTTCTTCGAGGTTCGCGCCGACCGCGCAGCCGCTGGAGGACTCGTAGAAGTAGTGCTCGCGCCCGTGGGGACCGGCTGCGCGCGCGGCCCGCCGGTCCCGCCGGAACGCGTACTCGTACTGGTAGAAGGCGTGGTCCGCCGGCACCAGCAGGGGACGGCCGTCCGCCAGGTCGTGGCCCCACACCCAGTCCATCGGGGTGTCCTCGGTGAACGGCGTCACCCGTGAGGTGGGATGGGCCAACTGCTCGGCCGTGTAGTGGCCCAGCCCCGCCGGATCGACGGCCCGCCCGCCCAGTTCCCGGTACGACCGGCCCGTCAGGACCGGGATGTCGTATGGGAAACCACCGAGCCGCTCGTAGGCCTCCAGCACCGCGACCGGCTCGGTCTCGGCGAAGATCTGCGCCCGGCCGTGCCCCATCGCAGGGGCGTCCGGCACCACGGCCATGCTCATCGCGAAGGGTGCGTGGCACTCGCGCAGGATCGCCCGCACCGGCCCGAAGCGGTCGTCGACCAGCCGCTCGCGCAGCATGCCGCGCTCGACCAGCCGGCTCTCCGCCGACCGGGTCGGATCACCCGCGGAGGCCGGACGGGACCGCAGCGCCAGCGGCAACGGCTCCGCGGAACCGTCCAGTCCGGCCGCCGTCGGCCCGCACACGGGGCAGTGGAAGCTGCGGGCGATCCGGCGGCGCCGGTTGCCCGCCGCCGATACGACGTACAACTCGCCCGGGGCCAGGGGCCGCCGTGCCAGGTGCTCCAGGGTCGCCCGGAGCAGTTCGGGCAGCAGCGGTGCGGCGGCCCGCGGGGCGGCGGTCGCCCGGCCGAGGTCGCCGACCAGCGGGTGGTCGAGGATCGTGCGCTCACGGACCTCGGCGCAGCCCGCGCAGCCACCGCCGTCCGGGTCGCCGGGCCGCCACAGCGGTCCGACGAGGACCTCGTCGGCGAACACCCGGACCGACAGCACGTCCGTGCCGTAACCGGCGGCCCGCGCGACGTGCTCCCGCTCCCAGTCCAGGTCCCAGCCGCGGTTGACGGCGACCGGCGCACCCGTGGCCTCGGCCAGCGCCGTCAGGACCGTGCGCCAGTCCCCGTCCGGGGCGTCGTAGGCGCGGTCCGTACCGGGGCCGAAGACGGCGGGTCCCTCCAGGGTGGTTTCAGCCGGCATCGCGAGCCTCCTGCGGGGGTGTGCCGGTCACGGCCTCGACCGGGCCGTGCCAGAGAGGGAGCGGACCGAGCACCGGGTCGGTGCGTACGGCCCGGCCGCGGTAACCGGTACCGGCCTGTGCGGCGCGGGCGGTGAGCTGCTTGCGCAGCCGCCCGAGTACCGTGCTGTCCGCGAACAGCAGCGCGTCGGTGGAGAGTTCGGCGACACTTCCGAAGCCGGTCGCCTGAACCCGGGCGAGCGCCGTGCACAGGGCCGTACGGACGGCCTCCTCGGGGGTGGCGCCCCAGCCGCGGCCCAGCGGCACACCGCCCAGGGTCACCCGGGCCAGGCGCCAGTCCAGCCCGGGAAGCCGCAGCGACGCCACCTCGGGATCGCGCCCGGCGGCCAGCAGGCCCGCCAGGATCCGCGCGCCCTCCGCGTCGGTGGGCGCCTCGGCCTCCTGCTCCATCGCCGGGTCGCCGGCGAGGATGCGCAGGACACCGTCGAGCAGCCAGTGCTCCTCGGTGAGACCGGCCGCGGGCGTGCCGGGCCGGGGGGATCGGGCGCGCAGAGCCGCCAGCGCGGCGGCCACGGTCGCGGTCTCCTGGTGCGCGGCCCAGCCCACCAGCGCGCCGCTCTGCCCGGCGCGGTGCTCCGCCGCCCGCAGCGCGAGCGGCATCTGCGGCAGGTCCTCGCCCGCCGCGGAGGCGAACAGCCCGGTCCAGCGGCGCGCGACGGCCCGGACGGCCTCCAGGGCCTCCTCGGCATCGGGCACGGGCTCGGCGGAGGCGTCATCCAGGGTGCTCGGCCGGCCGGCCGGGGCCGCCGGGTGCGGGGCCCCGCCGATGTCCACCGGTTCGGTGGCCAGATCGGCGCCGTACACGACGTGGCCCGTACCGGGCTCGGCCGTGCCGGTCAGGGTGTCGAACAGCAACAGCCCCGCCAGCGCCCCCGCGAGGGCGTCCGCGACCGGCCGCGGGGCCGGCTCGGTGGCCTCCGCTTCGGCCCAGGCCAGCGCCCGGTCCCGGAAGGCGGCCCAGACCAGGTCCCGGCCGCCGCCGGTCAGCGCCGGCCCGGTCAGGGCGACCCGGCCGCCCAGCGCGACAGTGAGGAGGGGGACGCCGTCCGGAATGGCTGCCGGGTGCTGCGTCACCCCCGTGGTCATCTCCGCGACCGCGTCGAGGCCTTCGTACACGGCCTCCCGGCCGCCCTCGTCACCGGCTGCGCGCGCGGCTTCGTACGCGGCCAGCGAAGCGGTCTCGATCACCTCGCCCGCCCCGGCCCGGCGCAGCCCGCGGGCCGCCGGACCGGTCGCCTCGGGCGGCCCCGCCAGCAGCACCCGCGCCGCCCGGAGCCGGGCGAAGGCCGCGTAGGGGTCGTCCAGCGCCGACTCCAGCCGGGCCAGTGCCTCCGGGAAGCGTTCCCGCAGCTCCGCCCCGGGAGCCGGGACGGAGAAGAGCGCGGGGTCGAGCAGCATGCCGCCCTCGCGCATCTTCGCGATCAGGTGCCGTACAGCCGGCCGGGACTTGTCGGTGCCGATCGCGGCGACCAGCTCGTCCTCGGTGGCGCCGGACTCCAGCAGCGGCATGCAGCCCTCGGTCACGGCGTACAGCAGCTCCGAACCGCTCAGCACGAACCGGCCGCGCGGACCGCTGACGTACACGCCGTTCGGCACGGGCGCGAAGTGCAGGTCCGGCCGGGCGACGATGGTGTGCTCGGGTGTGGTTGTCACTGCTCCCCCTCGGGGCCCTGGTAGGTGAACCGGCCTCCGGGCTCGCGGCCGACCTCGACCACCCACTCGGTGGCATGAGTGCCGTCCTGCACCCCCGGCAGCGCCTCTTCGAGGTAGCAGCCGTTCGTCCCGCGCCGCTCCAGCATCCGCGGCAGCACCCGGGTGCCGAGCGCGCTCGCCAGGTCGGCGTACTGGGGCTTCTGCTGGAGCCGCTTGGACTGCACATCGGGGGCGCCCACCGACAGCGGGCCCTCGTCCTCCGGCGCGTTCTTGATGACGACCTCCTCCGGTACCCCGTACCGGGCCCGCCAGGCGGTGAGGGCCAGCAGCCGCTCGTGCTCGTCGGGACCGGAGGCAACCGCGGCGTCCAGCTCCTCGCCGCCGTACCAGCGGCGCCGGCCGATCAGTACGTTGCCCACCGCCATCCGGGGCGCGACGCGGGTGGCCGAACGGTCCCAGGGGGTGACCGCGTGCCAGCTGTTGGGCAGCGAGTTGAACAGCCGCCCGCTGATGACCAGTCCGGAGGCCACCGACAGCGGAGGCGGGAACAGCCCGGGGTGTCCGGTGCCGAGCGGCAGCACCCGCGTCGGCCGGCCCTCGGGGTCCTCCACCCGCAGGGTGTCGGTGTCCGCGTCGTGGACCAGGCGCAGCGAGAACCAGTCCTCGGGGCGCAGGCCGCCCGGCAGGATCGGCGCGTGCGCGTTGACGTTGAGCCGGTGCAGTCCCAGGTCCTCGGTGACCCGGGCGCCGTCGGCGCCGTAGGTGCGCTGGAGCCGCTCCGCGAGCAGCGGCAGGGCCCGGCCGCCGAGGCGGCGGTCGGCGTCGAGGAAGCGGGCGTAGAGCATGCCGTGGCCGGGCAGGCCGTCGTTGAGGATCAGGTGCCCGTCGGACTGCTGGAGCAGTACCCCGTAGACAAGCCGGTCCTGGCGGAACCGCTCGGGCAGCGCCGCGGTCAGCTCGCGCACCTCGGCGGGGGAGAAGGCCAGGGTGTCCGTACCCTCGTCCGCCGTCTTCGAGATCCGTGCGTGCACCGCTGCGGTCAGCTCCTGGCGCAGCAGGTACATGCGCTCCAGCGAGCCGTCGGCGGGGCCGATGCCCTTGAGCCCGGACGGATCGCCCGTGCCGTGCGGCCCGTACACCGCGTCCATCGCGGCGGCCCGGCGGGAGACCTCGCCGACCACGAAGGCGGCGTTCGCGGCCAGCGGCACGTTGGCGCCGGCCCCGAACCGCTCGACGAACGCGGCCGTCATCAGGACGCGTACGTCGTGCAGCCAGTCGAAGACGGTGAGCAGTTCCACGGCCGGCCCGAGGTCCGCCAGCTGCGCGTGCCAGCGCTCCGTCGCCACCTTCAGCGGCGGCATGACGAAGTCCTCCTCGACGGTGATCTGCGAGGGCCGGCCGGCGATGTGACTGAGCCGGGCCAGCGAGCCGCGCAGTTCGCCGAGGATGGCGCCGCGCTCCCCGGCCGGGGCGGCGGCCAGCTTCGGCAGGCCCGCGCGCACCTCGGCGGCGGTCTCGGCCGCCCGCGGATCGGCGGGCGTCAGCAGCTCCTCGTAGTCCCCGTTGCCGTCCTCGGCCTCGTTGAAGGTGCACAGCAGGCCCTGGCCCACGGCCTGGCGCACCCGCGCCTCGGCCTCGGCCGGGGCCCAGCCGGAGCGCTCCGCGACGTGGGCGACGACCGCGGGGAAGAGCCGCGGGCCCATCGAGACCGCGTCCAGCAGGTGCCCGGCGGGTCCGTCCAGCGGGACGGCCATGCGCCGCATGCCCTCGGGGACAAGTTTGAGGAAGAACAGCTTGCCGCTCTCGGGGTCGGGCGCCGACGTGGGCGGCAGCCCGATCCACTTGTCGTCCAGGTCGGACAGTTCGGCCTGCGGGAGACCGCCGAGGACGTAGCCGAGCATGACGCGGTCCAGGCCCGCGAAGGCCACTGCGCCGGTGAACGGCACGTCGTCGGGCGCGACACCGGCCGGGTCGGGCTCCGCGATGCCGACCGCCGTGAAGCGGGAGAGCGGGCTCGTGCGGACCATCGCCCGCGTCACGTACTGGATGAGGCCGCGTTCCGACTTGCGGGTCTTGGAGGTCACCGGGCCGGTGGCCGCCACCGCCGTGCGGTAGCGCTCCGCCTCGTGGTGGACCTCGGGCGCCACCAGCGCCAGTGAACGCAGCAGGTCCGGGTCGGCGAGCAGCCCGGCCAGACCGGCCCGTTCGCGCTTGGCGGCCTCGGGGTAGCCGGCCACGAGCTCGGCGCGCAGCCGCTCGTGCCGCGCCTGGGCGGCCAGCCAGCGCGTCATGACGGGGGTCGGGGCGGGAGGCGGAGTCTTGGGAGCGCGTCCCGCCAGGACCGTACGGCGCAGCGAGACCAGCTCGCGCCGCTCGGGTCCCTCCACGGTGCCGATGCGCTCGTACAGCTCGTCGGAGCACGCGGTGGTCGCCGCGGCCAGTTCGGTGTGGGCCCCGGCGTACTCGGCGAGCAGGGCTCGCTGGGCCGGGTCGCCGATGCGGGCGCGGCGCAGGGGGTTGACGCGGAGGAACCAGAGCGGCTCCTTCAGGGGCTCGGTCATCTGGAGGCTCCGGATTCTGTGAGGGCGCTGTCGCCCCGGCCACTGCGGTCCTGCTGCTCCCGCAGCCGCTCCTGCCAGGAAACGCCGAGCACGTCGTCCATCGTCTCGGCGATGGCGAAGCACATGTAGTAGCGCTGCATGGGGGAGACGGTCAGCAGGGGCAGTTGCTCGTAGAAGAGGTTGGTCAGCAGGCGGAAGGCGGCGAACCACTTCGACGGGTCGGCCACCACCCCCGACTTGCCGACGGTCCGATGGAAGTCGCTGTCTGGCTGCGCCCCCTGCGGGACGGTGCGGACGGCTCCGGGCGGACCCATCTCGCTCTTGTCCACGCCCGCGGTGGCGGAGTCGAGCATGTCGAGGGTCAAGGTGCCCGCGGCGACCGCGTTCTCCAGCGCGCCCGCGCAGTAGGCGAAGGCGGTGCGCCACTCGGAGGCGGCGGGCGAGACCTCGCCCGACACCCGTTGTTCCACCACGGTGCGCAGCCGCCGCACGTCCCGCGCGTAGCGCTCCTTGAACACGGGCCGCACGTCCTTGGTGGGCGCCGCCCAGGCCAGGAAGGCCTCGACGTGGGAGCGAGGGGAGAAGACCCCGTACGCCGGTCCGAGCGCGTGGGTGTCGGCCAGCGCGGTGAACGCCTCCGCGAGTCGTACGGTGGCGCAGGCGGGGTCGGCGGCGATGGCCTCGATCATGCCCATCAGGGGTTTGGCGAGAGCGCCGGCGACAACGGTACGGAAAGGATCCAGACGCGGTTCGGCACTGTTCCCGGCGGTCGGCGTGACCCGCTCGACGGCGCCGTGCTCGTGCAACGGGAGGTACGGCGGAGGGACTGCTTCCAGACGGCCGAATTCACGTGCCTGGACGAGGTATTGCTCCTCGGTCAGCGCCCGCGACGGGTCGAGCGGTCCGGCATTCAGCCGGGCCGCGACCGCTGCCCAGTCGGGCCCGGGAACCCCCGGCACCGACAGCGCGAGAATGTCGACGTACGGCCCGTGCAGCCAGCCTCGGCGCAACTGCACGGCAGGCGCCCCTTGCGCGGTCAGAGCACGTGCGACGGGAACGACGTGACGGGCCAGCCAGGTTGGCGAGACGGGCATCCGGGTATGGAGCCGCACCCCCGTCAGACCGGTCGAATCCGGCGTCACGGCCGTGCGCTCCGGAGCATCAACCCCCATGGAATTCCGCACCTTTCGAGTGATCGAAATCGAACGCGAGGCGCGGCTGGAAAACACCGTTAGGCAGACAAGCCGGTTGTATACTCGCGTAATGACTTTGGATGCCGTGGCCACGGCCGAGTGCGAGGCGCTCACCCAGAACCTGCGCCGCCGCGGGGCGATCGTGCTCGCCTCCTTCGCCCTCGTATGGGCGTTCGCGGGCGGGTCGGGGATCGCTTCGATGCCGGTGGCCGTGACGGTCGGCGTGGTGGCGGCCGCACTGACCGCCGCGGCGGTGGTACTGGCCTTCCGCGGCGCTGCCGGCGCCGCGGTGCGTCAGGTGCGGCTCCCGGAGAAGTGGAACCGCGGTGTCGGGCTGGTCAACCTCGCCGAGGTGGTGGCCATCTTCGCCGTGATCGCGGGGTCGAACGTGGCCGGCCGCCCCGAGCTCATCCCGGCGGGCATCTGCCTGGTGGTCGGCCTGCACTTCTTCCCGCTGGCCCGGCTGTACGACCAGTGGCAGTACAGGTGGACCGCCGTGCTGCTGACCGCCGTCTCCGTGGTCGGCTTCGCCGCCGTCGCGGCCGGGGCCGCGGCGGAGCCGGTACGGGTGGTGGTGGGACTGGGGGCCGCGGTGGTGCTGCTCGGCTCCTCGCTACACGTCGCCGTGCGCGGTTGAGCCAAGACCGACAGCACCGCCTGTGCGGCGTCTCGAACAGTGGCGTCCAGAGCGGTGGCGTCTGGAACAAGGATGTACCCATCCGACCCGTTGGCCGGATGGGCGCATCCTTTGTTGCTCTCAATCAGTCAGTGAGGACTGATCAGCAGGCGGAGCAGGTCGAGCTCGAAGACGACGAGGTGCCGATCGAGCCGCTGGATGCGCCCAGTTCCGGGAGGGCCACGCCGTCGGCGACCTCGAGGGTCTCAAGCTGGTCCACGTCGAAGGCGTCGAACGCCGCGTCGTCACCGTTGATGTCGTTGATGCTCATGATGGTGTGCCTTTCGGTCCGAGAGAGCCTGGGTCAGCAGGCGGAGCAGGTGGAGGACGAGGAGGACGAGGTGCCGATCGAGCCGCTGGAGGCACCGAGCTCCGGGAGGGCCACGCCGTCGGCGACCTCAAGGGTCTCGAGCTGGTCCAGGTCGAAGCCCTCGAAGGTCTTGTCCGCGTCGGCCGCGTTCTTGATGTCGTCAATGCTCATGTGAATTCCTTTCCGAATTCCCTGAGGAGTGGGATTTTTCTGTTTCCCACTTTCGCTTTTCTCTGCGCACCCTCTCGGCTGCACAACTAGAGAATGCCCGCATACCCGGGCGTCGCCAAGGGTTTTCGGCCGTTGCCTGACAGTTGTCACGCCGCACGTAATCCACGTCATGCCGCCGCCCCCGATGCGGAATGCGAAAGCGCCGATCTCCCCCGGGAGGAACAGGAGAAACCGGCGCTTTCGGGCGGTGCGAGGGGGTGCGGCGGGCCCGCTCAGCGGTCGCCGCCCACGGTCCACTCGGGGCTGTTGAGCATCTCCCAGCCCTCCCCGGGCTCGCCGGCCACCGAGTCGTCCGGGGCGCGGCTGCCCAGCAGGAAGTCCCCGACAGAGGACTCCCGCAGGTAGTCCAGGCCCAGCACCCGCGCCGACATGTCCGCGTCCCCGTTGCCCAGGCCGCAGGGGGCCAGCCCCATGGCCGTCGCGACCAGGTACATCGTCTGGTAGAGCACGCCCGTGTGCCGCAGCGTCGTGGCGTAGGCGATGCCCCGGTACTTCCAGGCCATGCGCTGGAAGCGGGCCGTCATCGTGATCAGGACGTCCGGCCTGGCTTCCATGCCGGTGGCCCGCGAGGCCACCAGGAAGAGCGATTCCCGGTCGGTTTCGGCCGCGTTGACCAGGACCAGCGTGTGTGCCACCGGATCGTAGTAGTAGCTGCCCGGCGCCAGCCCCGCGCAGCGGCGCACGGTGACGTACAGCTCAAGCTCGTAGCCCTGGCCACCGCTGGGGTAGGGGCGCGAGATTACCTCGTCGCGGTCGCTGCCAGGCTCGGGGGTGTAGTGCGCGCGCACCCGCTGGACCCGGTACAGGAACTCGCCCAGCTGCTCGGCCGTCATCTCCCCGTCCCCGTACCCGCGGATCGAGCGGCGCGTCTCGATGGCATCGGTCAGCGACGGGTCCCGGCGGGCGATATCCGCCCGGTCGGGCCGGTGCAGCGGCGTCACCGGACCCCCGGGCACCGGCTTGACGGCCGGCTGGGGGGCGATCTCTCCACGGTAGGGGTAGACCGCGCCGAAGACGTCGTCGTAGCGCCCCGAGCGGACGCGCGAGTGGAAGAGCAGGTCGTGGAAGTCCCACTGACGCAGGGTGGGATCGGTGTCCGACGGGAAGGCGCCCGAGGCGTCCGCCGCCTCCGCCAGGCCCGCCCCCGCCAGGTGCGTGAGCAGATCGCCCACTTCCTCGGAGGCCAGCGCCGAGCCTTCCGCGAGGGCCTCGGCCGAGGCCCTCGCGCCGAGCGCCGCCACCAGCTCCCGCGTCCCCGGATCCGTGAGCACGGCCCGGAACTTCACCAGCGGCGACTCCAGTACGAGCACCCCCGCGCGGCTGCGGCAGAAGGCGAAGCGGGACAGCCGCAGCACGGTACCCGGCGCGGGCGCCGCCGGCTCCAGGCGCGCGTCCCGGGCCACCGGCTCCAGCCGCAGCAGCTCCCGGCGCCCGGCGGCCGGCCCGCAGCTCAGCACGCTGTGCAGCAGGAGGTGGCCCATACGGTCCAGGAGGTGGCGCACGCCCGCTCGTTCGGCCGGCTCCAGACCCTCCAGGAGTTCGTCGAGCGGCTCGGGGCCGGCCGCCAGCCGCGTGAGCGCGGTCCGCACCGCGCCGCGTACGGGCCGCAGGACCAAGCTGGTGGCCGGGCCGGTCAGGGTGGCCGTCTCGCCCTCGAAGGCGAGCCGGACATCCCCCCGGAGCACCGGGGCGGTGCGGAGCGGCGGGGGTGTGTCGGTCTGCATTACGGGGTCTCCCGTCGGGCGGTCCATCGGTTATTTCGGACACGCCACTATGGGGGCCGCGCCGACCCGGGGCCCGGGGCGCCGGAAAACCGGTGACACGTAATTCCCGATTCGATGACCGAGGTCATGCACTGGCGTGACAGATGCCAGGTGCACCGGACAAACGCTAGGTGCTCCCCAGGTGGGGCGCCCATGCTCGGGAAAAGATAAGGACTTCACACCCTTCATGCGCAGGACGTAAGGAAGTTCCCGTGCTCACTCGTCGTCATGCAATAAGTCTCGGCCTCTCCGTTGGCGGTTTCGGCGTGGTCGGCGCCGCGGGCGGGCTCTTCCAGACGCTCGTCACCGGCGGCCCGGCCCAGGCGGCCTCGGCCCCGGCCGCACAGGCTCTGAGGCTGAGCGACGGCGGCCTCAAGGACACGGTCCTCCTGTGGCCGGGCCAGAGCGCGAAGCTCCAGCTCACTTTCAACTCCCACCGCTGGCTCTACCCGTACCACTGCCACATGATCGACCAATCCGCCATGGGAATGATGGCGCAGAAGAAGATCGCCTGACGCACTGTCACCCACCCCCGAGATCCCTCGAGACCCACCCCCGAGCCTCCCGGAAGGAGGAACACATGGCCATCCCAAGCAGCCCGCACGCGCGGCGGATCCTCGACGTGCTGGAGCAGGACCGGGCCCGCGCCGTCCTGCACGGCCGCGACAACGGCCGCGACAATACCGTCGCGGCGGGTGAGCTGGCCGACTCCATCCTCGGTACCACCGCCCTGCTGCACGCCCACGGTATCGGGCACAGCGACACCGTCGGCGTTCTGACCGGCCCCAACCACCCGCTGATGCTCAGCGCCCGCTACGCGGTCCACCTCCTGGGGGCCACCTCCGTCTACGTGCGCTCGATGAACCCCCGGACCGACACCGAGACCTTCTCCGTCGCCACCCAGACCGGCCTGCTGCGTGACACCGGAGCCCTGCTGCTGCTGGTGGACGAGGAGAGCGCCGAACGGGGGCGCTGGCTCGCGCACCGGATGCCCGGACTCACCGTCCTGCCCATCCCCTGGGAGCGGCCTCCCGAGACCGCACTGCCCGTACGCTTCCCGCCCCTGCGGCCCGACGACCTCGCCGTCGTCGACTTCACCAGCGGCAGCACCGGCAGACCCAGGATGGTGGAACAGCGCTACGGCACCCGGGAGGAACTGGTGCGGCGGCTCGCGAACGGCCTCGATCCCCGGGGACCCGCGACCCTGCTCTCCGTCACCCCGATCAGCCACACCACCGCACCCATGGCCGACGCCGTGCTATCGACCGGCGGGGTCGTCGTCATGCATGACGGCTTCGACGCCGGAGAGGTACTGCGGGCGTTCGCCGAACGCCGGGTCACCGACGTGTACCTCGCGGTGCCCCACCTCTACCGACTGATGGAGCATCCGGACGCCGCCGGCACCGACCTGGGCTCGCTGCGCCGCATAACTTACAGCGGCACCCCCGCGGCCCCCGCCCGGGTGGCCCGGGCCGTCGAGCTCTTCGGGGATGTGCTCATCCAGGTGTACGGGACCACGGAGGCGGGCGGCATCAGCAGCCTCAACCCGCTCGACCACCGGGAACCGGAACTGCTCGGCTCGGTGGGCCGGCCGTTCCCCTGGGTGTCCGTGGACATCCGGGTCCCCGGCTCCGGCACGGCCGCGGAACGCGGCCAGAGCGGGGAGATCTGGGTCACCTCGCCCACCATCACGGCCGGCTACCTCGACGACGAGAAGCTGACCGGGACCGTGCTGAGGGACGGCTGGCTGCGCACCGGGGACCTCGGCCACTGGGACGCGTACGGCTACCTGCGGCTTGACGGGCGGATCGGACAGGTCATCAAGCACGGCGGCCTCAAGCTCGACCCGGCCGACATCGAGGCGGCGCTCCTGCGCCATCCGCAGGTGCGCCAGGCCGTGGTCTACGGGGTCCACGACCGCGACCTGGTCGAACAGGTGCACGCGGCGGTGGAGCTGAGCGGCGGGGCCACCCGGACCTCGTGCGATCTGAAGGGCTTCGTCCGCGACGTGCTCACACCGGAACACGTGCCGGCGTGCATCTCGTACTGGCCGCAGATCCCGCTCACCGCCTCGGGGAAACCGGACCGCACCTACCTGCGGGCCCTGACCACCCCGACCGAGGACTCCCCGGGCAGCCAGGCCCGTCCGGGGCCCCGTCACGCCGTCGCGTGACGGACCCTGCGCACCGGCTGCCCCGGTGCGCAAAAGAAAGGGCACTCCATGACAAATTACGGGCATTTTGCCCGGTCAGTCAGGCTCAGGCGGCTCTATCGCCACAGCACCGCAGGGTTGATGATCACCCCGCTCGACCATTCGATCCACGACGGTCCCGTGGTGCCCAAGGGCACCACGCTCGACCACCTGGCGGGCCAGATCGCGGCTGCCGGATCGGACGCCGTCGTTCTGCACAAGGGCAGCGTCCGCCACATCAGCCCGGAGCGGTTCGCCGCGATGTCGCTGATCATCCACCTGAACGCGAGCACCAGCCAGGCACTGGACCCGAACGCCAAGTACGTCGTCGCCGACGTTGAGGAGGCCCTGCGGCTCGGGGCCGACGCGGTCAGCGTCCACGTCAATCTCGGCTCCGACGACGAACGGCAGCAGATCGGGGACCTCGGGCGCATCGCGGACGCGTGCGACCGCTGGAACCTGCCGCTGCTCGCCATGGTCTACCCGCGGGGGCCCCGGATCCTCGACCCCCGTGACCCGCAGGTTGTGGCGCACGCGGTGACCATCGCCGCCGACCTCGGGGCCGACCTGGTCAAGACCGTGTTCCTCGGCTCCACGGCCGAAATGCTCGACCTGACCGCGGCCTGCCCCGTTCCGGTGCTCGTCGCGGGCGGACCGGCGCTCGACGCGGAGGAGGACGTCCTGGAGTACGTGCGCGCCGCCATCGCGGGCGGTGCGGGCGGCGTGGCCATGGGCCGCAACATCTTCCAGGCCACGGACCCCCGCGGGCTCGCCTTCAAGGTGGCCCGCATCGTGCACCACTTCCCGGAACAGCACTTCGCGCCGGAGGGGTTCACCCCCGGCGCACCCGCCGAGCCCGGCCTCGCCGGCGCCCGCCGCTTCGTCGACGAACGCCTCACCCCCGCCCATCTCGAAGATTCCCTTTCGACCATCTGACAGGAGGTCCGCATCATGTCGGACACCAAGCTCTGCTGGCTTGACATCCGTAACGCCGGTCCCGTCACCGGCACCGTACTCGAAGAGGCGGTGCACCAGAAGATCGACGGTGTCGTCGCCGCCGACCCGGCCGCCTTCGACGGTCTGCCCCCGACCGTCAAGAAGATCCTGCTGTTCGAAGACGGCCAGGTCCCGGCCGACCTCGGCACCGCCGACCTGGTGATCGTGCCCGGCGGCAAGGAGGCCCGTACCGACATCGCCCTGGCCCACCCCGACATGGAGTTCGGCCGGTACGTCGAGATCGTCGACGCCGACACGCTCGAGGACGCCTGCCTCGCCGCCCGCCTGGAGGCGTGGAGCGTACTGCGCTTCCGCGACCCCACGAAGATCCCGCTGGAGATCGTCATCGCCGCCGCGTCCGGCGCACCCGGCTCGATCATCACCACCGCCGCCGACCAGGAGGAGGCCGAGATCGTCTACGGCGTCCTCGAACTCGGTTCGGACGGCGTCCTCATGGCGGGCTCGGAGGTCGGCGACGCCACCGCGCTCCGCACGGCGGCCACCGCCCGCACCGGCGAGATCGCCCTCGTGGAGCTGACCGTCACGGCGGCCACGCACATCGGCATGGGCGACCGCGCCTGCGTCGACACCACGACCCACTTCCGCAAGGACGAGGGAATCCTGGTCGGCTCGCACTCCAAAGGCATGGTGCTCTGTGTCAGCGAGACCCACCCCCTGCCGTACATGCCGACGCGGCCCTTCCGGGTCAACGCCGGCGCGCTGCACTCGTACACCGTCTCGCAGGGCGGCCGGACGAACTACCTCAGCGAGCTGCACGCGGGCAGCACCGTGCTGGCCGTGGACGTCTCCGGGCGTACCCGTCCCGTCAGCGTCGGCCGGGTCAAGATCGAGACCAGGCCGCTCATCTCCATCGACGCGGTCGCGGACAACGGACAGGCGGTAAACCTGATCCTGCAGGACGACTGGCACGTGCGGGTCCTCGGTCCCGGTGCGTCGGTCCTCAACAGCACGGAGCTGAAGCCGGGCGACACGATCCTTGGGCACCTGCCGACGGCGGACCGTCACGTCGGCTACCCGATCAACGAGTTCTGCCTGGAGAAGTAGTACCCGAGCGAACGGCGCGATCGCTCTCCCGTCTAGCCCCGGCACGCTCCGTGCCGGGGCCGGCGCGCGTCCGCGCCGAGCCTGCCCGCCGGCCCTCACAGCCACCCGTGCTCCCCGGCGATGCGCGCCGCGTCGAAGCGGTTGCGACCGCCGAGCTTCTTCATCGCCGCCGAAGTGACGTTGCGTACGGTCCCGGTGGCCAGGTACAACTCCCCGGCGATCTCCCGCACGGTGGCGCCGCCCGCGGTCAGCCGCAGTACGTCCGTCTCCCGCACGCTGAGCGCCGCCTCGGCGTCGGCCGGCGGCCGCATCAGCGCCGGGTCCACGGTCAGACAGCCGCCCGCCACCCCCATGAGCGTGGTGATCAGCTGCGGGATCCGCGCGTTCTTCGGCACCAGTCCCAGCGCGCCCGCCGCCATGGCCCGTTCGACCACCGAGGGCGTGGCCGCGCCCACCATGATCGCCACCCCGCACCACTGGTACAGCGAGCGGACCTCCGTGGCCACCTTCAGGGCCTTGCCTCCCATGGTGCTCTCGCTGAGCAGCAGGACCGTCGGACGGTGGCGCTCGACGGCCGGCAGGACCGCTTCGGGCGCCGTGGCGAGCCCTACGACGTCCAGACCGCTCGCCCGGTTGAGCGTCTCGGCGAACGCCTCCAGGACCAGCTGGTGATCGCCGGCGACGACGACTCGTACGGACATGAAACGACCCCCGGGCTCGATACAGCAGGTGCGGACCGGCCGGTGACGGACCGCCGGCGGCTGGGAAGGGAAGGAAGGAAATGGGATGAACGGTCAGTCACGTGCTCACTCACTCACGGACTGCGGTGGGCCCTCGAGGCTTCCCGCTCCCAGAGGGGCGGCGCGCCCCGGTACCGGCGGTCGGCCAGGAGCTGACCGACGACGCAGTCGGCGGCCTCCTTCAGGCTCATGCCGTCGGAGAGCGTGACCTCGATGTGCCGCGCCCCCGGCGGCAGCGCCGCCGACAGCAGCGCCGACGCCTCCCGGAACCAGCCGGCCAGGGCGCTCCCGGCCGGGGCCGGGGCCAGCACCACGACGGACTCCGTGACGGGTCCCATGTCCGCGGCGATGTGCCCGGGCAGCGCCCCTACGGTCTCCGGCCGGTCCACGTCGACCCGGTACGGCAGCGCCACCAGCCCGAGCGCGGCGAGCTCCTTGCAGAGGAAGGCCGCGTTGGCCGCCGCGTCGTCGCCGCGTTCCCGGTGACCGGCGCCGACCACCGCGACGGACGCCCCAGCGAGGCACAGGCGGCGGGTGAGGACCCGGCCGATTCCGATGGTCGCGTCGATCACCAGGACGACGCTGCGGGCCAGCGGCAAGTCGGCCGGAGGTGCTTGGCGGAACATGAAACCTCCTGGGACGCGCTGTTGTCCGCAGCGCGGTTGGCCTGGACTCGTATTCGGCTGTCGAGGCGTACGAACATCGGGGTACCGTTCAGGCGTGGTTCGAATAACGGGGAGAACGCCACGTGGACGAGGTTTTGGAACTAGATCAGCAGACGCTCGGTGTGTACCGGGCAATCCTTTTTCATAGGGAGCACGACCCGGAGAAGTTGGCCGTACTTCTGGACAGCACGCCCGAGGACGTACAAGAGGCTCTTGACAAACTTGCCCAGCTTTCCCTGCTCGCCACGTCGCGCGAGGCGCCGGGTGGACTGCGCCCCGTCAACCCCTCGCTCGGCTTGAAAGTGCTGCTCCAGCGAGAACAGAACGAACTGGCCTCCCGACAGCAGCGGATCGAACAGAGCCGGGCCGCACTGTCCGCCCTCGCGGCCGAATACACGGCGTCGAGCTGGTCGGGCACCCTGGACGGCACGGAACACCTCGACACGGTCGACGAGATCCGCATCCGCCTCGAAGCGCTGTCGGAATCCTGTATGCGGGAAGCGCTCGCCTTCCACCCGGTCAACACGGTCACCCAAGAGTCCATCGAGGCGGGCCAGCCGCTCAACGAGCGCGCGATGGCGCGCGGAGTGCGGTTTCGGACCATCTATCTGGACAGCGTCGCAAACGACCGCGTGACCAAGAGCCACGCCCAGTGGATGGCGGAACGCAACTGCGAGGTGCGCACCTCCCCGACCCTGCCGATGCGGCTGCTCGTCGTGGACACCACTGCGGCGATCGTCGCGGGTCTGCCCGGTCAGGCCCAGCCGTCCGCATTGCTGTTCAACAGCGAGCCGGTCGTCCTGGCGATGCGGGCACTCTTCGAGGCGTACTGGGAGCACTCCAGTACCTTCGGAAACCCCTGCGAGGCCACCATAGTAGGGCTGACCCCACAGGAGAGAAGCCTGCTCCGGCTGCTCGCCACGGGACTCACCGACGATGCCGTGGCGCGAGCCCTGGGCATTGGAGTACGCACCGAACGGCGCATCGTGGCCGACCTGATGGAGCGTCTCGGTGCCTCGAGCCGTTTCGAAGCCGGGGTGCTGGCGGCACGCCGCGAGTGGATCTGACGCGGGGGCCAGAGCCCGGTGTCACGGCTTCGTGAGGATGATGCGGCCCCACACGAAGTCGTCCGCGTGGTCCGTGACGCACTGCGGGAACTTCATGTCGGCGCAGGGGATGTGCGGGATCACGGGCATCGG
The DNA here is from genome assembly GCF_036898825.1 of Streptomyces sp. B21-083. Classification (GTDB taxonomy): domain Bacteria; phylum Actinomycetota; class Actinomycetes; order Streptomycetales; family Streptomycetaceae; genus Streptomyces. The sequence continues at coordinate 4,436,999 of NZ_JARUND010000002.1, read as the reverse complement.
CTGGGACCAGACGAAGTCGTCGGTGCCGGTGACGACCGAGGTGGTCGAGGGCCCGGCGGCCTCGGCCGGGGCCGCCCAGAGGAGGGCGATGAGGGCGGTGGCGGCAACGCTGGTGGCAACGGCGGTACAACGGGCGATGGAAATCATGGTGTTTGTCCCCCTGTAGACAAGACTGGTGCTGCGGCGTTCCTGTTTCCTTCGGGAGTGCTGTGTGGTGCGTGCTGCCGGCGGGTTCCTGAGGCCCTCGACTGCATGACCAAAGGAAATCACCCCCGGAGTGCCCGGACCCAGGTTTACCGGGGCCAGGAAGCTGCCTGGCAGGAGGTTGCCCACCCTCCTGCTACTACTTCAAGCCCACGGGCGGGACGGTCTGGAAAGAGGTGGGCAGCTCCACCACCCTGGCCAACGGAGCGTTCGGTGCCAAGTTCAAGGCCGTGACCGACGGGACCTGGCGCGTACGACCCATCGACACCGACAGCCGCCACTTCGCCTCCGACAGCCAGGACCTCGACCTGGACGTCAGCTGACCCAGTCCCGCTCCTGCACCGCACGCGCTGGCGCGCGGTCCAGGAGCGGGTGTGTCACGGCCACTGGTAGCGGCCGGCCATGGCGATGTCGCCCCCCCCTGGGGCCTGTCCGGCGTATCAGGTCGCGGGGAACCGGCGGCGACTCGTCAGTGCAGGTGAGCGGGGCTTGGTGCGTACGGCTGCAAGGCGGCGGAGGGCGACGACGCGATGGGGGTCCCCCCCGCGCGAGCGAAGTCGAGCGTGGGGAGTCGGCAAGCGACGACAACGCCGCTGGGGCCCCTCTGGGGACGGCGTGCCAAGCCTCGTGTCTGCGGCATGATCCGCCGGACAGACCCTAGTGATGGAAACCGGTGGCCGCGTCCTTGTCGTGCGTCGACGGACGCGGCTGCCGGCGCAGTTCGGGCAGCAGCCGCACCAGGTCCTCCACGAACAGCTCGGCGAGGTCCGAGGAGAACCCGTTGCGGCACACGACCCGCAGTACGGACAGGTCCTGCCGGTTCTCCGGGAAGGTGTACGCGGGCACCAGCCAGCCCCGCTCACGCAGCCGCCGGGAGACGTCGAAGACGTCGTACGCGGTCACGTCGGCCCCGGTCGTGAAGGCGAAGACCGGCAACTCGTCGCCCCGGGTGAGCAGCCGGAAGTCGCCCAGCTCCTCGATCCGCCCGGCGAGGGAGCGCGCCACGTCCCGCGTGGTCTGCTGCACGGCCCGGTAGCCGTCGCGGCCCAGCCGAAGGAACGTGTAGTACTGCGCGACCACCTGGGCCCCGGGGCGCGAGAAGTTGAGCGCGAACGTCGGCATGTCGCCGCCCAGGTAGTTGACGCTGAAGACGAGCTCCTCGGGGAGCGCCTCCTTGTCCCGCCACAGCGCCCAGCCGACGCCCGGGTAGACCAGCCCGTACTTGTGGCCCGAGGTGTTGATCGAGGCGACGCGCGGCAGCCGGAAGTCCCACACCAGGTCCTCGTCCAGGAAAGGCGCCACCATGGCTCCTGAGGCCCCGTCGACATGCACGGGGATGTCGAGCCCGGTCCGCTCCTGCAGGGCGTCCAGGGCCGCGCACAGCTCCGCGACGGGCTCGTAGGACCCGTCGAAGGTCGAGCCGAGGATCCCGACGACCCCGATGGTGTTCTCGTCGCACAGCTCGGCCGCCGCCTGCGGATCGAGATGGAACCGCTCGCCCTCCATGGGCACCTGCCGCGCCTCCACCTCCCAGAAGTTGCAGAACTTGTCCCAGCAGACCTGCACGTTGACACCCATGACCAGGTTCGGCCGTACGTCCCGCCCCGGATACCGGTCGGCGTTGCGTGCCGCCCACCGCCGCTTGAGCGCCATCCCGGCCAGCATGCACGCCTCACTCGAACCCGTGGTCGAGCAGCCCACGGCGGCGGCCGGATCGGGCGCGTTCCACAGATCGGCGAGCATCGCCACGCAGCGCCGCTCCAGCTCGGCCGTGCGGGGGTACTCGTCCTTGTCGATCATGTTCTTGTCCCGGCACTCACCCATCAGGACCCCGGCCTGGGGTTCCATCCAGGTGGTGACGAAGGTGGCCAGGTTGAGCCGCGAGTTGCCGTCGAGCATCAGTTCGTCGTGCACGAGCTGGTACGCCGTCGACGGCGGCAGCGGGGCGTCCCCGAGCCGGTGCGTGGGCGGGGCCTCGGTCATACCGCCGACCGGATTCGCCTCCCCGTAGAAGGGGTTGACGGAGAGCCTGCGCCCGCCGCCCTTGTCGTCAGATGCTTCGCTGTCCCCTCGGTGCAGTGGCATGTGTACGACGTTAGGGCCGGGCCGCGAGGCTTGCACCTCACGCCACGTGAGGACGCACTGTGGAGCGCGTACCCAAGAAGGGAGCGGAAGTGAGCTACTCGGTAGGACAGGTCGCCGGTTTCGCCGGTGTCACGGTGCGCACCCTGCACCACTACGACGAGATCGGTCTCTTGGTGCCGGGCGGACGCAGCCATGCGGGCCACCGGCGCTACGACGACGCCGACCTCGACCGGCTGCAGCAGATCCTTTTCTACCGGGAGCTCGGCTTCCCGCTCGAGGAGGTCGCCGCCCTGCTGGACGACCCGAAGGCGGACCCGCGCGCGCAGTTGCGCCGTCAGCACGAGTTGCTGACCGCCCGGATCGAACGGCTCCAGCAGATGGCGGCGGCCGTGGAGCACGCCATGGAGGCACGCAGAATGGGCATCAACCTCACGCCCGAGGAGAAGTTCGAGGTCTTCGGCGACAAGGACCCGGAGGCACACGCGGAGGAGGCCGAGCGCCGCTGGGGCGGCACGGACGCGTACGCCGAGTCGCAGCGCCGCGCGGCCACGTACACGAAGGACGACTGGAAGCGCATGCAGGCCGAGGTGGCCTCCTGGGGCGAGCGCTACGACGCCCTGATGGCTGCGGGTGAACCCCCGTCCGGCGAGGCGGCCATGACCATGGCCGAGGAACACCGGCGGCACATCAGCAAGTGGTTCTACGAATGCACGTACGAAGCCCACCAGGGGCTCGCCGACATGTACGTCTCCGACGAGCGCTTCAAGGAGTTCTACGACTCCATGCGCCCGGGCCTCGCCGAACACCTGCGCGAGGCGATCACGGCGAACGCGGCCCGGCACACCTCGTAGAGGCGACCTGGTCCGGGGGCGTGGTCACTCACTCCCGGGCCAGGACCACCGCGGTCCCGTACGCGCACACCTCCGTGCCCACGTCGGCGGCCTCGGTCACGTCGAAACGGAAGGCGAGCACGGCGTTGGCGCCACGCGCGCGTGCCTGCTCGACAAGACGGTCCATAGCCTGATTACGGGTCTCCACAAGCGTCTTGGTCAGCCCCTTCAGCTCGCCGCCGATCATCGACTTCAGTCCGGCCCCGATCTGGCTGCCGAGATGCCGCGACCGCACGGTCAGCCCGAAGACCTCACCGATGACCTGCTCGACCCGATGGCCGGGTACGTCGTTCGTCGTCACGACGAGCACATCGGACTGAGGTCCCTGGCCGCCGCCGTACTCTTCGATGCCCATAACCTCACAGGGTGGTACCAGTTCCCGCACAGCGCACCCCGGAGTGACGCGGGGAAGGTGGGGAACCCGGAGGGGTCACATCGCGTTGATAGCTTTGGCCCCACTCTTCTCTGCCACGTCTTTGCCAAGCCTCAGGAGCCCGGAACAGTGACGACGCTTGCCCTCGGACCGAGCTGGCTGGATCCGGACTACCTGTTGGACCAGTTCGGCATCTGGGGCCTGCTCCTGATCGTGTTCGCCGAGTCCGGTCTGCTCATCGGCTTCTTCCTGCCGGGCGACTCGCTGCTGTTCACGGCGGGCCTGCTGATCACCGCCGGCACGCTGGACTTCCCCCTGTGGGGGGCGGTCGCCCTCATCTGTCTCGCCGCGGTCCTCGGCGACCAGGCGGGCTACATGTTCGGCAAGAAGGTCGGCCCGTCGCTCTTCAACCGGCCGGACTCCCGCCTCTTCAAGCAGGAGAACGTCACCAAGGCCCACGAGTTCTTCGAGAAGTACGGCCCGAAGTCCCTCGTCCTGGCCCGCTTCGTGCCCATCGTGCGCACGTTCACGCCGATCATCGCAGGCGTCAGCGGCATGAAGTACCGCTCGTTCCTGACCTTCAACGTCATCGGCGGCGTCCTGTGGGGCGCGGGCGTCACGCTGCTCGGCTCCTGGCTCGGCAACATCGACTTCGTCAAGAAGAACATCGAACCGATCCTGCTGCTGATCGTCCTCATCTCGGTCGTCCCGATCATCATCGAGTTCGCCCGAGCCCGCAGCAAGGCCAAGAAGAACCCGCCCCAGCAGCCCGAGCCCCCGGCCCAGCAGCAGTACCAGCCCCCGATGGACGACGCGACGACCCAGCTCCGCCGCATCCCCCCGGCCCAGCAGCCCGAGGACCAGTACTACGACCAGCAGCAGTACCCGCAGGGCTACCAGCAGCAGTACAACCAGGACTACGGCTACCAGCAACAGCCCCAGCAGCAGTACCCGTACGGCAACCAGAACAACAACGGCTACCCCCAGAACTGAGAACTGAGGGGAGGGCAGCCCACCTAGGGGCGCGGGGAACTGCGCGACAAGCCACAACGCACCCGCACCCGCCGTGAGCCAGAACCTCCCGATTTCCTAGGCGCCCAACGCCAAGCGAACGCACCCCGCGCTAAAACCCTCGCGTCCGCTTGGCAGCCCGCCTACCCCCGGCGGAGCCGCTCGGCACACGCAGGAACAACCGCGAGATCTCCGACCCCAGATTCACCCCGATCGCGATGGCCATCGCCAGCGCCGCCGCCTTCGACAGCGACACCAACCCCGCGTCCATGTCGTTCTGCGCGATCGACAACAGCCCGAAATACGTCGCCGACCCCGGCAACAGAGGCCCGATCGCAGCCGTGGTGTACGGCAGGGCCGACGCGTACCGGTACCGCGACAGCAACTGCCCGAACAGCCCGACCAGTCCCGCGGCGACGGCCGTCGAGGCCACCGGCGAGAAGTTGCCGGTGTAGCTCATCGCGCCGTACACGCTCCACGCCACACCCCCGTTGAGCGTCACGATGAGCACGGTGGAACGTTCCTGCTGAAGCATGATCGCGAAGGTCAGCGACAGCAGCATGGACGCGCCGATCTGCCACAGGGGCCGCGCCGCGCTCCCCAGCGCCACGTCCGGATTGAGCTCGGCGCCCAGCTTCACGCCGAAGTACAGGATCAGCAACACCCCGACGACGATGCCCACGAAGAAGTACATGACCTCCAGCAGACGCGCGGACGCGGTGATGTAGAACCCGGTCAGCCCGTCCTGCACCCCGGCCACCAGCGCCCGCCCGGGCAGCAGCGCGAACAGCCCACCGGTGATCACGGCGGACGCCTTCACGTCCACGTGCGCGGCCGTCAGCGCGACCCCTATCGCGGCCGGCGGCATCGCGGCCACCGTGAACTGGTAGAACTCCGGCAGCCCGCGCCCCGCGCACAGCCACGCCAGCCGGTCGCCCAGCATCGCGCCGAGCGCCGCCGCCACGAACACGACCAGGTCACCGCCGACGAGCACGGAGGCGGCGCCCGCGAGCAGCCCGGCGGCCACGGTGAGCCCCCAGCCGGGATACGGGTGCCGGTTCCGCCGGATCTCCGCAAGGCGCCTGTAAGCCTCTTCCAGAGACGTGGCGGTCTCCGAGTCGCTCAGGTCGTCCACGAGCCGGTAGACGGCCGCCAGGCGCGTGTAGTCGGTGCCCCGGCGCCGGACCGTCCGTGACGCCGTCACGGGATCCTCGACGAGCGAGGGCTGGTACGAGATCGACAGCAGGGTGAAAGTGACGTTCGGCTCGCAGCGGTCGAGGCCGTAGGACCGGCAGACGGCGAACATGGCCGCCTCCACGTCCTCGGCGCCCTCGCCGCCCGCGAGCAGCAGTTCGCCGATGCGCAGCGTCATGTCGAGCACGCGCGGGACGGCCGGCCCGTCCTCCTCGGCCGCCTTCTGCATCCGTTCCGGCGCGGGCCGCTCGGCCACCGGCATCCGCAGCATCGTGCGCATCCGGTCCTGCCAGGGCACGTCCTTGGTGAGACTGACCACAGGGATGCCGGAGGGCGGCGTGAACGCGGGCGCCCGGTAGGTGCGCGGGGTGCTGAAGGCCGAGCCCTCGAATTCGCCGCCGGTCGGCTGCGGAACGTCGAGCCCGTCCGGCAGGGAGAACTCGGAGGTCGTCTCGGACTCACCGACGACGGGCTTCGGCGGGGCCAGCCCATCGGGGAGGGCGAACTCGGAGGTGGTGGCCGACTCCCCGTCGCCGACGCCACCGACCGTCACACCGCCGAGGGGGATCGCGTAGACGCCCCCGGCTTCGTCCGACGCCGGTTTGCGGTCCTCGTCCGTCACTCCGTATCGCTCCCTGCGCGTGCCCCTCCAGTACGCCTTTCAGTATGCGCACAGAGACACGAACGGGCCGCACGCGTACGCGTGCGGCCCGTTGGCGTGACGGGTGTCAGGAGGGCTCAGTGGCCGCCCTGCTCCTTGAGGCGCTTGTACGACCGCTCGATCTCGGCCTCGGCGTCCGTGCGGCCGACCCAGTTGGCGCCCTCGACGGACTTGCCGGGCTCCAGGTCCTTGTAGACCTCGAAGAAGTGCTGGATCTCCAGACGGTCGAACTCCGACACGTGGTGGATGTCCCGCAGGTGCTCCACGCGCGGGTCGTGCGCGGGCACGCACAGCAGCTTGTCGTCGCCGCCGGCCTCGTCCGTCATCCGGAACATGCCGATGGCGCGGCACTGGATGAGACAGCCGGGGAAGGTCGGCTCGTCCAGGATGACCAGCGCGTCCAACGGGTCGCCGTCCTCGCCGAGGGTGTTCTCGACGAAGCCGTAGTCGGCCGGGTAGCTGGTCGAGGTGAAGAGGCGACGGTCCAGACGGATCCGACCGGTCTCGTGGTCCACCTCGTACTTGTTCCGTGAACCCTTCGGAATCTCGATCGTGACGTCGAACTCCACCGGTGGCTCCTCCATGATCAACACATAGTTCTGGTGGTTAAGTGTCCCTCACGCTGGTGTGTGATCGCGAAAGGGGCTGGTGGTCGTGCCGGAGCTGGGGCCTTGGCGGGCCGCGAGGCCGAGGGCGGCGCGGCTCGTCCGCACCGTACGACCCCGTCTCACCCAGGCTGCGGCAACGGTGAAACCGCAGCTCGGACGGGCCGCGGCGGCCGTGAAACCGCGGGTCGCGCGGATCACACGGACGGTGGGCCCGAAGCTCGCCGGTCTCCCGAGACCGAACACCCTGAAGATACTGCCGTTGCCGATGCCGAAGACCCTTCGGACCTGGCAGTACACCGCGGGCGCCGCCACCGCCGGACTGGCGCTGACCGCCGGCGTGGTGACCGCCGCCGGCCCCTGGGACTCGTCCGGCCAGCGTACGGCCGAGCGGGACTGGGCCGCCGTCCAGGAACGATCCGGTGGCGCAGATCACGGACGTAATTCCGGTACGTCCGCCACCTCGGGTACGTCGGCCGGGGCGCCCGCACCCGCGCCGAGCGCTCCCTCGGTGCTGGCCGGCCTCGGCAGCGCCACCGGCACCCTGCGGGCGGCGCCCGCAGGGAAAGCCCTCGCGGCCGTTCTGGACCCGCTCCTGAGGAACCCGGCCCTCGGCACCCGCCAGACGGCCGCCGTCGTCGACATCGCCACCGGGAAGCGCCTGTACGGCCTGGGCGCGGGCGAGGCGCTCGTCCCCGCGTCGACCACGAAGATCGCCACGGCTGTCGCCGCGCTCTCCGCGATGGGCGCCGACCACCGCCTCACCACCCGGGCCGCCCTGGAGCCCGACACCAACGAACTCGTCCTGGTCGGCGGCGGCGACCCCACCCTGACGGCCCGTACGGACCCGGAGGGCTGGGCGAGCCTGCGCACCCTGGCCGACTCGACGGCCACCGCCCTCAAGAAGCGCGGCGTGGGCCAGGTGACGCTGTCGTACGACACCACGCTCTACGCCGGCCCGGAACTCCACCCGATCGGGGCCGACAACGGCGGCAACCTCGCCCCGGTCAGCGCCCTCATGGCCGACGAGGCCCGCACGAACGACTCAACCAGTGGAACGGCCGACCGCAGCACCGAGCCGGCGGCGGACGCCACCCGCACCTTCGCGGCCCTCCTGGCGAAGCACGGCATCAAAACGACCTCCCCAGGCCCGTCCAAGGCCACGGGCCGCGCGACCACCCTCGCGAAGGTCTCCTCGCCGCCGCTCTCCGCCCTCGTCGAGCGCATGCTGACCGACAGCGACAACGACCTCGCGGAGGCCCTCGCCCGCCAGACCGCGCTCGCCACGGGCGTCCGGCCCGACTTCGCGGGGGGCGGGCGGGCCATCCGTACCCAGCTGGGGAAGCTCGGACTGCCCATGTCCGGCGCCCGTTTCGCGGACGGCAGCGGTCTCAACCGCGCCGACCTCCTCACCCCGAACCTCCTCACAGCCCTGCTGGCCAAGGCCGGCGACCCGGCCCACCCCGAACTGCGCGCGGCGCTCACGGGCCTCCCCGTGGCGGGCTTCACCGGCACCCTGAGCACGCGCTACACGGACGGCGCGGCAGGCGTCGTACGGGCCAAGACGGGCACCCTGACCGGTGTGAACACCCTGGCGGGCACGGTCGTCGACCGGGACGGCCGCCTGCTGGCCTTCGCCTTCCTCGCCGCCGACACCACCGACCGGACGGCGGCCCAGGCAGCCTTGGACCGCACGGCGACGGCGCTGGCGGCCTGCGGCTGCTGACCTCGCCACCCTGCCCCCGGGAGGAGCCCTCACGTACGGTTGACGCATGACGAGCATCGGTGGTGCTGCATCTGCTGGGATGGTCGACTGGAATCTCGCGGTGGCGACCGCGACCCGGCTCGTGAGGCCGGGACCAGAGGTGAGCCGGGACGAGGCCCGGGCCATCGTGTCGGAGCTGCGCCGGCACGCGAAGGCATCCGAGGAGCACGTCCGGGGCTTCACCCGGATGGGCACGGACGCCGCGCACGACACCCCCGTACTGGTCGTCGACCGGCCGGGCTGGGTACGGGCGAACGTGGCCGGGTTCCGCGAGGTGCTCAGGCCGTTGCTGGACAAGATGGAGGAGCGGCGCGGGAGTTCACCCGGCGGAGCCGTCCTCGGGGCGGTCGGCGGCAAGGTCACCGGCGTCGAACTGGGGATGCTCCTGTCGTTCCTGTCGTCCCGGGTGCTCGGCCAGTACGAGACCTTCGCGCCGTCCACCCGTGAACTGCCGGCGGGCGCGAACGGCGGCGGCCGGCTGCTCCTCGTCGCGCCCAACATCGTCCACGTGGAGCGCGAACTCGACGTACAGCCGCACGACTTCAGGCTCTGGGTGTGTCTGCACGAGGAGACGCACCGCACCCAGTTCACGGGTGTGCCCTGGCTGAGGGACCATCTGGAGGGCGAAATCCAGTCGTTCTTGGGCGAGACGGAAGTCGACCCCATGACGTTCCTGGAACGCATCAGGGAGGCCGCGCAGTCCCTCGCGGGCGGCAGGCCGGAGGGCGAGGAGGACGACGGCGGGCGCTCCCTGGTGGAGTTGGTGCAGACGCCGGCCCAGCGGGAGATCCTCGGCCGCCTCACCGCGGTCATGTCCCTCCTGGAGGGACACGCCGACTTCGTGATGGACGGAGTGGGCCCCGCGGTGGTGCCCTCCGTGGCCGAGATCCGGGAGAAATTCCAGCAACGGCGGGCCAAGGGCGCGTCCCGCCTTGACCTCGCGCTGCGCAAGCTGCTCGGGCTTGACGCCAAACTCAAGCAGTACCGGGACGGCGAACGCTTTGTCCGCGCGGTCGTTGACCAGGTCGGCATGGACGGCTTCAACCGCGTGTGGACCTCCCCCAACACCCTCCCGACGAAGGCCGAGATCGCCAAACCGGCGGACTGGGTCGCGCGGGTGCACCGCAAGACGGACTCATGAGCCCTCGGATGAGGGGGTGAACGAATCCGGCCGACGGCAGGCGAACGCCCCTTCAATCACCCGTCCGAGGGACCGTGGGGCATGGGTAGGCGTGCAATGCTCGGGGAACGCCCCGTTTCTGTCACCATCTACACACTCTGAGTGACCGAAATCGGCTCACCCCCCGAAAACTTCATGAAGGGAACCGGACATGGGTCCCCATCCTGCGGTCGCGGCGATACGCCTGGCGGTTCGCCGCGCTCTCCACGACATCCTCACCGCTCACACCCCGTCCCACAGCCTCGTCCCCGGCCCCGACACCCCCGGCGAGTCCCTGCCGCTCGTCCTCGTGGCGTGTTCCGGCGGCGCCGACTCCATGGCGCTCGCCTCCGCCCTCGCGTTCGAAGCGCCCAAACTCGGTCTGCGGGCCGGCGGCGTCACCGTCGACCACGGTCTGCAGCCCGGGTCCGACCTCCGTGCCGACGAGGTCGTCCTGCGCCTGACCGAACTCGGCCTCGCCCCGGTCGAGTCGATCGCCGTCACCGTGGGCCGTGAGGGCGGCCCGGAGGCCGCCGCGCGAGACGCCCGGTACGGCGCCCTCGACGCCGCCGCCGAGCGCCACGGCGCCATCGCGGTCCTCCTCGGCCACACCCGCGACGACCAGGCCGAGACCGTACTGCTGGGCCTCGCCCGCGGCTCCGGTATCCGGTCCCTGTCCGGGATGGCCGCCGTCTCCGGAGGGCCCGGAGCCCCCGGCCGGTACCGCAGGCCCTTCCTCCAGGTCGACCGGCAGACCGCCCGCAAGGCGTGCATGGTCCAGGCCCTCCCGGTCTGGGACGACCCGCACAACGCCGACCCGGCCTACACCCGGTCCCGGCTGCGCCACGAAGGCCTGCCCGCCCTGGAGAAAGCCCTCGGCAAAGGCGTGGTCGAGGCACTCGCCCGCACGGCCCAGCTCTCCCGCGACGACGCCGACGCCCTCGACACCTGGGCCCGCCAGGCCGAGGCCTCCGTACGGGACGCGGCGGGTCTCCTGGAGTGCGCCAAGCTGTACGCCCTGCCGCCCGCCGTACGCCGTCGCATCCTGCGCAGGGCCGCCATCGAGGCGGGCGCTCCGGCCGGTTCGCTGTTCGCCCGCCACATCGAGGAAGTCGACCGGCTGATCACCGGCTGGCGTGGGCAGGGGGTCATCAATCTCCCCGGCCGGGTCGTCGCCCAGCGGCAGGGTGGCAGACTGGTGATTCGGCAAGGCTGAATCTCACCCCCCTTCGGGGAGGGGTCGGCGAGCCAGGCAGATGGCGACGGGCGACCGAAAGTGATGCGGGTGGACGCGAAAGACATGGGTGCCGACCTCAAGTCGGTACTCATCACCAAGGAAGAGATCGACGCGAAGCTGGTCGAGCTGGCCGCGAAGATCGACGCGGAGTACGCGGGCAAGGATCTGCTGATCGTCGGCGTCCTCAAGGGCGCGGTGATGGTCATGGCCGACCTGGCCCGGGCGCTGTCCACCCCCCTCACCATGGACTGGATGGCCGTGTCGTCGTACGGCGCGGGCACCCAGTCCTCCGGTGTGGTGCGGATCCTCAAGGACCTCGACACCGACATCAAGGGCAAGCACGTCCTCATCGTCGAGGACATCATCGACTCCGGGCTGACCCTGTCCTGGCTGATCTCCAACCTCGGCTCCCGCGAGCCCGAGTCGCTGAAGATCTGCACCCTGCTGCGCAAGCCGGAGGCCGCGAAGGTCGCCATCGACGTGGAGTGGGTCGGCTTCGACATCCCGAACGAGTTCGTGATCGGCTACGGCCTCGACTACGCCGAGAAGTACCGGAACCTCCCGTTCGTCGGTACGCTCGCGCCCCATGTCTACGGCGGATGAGTCCGGCTGCCGTCCCGGCCTCTCGTGCGGCTGCTGAGCCAAAGGGCCAGTCCTGTGAGAGGTGCGGGAACCCCGGCGGCCTTCCCGCCGTTGGAGCATGCGTGGACGGTAATGCGACCCCGCCCGTGCGCCTTCGGGTGACAATGCTGGGGTACCGTCCGAAGAGCAGTCTTTAGAACAGTCTTTGTCAAACTCACTATGGCAGGAGGGACGGGGCGGCACCGCTCCGTATGGATGGACGTGAAGCGATACTTCCGTGGGCCGGTCATGTGGATCGTGCTGGCCGTCCTTGCCGTGGTCGTGTTGATGCAGGTCGTCGGCTCGTCCGGCGGCTACAAGACGGTGGACACAGGCCAGGTCGTCCAGGCGATCAACGACAACAAGGTCGAGCAGGCCAAGATCACCACCGGTGACGAGCAGGTCATCAAGGTCCAGCTCAAGGACGGCCAGAAGGTCGAGGGCAGCTCGAAGATCCAAGCGAGCTACATCGGCGATCAGGGCGTCAACCTGGCGAACACTCTCCAGGACAAATACCAGAACAAGCAGATTCCGGACGGCTACACGGTCTCTCCGACCAAGCAGAACGCTTTCGTCGGCATTCTGCTGTCGCTGCTCCCCTTCGTCCTCATCGTCGTCGTGTTCCTGTTCCTGATGAACCAGATGCAGGGCGGCGGCTCCCGGGTCATGAACTTCGGGAAGTCCAAGGCCAAGCTCATCACCAAGGACACCCCGAAGACGACGTTCGCCGACGTGGCGGGCGCGGACGAGGCGGTGGAGGAACTCCACGAGATCAAGGAGTTCCTGCAGGAGCCGGCCAAGTTCCAGGCCGTCGGCGCCAAGATCCCCAAGGGTGTGCTCCTCTACGGGCCTCCCGGTACGGGCAAGACGCTGCTCGCACGTGCTGTCGCGGGTGAGGCGGGCGTGCCGTTCTACTCGATCTCGGGTTCCGACTTCGTCGAGATGTTCGTCGGCGTCGGTGCCTCCCGGGTCCGTGACCTCTTCGAGCAGGCCAAGGCGAACGCCCCGGCGATCGTCTTCGTCGACGAGATCGACGCGGTCGGCCGCCATCGCGGCGCCGGCATGGGTGGCGGGCACGACGAACGCGAGCAGACGCTCAACCAGCTGCTCGTCGAGATGGACGGCTTCGACGTCAAGGGCGGTGTGATTCTCATCGCCGCGACGAACCGGCCCGACATCCTCGACCCGGCGCTGCTGCGTCCCGGCCGCTTCGACCGCCAGATCGCGGTCGACCGCCCGGACATGCTCGGCCGTCTGGAGATCCTCAAGGTTCACCAGAAGGGCAAGCCGGTCGCTCCGGACGTCGATCTGTCGGCGGTCGCCCGTCGCACGCCGGGCTTCACCGGCGCGGACCTGAGCAACGTCCTCAACGAGGCAGCGCTGCTCACCGCCCGCAGTGACAAGAAGCTGGTCGACAACCTGGCGCTGGACGAGGCCATCGACCGCGTCGTGGCGGGCCCGCAGAAGCGGACCCGGATCATGTCGGAGAAGGAAAAGAAGATCACCGCGTACCACGAGGGCGGCCACGCCCTGGTCGCGGCGGCGTCTCCGAACTCCGACCCCGTCCACAAGATCACGATCCTCTCCAGGGGCCGTGCTCTTGGCTACACGATGGTCCTGCCGGACGAGGACAGGTACTCCACGACCCGCAACGAGATGCTCGACCAGCTGGCGTACATGCTGGGCGGGCGCGCGGCCGAGGAGCTCGTCTTCCACGACCCGACCACCGGCGCTGCGAACGACATCGAGAAGGCCACCGCAACGGCCCGCGCGATGGTCACGCAGTACGGCATGACCGAGCGGCTCGGCGCGATCAAGTTCGGTGGTGACAACACCGAACCGTTCCTCGGCCGTGAGATGGGTCACCCGCGCGACTACTCGGAAGAGGTCGCCGCGCTCGTCGACGAAGAGGTCAAGAAGCTCATCGAGAACGCGCACAACGAGGCCTGGGAGATCCTGGTCGAGAACCGCGACGTCCTTGATGCGCTGGTGCTGCAGCTGCTGGAGAAGGAGACGCTGAGCAAGGAGCAGATCGCCGAGATCTTCACTCCCATCATCAAGCGCCCGGCCCGCCCCGCGTGGACCGGCTCCTCCCGCCGTACGCCGTCCACCCGCCCGCCGGTGCTCTCCCCCAAGGAGCTGTCGCTGACGAACGGGACCAACGGTTCGGCGGCGGTCATCACCGCCAAGGCCACAGCCACCGAGTCCGTCCCCGCGACGGAGTCGGCGCCGGAGGACCGCACCGAGAGCTGATCACGGCTCTCCCGCCTCCTCCCGCTCAGCGGGCCCGGAATGGATGCCGCGCCCCCCAGGATCTAGCCTGGGGGGCGCGGCATTTCGGTATGTCCGCACGTGCGACGCGTGGTCCACACGCGTGACAGGGACAGGAACGAGGCACCAGATGACCGACCCCGTGACGCTGGACGGCGAGGGCACGATCGGCGTGTTCGACGAGAAGCGGGCGGAGAGCGCCGTACGCGAACTGCTGATCGCGGTCGGTGAGGATCCGGACCGTGAGGGCCTCAGGGAGACACCGGGGCGCGTGGCGCGGGCGTACCGGGAGATATTCGCCGGGCTGTGGCAGAGGCCCGAGGACGTGCTGACGACCACGTTCGACCTGGGGCACGACGAGATGGTGCTGGTGAAGGACATCGAGGTCCTGAGCAGCTGTGAGCATCATCTTGTGCCGTTCGTCGGGGTCGCCCACGTCGGGTACATCCCGTCCGTCGACGGCAAGATCACCGGGCTGTCGAAGCTGGCCCGGCTCGTTGACGTCTACGCCCGTAGACCGCAGGTGCAGGAACGTCTCACCACGCAGGTCGCCGACTCACTGATGAAGATCCTGGAGCCGCGCGGGGTGATCGTCGTCGTCGAGTGCGAGCACATGTGCATGTCGATGCGGGGGGTGCGGAAGCCGGGTGCGAAGACCATCACGTCGGCGGTGCGCGGCCAACTGCGGGATCCGGCCACCCGTAACGAGGCGATGAGCCTGATCATGGCCCGCTGATGTTCTGGGTTCGTCGCCGGGCGCAGGGCGGGACCGGCGCCCCGTAAGGGCGCGGGGCAAGCTCGGCATGCGGCGCTATGCCGTGTGGGCGCGACGAGCCCCACCGGCCCGCAGACGACGGCGAACCGTGTGTCGAGGGGAGCGCCTACGCGGCCGGGGCTGTGCCCGTGCCCGCGTTGGTGTCGTCGTCCTCGGGGAGTTTGCAGACCCGCTCCAGGAAGAAGGCCGCCGCTATGACGGCGATGCCCGCAAGGACCGAGAAGCCGGCGTAGATGGCCTGGTCGCGGCGGGCGGGGATGTCCAGGGACTCCAGGAGGAAGGCGCCGGTGCCGCCGTACATCCCGGCGACCAGAGCGGCCACCAGGGCGCTGGCCTGGCCGAAGACGACCGCGCGGGCGGCCATCAGGGGGTCGACGCCCTTGGCGCCGGGGCGCCGGTCGCGCTGGGCCTTGAGACGGGCGCGCAGCGAGAGGGCCGTGGCCAGCAGGACCACGGCGATCAGGGCCAGGACGACGGGGGCGGCCAGCGGGACGCTGGGGAGGGTCCCCACCGAGTTCCACAGCCGGGCGCCCGCCCAGGAGAGCACTCCGGCCACGACGAACACGGCGGCCAGCATCTTGACGTGCAGCTCTCTCACGGTGCCCCTTCAGCTCCCTGTACCGGACCACCGAGCCGTGGTCGTCATGACCTTAACGGCTATTGCGGCAGCTGGAGTTCCAGGTCGGCGCGGGGCGCCACACCGCCGAGGGCGACCGTTTCCAGGAGCGTGGCCACCGAGCCGCGGCCGGGCAACTGGGCCTCGGGGTCCACGTCGTGCCAGGGGGCGAGGACGAAGGCCCGCTCGTGGGCGCGCGGGTGCGGAAGGGTGAGGACCGGGTCGTCGGAGACCTCGTCGGCGTACGCGACGATGTCGACGTCGATCGTGCGCGCGCCCCAGCGCTCCTCCCGGACCCGGTGGAAGGCCTCCTCGACCGCGTGGGCACGCTCCAGGAGCGAGGACGGCGGGAGTGTGGTCTTCAGGACGACCACCGCGTTGAAGTACGAGGGCTGGCTGCCCGCCGGAACGCCCCACGGCTCTGTCTCGTAGACGGGGGAGACCGCCTTGATGCGGACGCCCGGGGTGTCCTCCAGAGCGTCGATGGCTCCCTGGAGGGTCTCCAGACGGTTGCCGAGGTTCGAGCCGAGGGAGATGACGGCACGTTTCGGGTTGTGCAGGGTGGTGTCGGCGGCGTCCACCTGTTGCACCACGGAGGCGGGCACCGGCTGGACGGTCGGGTCGCTGTGACTCTCGGTGAACGAGGCGGTCATACTCGGCTCCGGGTGATGGTGATGGTCACGTCGTCGAAGGGGACCGTGATCGGCGCGCCCGGTTTGTGGACGCACACCTCGACCTCCTGAACCCCCTGGTGCTTCAGACAGACCTGCGCGATGCGCTCGGCCAGCGTCTCGATGAGGTCGACGGGCTCGCCCTCCACGACGGCCACGACCTCCTCCGCCACGATGCCGTAGTGCACGGTCTTCGCCAGGTCGTCGTCGGCCGCGGCCGGACGGGTGTCCAGGCCGAGCGAGAGGTCCACGACGAACGTCTGGCCCTGCTCCCGCTCCTCCGGGAACACCCCGTGGTGTCCTCGGGCCCTGAGGCCGCGCAGCGCGACACGATCCACGCGAATCACTCCTGCAATCGTCGTTGGCGGCCGCTTCGGACCGGGTGCGATCGGCCCGGCAGCCATTTCGAATCTACCTGCGGACACTGACAGTGCCCGCCCCACGAGAGGCCCGGTCAGGTGATGACCAGGAGGGTTCATCGAGTGTTTCCCCGTGGGAACACGGCTGCTCATGGGCTGGTAGCCGCACTTACCCCGTGTTCGTGATTCCAACCACGTTTGCCTCCGTTCGGCCCCGATCGGCGGTGCCCGGCCCGGGCGGACATCAGGAGGGGGTGTCGTCCTCCTCGTCCTCGTCGTTCTCGGCGAGGACCGGAGAGGCGTGGTGCGACCAGAGTTTCCAGCCGACGGGGGTGCGGCGGAACACGTTGGTGGCGACGACCAGCTGACCGACCAGCGGCCCCAGCTCGTCGCTGTCCTCGGGGGCCGGGCCGCCGCTGAGGATGTTCTCGGTGCAGGTCACCAGGGCGGTGTCGCCGGTGACGGAGACATGCACGTCGGTCAGGAAGAACTGGATGTACTCGGTGTTGGCCATGATCAGCGCGTAGGAGCGGAGGACCTCGCCGCGTCCGGTCAGCACCGGCCAGCCCGGGTGCACGCAGGAGATCACCCCGGTGTCCGCCGGGTCGTGGTACTCCTCGTCGACGCCCAGGTCGGCGGGGGTCAGCCAGAGCGCGGACAACTCGTCGAAGTCGCCCTGTTCCAGCGCCTCGTAGAAGGCGGTGTTGGCGAGTTCGACCTGCTCGACGTCGATGTGGGGCGCGCTCACCGGGTGCCCTCGGCGCTCCGGGCCGCTTCCGCGTCGCGGGCCTCCTCGACCGCGCGGGCGACCCGTACGGCGTCGGCGGTGGCGCGGACCTCGTGGACGCGGACCGCCCAGGCGCCCTGGTGGGCGGCGAGCGCGGAGACGGCGGCGGTGGCGGCGTCGCGCTCCCGCGCGGGCGGCGGGGCGCCCTCGGGGCCGGCCAGTACGCGGCCGAGGAACCGTTTCCGGGAGGCGGCGACCAGCAGGGGGTGGCCCAGGCCGTGCAGCCGGTCGAGGTGCGCCAGAAGGGCCAGGTCGTGATCGGCGTCCTTGGAGAAGCCGAGTCCCGGGTCCACGACGATCCGGTCGGGGGCGACACCGCCGGCCAGTACGGCGTCCACGCGCGCGTGGAGCTCGTCGACGACCTCGGAGACGACGTCCGCGTACACGCCCTTGATGTTGCCGCCCTCCTGGAAGCCGCGCCAGTGCATGACGACGAAAGGGGCGCCCGTGTCCGCGACGAGCGGGATCATCGCGGGGTCCGCGAGGCCGCCGCTGACGTCGTTCACGAGGACGGCGCCGGCCGCGAGCGCCTGTTCGGCGACCGAGGCGCGCATGGTGTCGACGGAGACGCTGACGCCCTCGGCGGCGAGGCCGCGGACCACGGGGACGACGCGCTTGAGTTCCTCGGCCTCGTCGACGCGGGTGGCGCCGGGACGGGTGGACTCGCCGCCGACGTCCACCAGGTCTGCGCCCTCGGTGACCAGGTCGAGGCCGTGCTTGACGGCGTTGGTCGTGTCGAACCAGCGGCCCCCGTCGGAGAAGGAGTCCGGGGTCACGTTCACGACGCCCATGACCGCGCAGCGGTCCCAGGCCGGGAGGCCGGTGACCCGGCCGCGTCCGCTGTGGTTGTTCATGCGTTCAGCGTAGGCCCCCGGCGGTGGGGCGGGTTCTGTGGTGCGGGTGCGTTGTGGTTGGGCCGGTTGTTTCCCACCCACCCGCCCGTCTCGGTCCGTCGATCGGCTCGGTCGAAAAACAATATTGGCTCGGGCGGAGAACACCTCGGCTCGGGCGGAGAACACCTCGGCTCGGGCGGAGAACACCTCGGCTCGGGCGGAGAACACCCGGGCTTGGGCCGAGAACTCCCCGGCTCGGGCGCGCGGCGACTCGTGGCGCCGACGCTTCACCGCCTCACACCGCGCTCACCGTGCTCCTTTCCGTTGTCGCGTGGGCGCATGGGCGGCGGGCCTTGGTGCGGCGGCCGAGGATGCGGGGGAGGGCCAGGGTGACGAAGCCCTCTGCCTGCATGGCGGCGAGGCCGATGCGGGGGAGGTCGCTGGAGGTGCGGTAGACCACGAAGCGCGGTTCCCAGCGGGGGCGGAACTTGGCGTTGAACTTGTACAGGGACTCGATCTGGAACCAGCGGGACAGGAACACCAGCAGGCCGCGCCACGCGCGCAGGACCGGGCCGGCGCCGATCTTCTCGCCGCGGGCCAGTGCCGAGCGGAACATGGCGAAGTTGAGCGAGACGCGGGCGACGCCCAGGCGGGGGGCGGCCTCCAGGGCGGCCACGATGAGCAGTTCGTTCATGCCGGGGTCGGCCGCGCGGTCGCGCCGCATCAGGTCCAGGGAGACGCCGTCGTCGCCCCACGGCACGAAGTGCAGGATCGCCTTCAGATCGCCGTACGGGCCGGGCTCGTCGTCGGCCTTGTGGGCGGTGGCGATGAGACAGTCGCCGTCGTCCGGGTCGCCGATGCGGCCCAGCGCCATGGAGAAACCACGCTCGGTGTCGGTGCCGCGCCAGGCCTCCGCGGCGAGCCGGATGCGCTCCAGCTCGTTCTCCCCGAGGTCACGGATGCGCCGTACCCGGGTTTCGTAGCCCGCGCGTTCGATGCGCTTGACCATCTGGCGCACGTTGCGCATCGCGCGCCCGGAGAGGGAGAAATCCGCGACGTCCACCACCGCCTCGTCGCCCAGTTCGAGGGCGTCGAGGCCGGTCTCGCGGGTCCAGACCTCGCCGCCGGTCTCGGAGCAGCCCATGACGGCGGGGGTCCAGGAGTGGGCCTTGGCCTCGTCCATGAAGCGTTCGATGGCGCCCGGCCAGGCCTCCACGTCGCCGATCGGGTCGCCACTGGCGAGCATCACGCCGGACACCACCCGGTAGGTGACGGCGGCCTTGCCGCTGGGGGAGAAGACGACCGCCTTGTCGCGGCGCAGCGCGAAGTGGCCGAGGGAGTCGCGGCGGCCGTGCTTGTCGAGCAGGACGCGCAGCCGGTCCTCGTCCTCCGGGGTCAGGTGGGCGGCCGGGTGTTCGGGCCGGAAGGCGAAGTAGATCGTCGTGATGGCGGTCAGCAGGCCCAGGGCGCCGAGCGAGTAGCCGACGGTCCAGGAGGTGGGCCCGTCGTAGTCGACGGGGCCCTCGAAGCCGAACAGGCCGTACATGACATGGGTGATGCGGTCCGCGAGGCTCGGGTCGCCGTACATACGGTCGCTGTGGGCGCTCACTATGACCAGCCCGAGCGCGAGCGAACCGGCGCTCATCAGCACGAAGTTGGTGAGTGCGCGCCAGCGGCTGCGCGGGTCGGGCAGGGCCGCGAACTCGGTGCGGTGGCGCAGCAGCATCACCAGCAGGAGTACGGAGATGACGAGCCCGACGATCGAGTGCCGGTAGGCGAACTGGGCCACGGCGCCGGCCGGCAGCAGGGCCACTGCGGCGCGCCATGCCCGGCGCTTGCGGCGCCTGAGGCCGTGCGCGAGCAGCAGCAGAAGGACGCCGGTGCTGAGCGAGAGCGCGGCGGCGAACGGGCCGAGCGCGCCGGGCAGTACCTCGGCGAAGGTGTGCATCCGGCTGTGCCTGAAGCGCGGGAAGACTCCCGCGGCGATGTCGACCAGGCCCACGAGCGCACAGGCCCGGGCGACGACGGCGGGGACGGCCTCGGGACGCGGACCGCGCAGTACGCGCCGCACTCGATGTGATCGTCCCGGAACCTCGCCCGACATTTCCCCATCTATCCTGACAGACATCGCATCCCGTAGTTCTGCGAGAGACCTGGAATCCGGAGCCAATCCGGCATCCGGCGACATTGCGCCCTCTAGGACGGTGTCTCACGGGAAGAGGTTCACTCTCCCACGGAAAGCCGTGTCAAAGGACATCCAAAGTCCGGGGCAAGCCGCAGTGAAGGAAGCGGGGCGCCGCCGGCCGAGAGAGCGGGCAACTGCAGTCATGGGTCTCACGAGCAAGACGGTGCTGGCGCTGGCGATCCTGGCCGCCACCCTGCTGTTCATCGGCACGATCGTGTTCTGGGCCCGGCTGGCGCGCCGCGACTGGCGGGCGGTCGGCGGCCGGGCGATTCTGCTGCTGGCCACCCAGGTCGCGGTGTTCGCCTCGGTCGGTCTCGCCGTCAACCAGAGTTTCGGTTTTTACGCCTCCTGGGACGACCTCCTGGGCAAGGAGACCGACCAGGGCGTGGTCGTCGACCAGAACACCGGGCCGCACGGCGGCTTCCAGGTGCTGTCCACCCAGTCGGTGAGCGTGCCGGGCGGTCACCTGCCCAGGGTCGGCGGTCAGATCCAGAAGATAGGCGTCGTCGGCAAGAAGACGGGCATCACCTCTCCGGCGTACGTCTATCTGCCGCCGGAGTACTTCCAGCCGCAGTACGCGAAGCGCACCTTCCCCGTGGTCGTCGTACTCACCGGCTATCCGGGGACCGCCAAGTCCCTCGTCACGAAGCTCGACTTCCCGGACACCGCGCACGAGTTGGCGAGGAAGGGCAGGGCGCAGCCGATGATCCTGGTGATGCTGCGGCCGACCGTGGCGCCGCCCCGGGACACCGAGTGCGTGGACGTGCCGGGCGGGCCGCAGACGGAGACGTTCTTCGCCCGGGACCTGCCCGCGGCCGTCGCCGGGCACTACCGGGTGGGGCCGAGGCCGGGCAGTTGGGGCGTCATCGGCGACTCGACGGGCGGCTACTGCGCGCTGAAGCTCGCGATGCACCACCCGCGCGTGTACACGGCGGCGGTGGGTCTGTCGCCGTCCTACAAGGCGCCGATCGACGCCACCACGGGAGACCTCTTCCAGGGTGACAAGCAGCTGAAGCGCGAGGCGGACCTGGAGTGGTACATCAAGCACAGGCCGGCGCCGGACGTCTCCCTGCTGGTCACCACCAGCAGGCACGGAGAGGCCAACTACGGTCCGACGATGCGGTTCGTGGACCTGGTCAGGACGAAGGCCCCGACGAGGATCTCGACGATCGTCCTGGAGAGCGGCGGCCACAACTTCAACACCTGGCGGCGGGAGATCCCCGGTTCGCTGGAGTGGCTGAGTCAGCGGCTGACGGAGCGCTGACGTCCGGCGGGGGCCGCGAGGGCGTCGAACCGAGGCGCCCCAAGGGCTGTGAAGGGTTCGGGACTGCTGTGTTTTTACCGGGCGGGGCACCAAGATTCGCCTACGCGCGGTAAGTTTCTGGCCATGCCACGTGGACGTCACCGCCATTCACCACCTCTGCACCGGCTGCTGCCTCCTGCGGCGATCGCGGGCGTCTCGCTCGTCTGCGCCCTGGGGCCATGGGTGTTCACGGATACCGGCGTCCTTAGGGTGGTTGCCGCGTTCGCCGCGGCGATCACGGTCGTGGGCGCGGCCGTCATGCGCCGCTGGGACGGCGAGGCGGGCAGGCAGGTCGCCGACCTCACACGCGCGCGTGCGGGTGACGACTGGCGCCACGAGGAGCGCGTCGCCGAACTGGAGACCGACCTGGAGGAGTCCCGCGAGCTGCGCGTCAAGCTGGAGCAGAAGCTGCGCGCGAAGCGGGCCGAACTCCAGGGGCTGCGCAACGAGCACGCGGCGCTGCTGCGGCGGTACGCCACCGCCGAGACCGAGCGGGCCAGCGCGCTGGAGGGCAGGCGGCTGCTGGAGCTGGAGGCCGCGGTATCGGATCAGGACGCGGACGGCGACACCGACACCGACACGGGCACTGACGCGAATACGGACATCCAGGTGAAGGCGGCTGCGGCCACGGGTTCGGCGCGAGCGCTCGGGTCCGGCTCCGGCGATTCGGCGGACGTGCTGGACGGGGACGACGCCGTGGACTCCGACGCCGCGGCGCTGGACGCGGCGGCGGCCGGGGTGTCGGCGGCGCTGGGCGCGGTCGGCGCGCAGTCCCCGGACGACGCCGACGACGCCGAGGCCTCGGCGTCCGGGGAGGCGCCGGCGGCGTCGGCGATCTTCTCCCCGGAGGGTTCGTCGCTGTTCCTGCGGGCACGGGCGGCGCTGGCCAGGTTCGACGGTGACGCGCCGGTGAAGGCCGAACCGGCCCTGGCCGCCGCGAAGACGTCCGCGGAGGTCTCAGGGCCCGCCGAGGTCGCCGACGGCCCCGCCGTCGCCAAGGCGGAGGCCGTACGGGAGGACGAGGCGAAGGGGAAGCCCGAGGCGGCCCGCGGACATTCGCGCGTCGCCTCCACCCCCGCCGAGACGAAGCCCGCCAAGCCGGTGCGCGCCGGGCACTACACCGTGCCGACCGCCGTGGCCGTCGTACCGACAAGTGCGCCCATGCGCAGGCCGACCGCCGAGGGCGGGTTCGACTTCTTCGGTACGCACAAGGAGACGGCTTCGGCCGCGCTGGAGGCCGTGCAGAACGAGGACCTCGCCGACGTCGTCGGGCAGGAGGCGCTCGCCCTGCACAAGGCGGAGTCGGAGGCTCGGTTCAAGCCCGCGGACGAGGCGTCGCGCGGGGTCGGCATCGGTCAGGTGATCGACCTGACGGCACACGACGAGACCGAGCAGATCGATCTGCAGGGACTGCGCAGCGCGGTTTCCTGACGGCCGGTCACCACCGGCCGCCCGGGTTCCGTCTCCGCTGCCTCGTCCGCGCCTGTTACGCCATCCACCGGTCCGGCAGCGAGTCCCGTCGGCCCGTCCGTGACCGCTCCGCCTGCCCGAGAAGCAGCTCCGCGGCCTCCTGGGCGTCCCGTAGACCGGCTGTGACGGTCTTGTTGGCCCCCGTGTCCACATGGACGTCCGCGAGGCCCTTGAAGCGCGCCCAGGGCCCCTGCTCCAGCCGTACGCTCTGGACCTTGGCGTGCGGAACCAGGGACAGACTGCGGCGCAACAGTCCGTGCCGGGAGACGAAGACGCTGTCGGTGACGGCGATGCCGTAGCCACGCCACCAGAACGGCAGGCACCAGCCCGCCCGGCGCGGCGGACGCGAAAGTGCTGCGGGCACCGTCACCCCGGGCAGCACCTGGCCTATGACGGTCTCCGCGATCTCGCGCGGAGCCACCGGCACCAGCACCGAGTTCGACGAGCCCGCCACGTCCAGCTCCACCCGGACCCAGCCGCGCCGCCGCCACAGCAGCGGCTCCACGATCCGTACGGTCTGCACGCGCCCCGGCGGCACCGTCTCGTGGGTGCGGTCCAGGAGGCCGTGGTCGATGCGCAGCCCGTCCGGGGACTCGCCGACCGTCCAGTCGTACTCGTTGATGAACCGTCCCACGCTGCTCGCGCCCGCCGCGCCGAGCAGCGGGACGCCCGTCGCGAGCACTGTCCACAGGCTGTGGGTGACGAACCACAGGAACGGCGGTACGACCAGTGCGGCGGCCAGCGCTCCCCAGGTCGCGCCGGTCAGCACCAGGGAGACGGCGAGCACGCGCGCGGGGACGTGCAGCAGCTGCCGGGCCGGCGCCTCACCCACCTCGTGCGCGGTCTCGGGCGCGAACCCGGCCGCGCGGGCGAGGAGTTCGGCCCGCAGGGCACGCGCGTGCCCCTCACCCAGATACGCCAGCTCGTCCTTCTTGTCCGCCCCCACCACGTCCAGCTTGAGCTTGGCGACGCCCGCTATCCGGGCCAGCAGCGGCTGGGTGACGTCGACGGCCTGGATGCGTTCGAGCCGGATGTGCGCGGTGCGCCGGAACAACAGGCCGGTACGGATGCGCAGTTCGTTGTCGGTCACCGCGAAGTGGGTGAACCACCAGGTCAGAAAGCCGTACAGGGCGCCCCCGACCAGGCATACGGCGAGGCCGAGCAGCAGGGTCGTGGTGGTCAGTCGGGTCAGCTGGCGCTGCGCCTGGTCGGGGTCGTGCACGGCCCACCCGATGACCACGGCGACCGGCGCCCACGCACGCCGGAGCGGGGTGACGGGATGCAGCCGCTGCTCGACGACCGGCGGTCTGCCGGCCTCCGTCGGTACGTCCGTCTCGGCGTCGGGGGTCGTCACAGCCCCGCCGATCGGGCCTGGCCGAGCTCGGTGAGCCGGTCCCGCAGCCGTTCCGCCTCGGCCGGTTCGAGGCCCGGGATGAGCGCGTCGCTCGCGGCGGCGGCCGTGTGCAGCTGCACGCTCGCCAGCCCGAAGTGCCGTGCGACGGGCCCCGACGTCACCTCGACCAGCTGCATCCGCCCATACGGCACGATCGTCTCCTCGCGCCACAGGACGCCCTTGCTGATCAGCAGGTCGTCGGCGCGCTCGGCGTACCGCCAGGAGGCCCAGTTGCGGCCCAGCATCCGCCAGCCCCACAGCAGCAGGCCGAGCGGCAGCAGCGCGAAGGCCGCCCAGGCGGGCCCGGCGAGCAGGCCGGGCAGCAGCCCGGCACCGAGCGCCAGCGGCACCAGCCAGACCATCAGCAGCAGCCGGCGCATCCGCAGCAGGTCCCTCGGCAGCCCCCTCCACACCGGCTCGTCGTGCGGTTCGTCGTGCGGTTCGCCTCGCGTTTCGCCCGCGGTCTCCGGGCTCCCCGTCTCCATTCCGCAAGCGTACGTACGACAGACTGTGTCCATGAGTCCCACGACGGAGCCCACGGAGACCATCGTCGGTGTCGGCGGCGCCGCGGAGAGCACCGACATGGTGCTCAACATCGGGCCCCAGCACCCGTCCACACACGGCGTGCTGCGGCTGCGGCTCGTGCTCGACGGTGAGCGGATCCAGCACGCGGAGCCGGTGATCGGCTATATGCACCGCGGCGCGGAGAAGCTCTTCGAGGCGCGTGACTACCGTCAGATCATCATGCTGGCCAACCGGCACGACTGGCTGTCCGCGTTCTCCAACGAGCTGGGCGTGGTCCTCGCCGTGGAGCGGATGCTCGGTATGGAGGTCCCCACGCGCGCGGTGTGGACGCGCACGCTGCTCGCGGAGCTGAACCGGGTGCTGAACCACCTGATGTTCCTGGGCTCGTACCCGCTGGAGCTGGGCGGGATCACCCCGATCTTCTACGCCTTCACGGAACGCGAGGAACTGCAGCACGTCATGGAGGAGGTCTCCGGCGGGCGGATGCACTACATGTTCAACCGCGTGGGAGGCCTCAAGGAGGACCTGCCCGCCGGGTGGACCACGCGCGCGCGTGCGGCAGTCTCCTCCGTGCGCTCGCGCATGGACCGGTTCGACGACCTGGTGCTCGGCAACGACATCTTCCGGGGCCGCACGCGCGGCGTGGGCGTGCTCCCGCCGGAGGCCGTGCACGCGTACGGCGTGAGCGGGCCGATCGCGCGCGCCTCGGGCGTCGACTTCGACCTGCGGCGGGACGAGCCGTATCTGGCGTACGGGGAGCTCCAGGACACGCTGAAGGTCGTCACCCGACAGGAGGGCGACTGTCTCGCCCGCTTCGAGTGCCTCCTGGAGCAGACGTACAACGCGCTCGACCTGGCCGACGCCTGCCTCGACCGCCTCGCCGAACTGCCGCCCGGCCCGATCAACCAGCGGCTGCCGAAGGTCCTGAAGGCGCCCGAGGGGCACACGTACGCGTGGACCGAGAACCCCCTCGGCATCAACGGCTACTACCTCGTCAGCAAGGGCGAGAAGACCCCTCACCGCCTGAAGCTGCGCTCGGCCTCCTACAACAACATCCAGGCGCTGGCGGTACTGCTGCCCGGGACGCTGGTCGCGGACATGGTGGCGATCCTGGGGTCGCTGTTCTTCGTGGTCGGGGACATCGACAAATAGTTCAAACAGTCTGAGAGAAGGGGTCGGCGACTCCCTTCGCTTCCACCAGCCACCCGAAGTCCCCGAGGCCGCCCGTCGCCGTCAGCTCAGCGGCCTCTCCGGCGCCCGCCAGGGCCCGTACGTACGCGGCGGGGTCCGTGGAGGCCAGGGACAGCGCGGGGCGCCCGCCGGCCACCCCGAGGGCGTGCAGGGCCTCCCGCTGGGTCAGCGGGCGTGCCCCCGGCCCCGCGCAGGCGTCCAGTGCCACATGGGCGGTCAGGTCGCACGAGCCGTCCGGCACGGGCGCGCTCTCGCGCCCGGCCCGGAAACCGGTGAGCGTCCCGAAGGGCGGCCGGGCGCCGACCGTGTGGGCGTAGTCGACGGCGACGGCGAGCCCCCGCTCGACGGTGGCCCGGGCGGCGGCCCAGGCGGTGTCCCTGGGGAGCCCGATCTCGGCCCGCAGCCCCGGCTCGGGCGGCAACGGCCACCAGCGCGCCAGCCACTCCGCGTCCGCGCCGGCGACCGGCTCCCCGAGCCGCTCGGCTCCGTCCCGCCGTACGAGAACCCGGCGTGCCACGCCCTCGGGGTCGACCTCCGCCACCTCCACGGGGACGTTGTCCAGCCACTCGTTGGCGAACAGCAGGCCGGTGAGGCCGCCGGGGGGCTCGGTCAGCCACTCGACGCGAGGATCGAGCTCCGCGGGGCGGTCGGCCAGCTCGACGGCGTACCCGCGCGCGCGGGCGGCCACTTCCGGGGGCAGGGCCGCGAGAACACCGGTCACGAGTTCGCCCCGGCCCGCGCCCATGTCGACGAAGCCGAGCGACACGGGACGGCCCAGCGCCTCGTCGACCCGGCACAGCAGCCGCGCCACGGCACGGGCGAAGAGCGGCGACGCGTGGACGGACGTACGGAAGTGCCCGGCGGGTCCCTCCGGCCGACGGTAGAACCCGTGTTCGCCGTAGAGCGCCTCCTGTGTCGCCGCCCGCCAGCCGCGCCACTCGCCCGCTGTCCCGCCCACCGCCGCGCCCGCCGTCTCTCCTGCCACGGGCTCAGGCTAGGGCCCTGACCCCCGCCCCCCAGGGGAGAGGGTCTCCACCTTGCGGAGTACACCGGGGCGTTGCGGATCGACCCTCCGGTTGACCCCGGCACGCACAACGCTTCCCTACGCTGGGTTACGTGCAACGCGTCTATGACTTCCTCCGCAGACACCCGACCTGGGTCGACGGCTTCTGGGCCGTCTTCCTGTTCGGGATCTCCATGCTGAGCGGAGCCGTCAAGAACGACACTCCGGGTGCCGGGTCCCCGGCGGTGACCGGTGTTCTGACCCTCCTGCTGGGCCTGGTGATCGCCCTGCGCCGGCGTATGCCCGAGCGGATGCTCGTGCTGGCCGCCGCCGTCGGGGTGGTGCAGCTGGCCATGGACGTCCAGATCCTGCCCGCCGACTTCGCCCTGCTGGTGATCGTCTACACCGTGGCGGTGAGCGGACCCCGCTGGGCCTCACGGTTCGCGCTGATCGGCGGTCTGTGCGCGTCCCCGCTGGCCCAGGCGCGCTGGCCGGAGCATGGGACGAGCTCGGCGGGCAATCTCGCCCTGATGGTCTTCCTGGCGGTTCCCTTCGCCCTCGCCTGGGTGCTCGGCGACTCGTTGCGCACCCGCCGCGCCTACTTCGCCCAACTGGAGGAGCGGGCCGCCCGCCTGGAGAGGGAACGTGAGGCGCAGGCCAAGGTCGCGGTCGCCGCCGAGCGCGCCCGGATCGCCCGCGAGCTGCACGACGTCGTCGCGCACAACGTCTCCGTGATGGTGGTCCAGGCCGACGGCGCCGCCTACGTCCTCGACACCGCCCCCGAACAGGCGAAGAAGGCCCTGGAGACCATCTCCGGGACCGGCCGCCAGGCCCTCGCCGAGATGCGCCGGCTGCTCGGCGTCCTGCGCACCGGCGAGCACCAGGAGGGCTGCGAGTACGTTCCGCAGCCCGACGTCGAGCAGCTCGACGAGCTGATCGAGCAGTGCCGTACCTCGGGCCTGCCCGTCGACTACAAGGTCGAGGGCAACCCGCGCCCGCTGCCCAGCGGTGTGGAGCTGACGGCGTACCGCATCGTGCAGGAGGCGCTCACCAACACCCGTAAGCACGGCGGCCCGAACACCGGAGCGAGCGTGCGTCTGGTCTACTTCGACGACGGTCTCGGCCTGCTCGTCGAGGACGACGGCAAGGGCGCCCCGCACGAGCACTACGAGGAGGGCGGCGTCGACGGACAGGGGCACGGCCTGATCGGTATGCGTGAACGGGTCGGCATGGTGGGCGGCACCCTCGACGCGGGTCCGCGCCCGGGCGGCGGCTTTCGCATCAGCGCCCTGTTGCCCCTCAAACCCGCTCATTGACACGTGCACGTTCGATCGACGCATTGATGTTCGAGACGTACCGACCGGAGGACCCCGCCATGCACATCCGTGTGATGCTCGTCGACGACCAGGTGCTGCTGCGCACCGGGTTCCGGATGGTGCTCGACGCCCAGCCGGACATGGAGGTCGTGGCGGAGGCGGGCGACGGCGTGGAGGCTCTCCAGGTGCTGCGGGAGACCGAGGTCGACGTGGTGCTGATGGACGTACGCATGCCGAAGCTCGACGGGGTGGAGACCACCCGGCGCATCTGCCAGGGAGACAACCCGCCCAAGGTGCTGATCCTGACCACCTTCGACCTCGACGAGTACGCCTTCTCCGGGCTGAAGGCCGGTGCCTCCGGCTTCATGCTCAAGGACGTGCCGCCCGGCGAGCTCCTCACCGCCATCCGCTCCGTGCACAGCGGTGACGCGGTCGTGGCCCCCTCGACGACCCGGCGGCTCCTCGACCGTTTCGCGCCCATGCTGCCGAGCACCGGCAAAGAGCCTCAGTACAAGGAGCTGGAACGGCTCACCGGCCGTGAGCGCGAGGTCATGATCCTGGTCGCCCAGGGCCTGTCGAACGGCGAGATCGCGGCCCGGCTGGTGCTGTCGGAGGCGACCGTGAAGACCCATGTGGGCCGCATCCTGACCAAGCTGGGGCTGCGGGACCGGGTGCAGGTGGTCGTCCTCGCCTACGAGACGGGGCTCGTGCGGGCCGGCGGGGCAGCCGGCTGACCGCCCTTTCGCCCGCGAGAGACCGCCGGATCCAGGGCCCGCCGACGCGCCCCGGGGTCGGTGAGCGCCCCGGCGCCCTGCTCGTCGTACGGCAGCGCGCAGGTGAACTCCAGGCAGGCGTCCACGAACTGTTCGTCCGTCAACCGGTCCAGCTGGTCGAGTTCCGCGCCGAGCGTCCCCCGGGGAGCGTGCCCGCGCCCGGGCCCGCGTACGGCAGGAAGAGGTCCGAGAACGTGGGGCGCCACAGGAATTCGGCCTCGAACATCCGGTCGGCCGGATGCGGTTCGAGCCCTGCGGTCACCCCCGTCTCCAACCCTGCAGCCGGGGGTGATGCCCCGGCTCGGGCAGCGCGTGCAGCGCCATGCCGGGCTCGGCCGGCGGAGAGGGTACGACGGCGATCCGCTCCCGCCCCAGCCCGCACACGTCGATGCGCACGCTCATGCCCACATGGTGCACCCCGCCACTGACAACGCCCCCGCGACGACCCCCACGGGCTCCTACAGACGCGCCACGAACTCCGTCACAGCCGCCTTCACGTCCCGCGCCGTCCACTCCAGGCCGGCCGCACGGACGAACACCTCGGTGACCGCGAGACCCGGGCCGCCCCGGGCCCACTCGTTGGCGAACAGGACAGTCCTCGTCTCCTCGCCCTGCCGGATCGCCGCCTCCGCGACGACCTCGTGGTCGTACGGCAGCCATACCTGGAACTCGTTCGTGTGCGGCACCTCCGGGTGGACGCGCGACCACGGCACCCCCGCCGCCGCGAGGCCCTCCCGCAGCGCGGCGGCGACCACGCGCGCGTGGGACACGTACTCCGGGAGGCGTGGCAGCTCGCGGTCCAGGCCGACGAGAGCGGACAGGACGGTCGGGAACTGCTGGAAGACCGCGCCGCCGTACCGGTGCCGCCATGCCTTCGCCTCCTCGACGAGGGTTCGGGGACCCGCCAGGACGGCACCGCCGTATGCGTCGAGGGACTTGTAGAGGGACACGTAGACGCTGTCCGCGAGGTCCGCGATCTCGTCCAGGGGGCGGCCGAAGTGGGTGGTGGACTCCCACAGGCGGGCGCCGTCGAAGTGCACCACCGCGTCGCGTTCCCGGGCCGCCGCCACCACCTCGGACAGCTCCTCCCAGGTGGGCAGCACGAAACCGGCGTCCCTGAGGGGAAGTTCCAGCATCAGCGTCCCGAAGGGCTCGTCGAAGTCGCGGACCTCGTCGGCCGTCGGCATCCTCGGCTCGCTCGTCACCCGGAGCGGGCGCAGCGCGCTGACCGTGCTGAACGCGTTCCGCTCGTGCACCTCCGGGTGCGCGAGCGCGTGCAGCGCCACGGCCGGGTCGCCGGTACGGCCCGCCCAGCAGCGCAGGGCCACCTGCTGGGCCATCGTGCCGGTCGGGAAGAACGCGGCGGCCTCCTTGCCGAGCAGCCCGGCGACCCGCTTCTCCAGGGTCTCGACGATCCCGCCGCCGTAGATGTCGGACGTCTCGTCCAGGTCGTACGACTCCCGCGCCTCCTCCAGCAGCGCCAGCCGCTGCCCGATCGTCCCCAGGAACCCCGGGCGCGCCAGGACCCGTTCGGCGCCCCGGAGGGCCGCCCGGCGCCGCAGCCGTTGTGCCCCCTTGCCGTGCTCTTCGCCGGAGCCCTCGCCCGGTATCCCGCCCTCGTCCGCCGTATCGCTCATGCCCGGGATCATCCCGCGCGCGGGACCGGACGGTCACATGGATTTCCGCGCGTCCGCGCACGGACGGCGCCCGGGCGCCCACAGCCTGTGGACAACCGGACGCCCGTCGGACCAATCGCGTTAACATGACGAGAAATCGTCCGGTACATCGTCCGGTACCCCGAGCGGACTGGAACGGGAAGGCCGTCGTCGAGTGAGTACATTCCAACAGGCAGACCCCAGGGACCGCCCCGCCCGGCTCACCGTCGGCGTGATCGGCGCCGGACGCGTGGGCCCCGCGCTGGCCGCGTCCCTGCGACTCGCCGGGCACCGCCCGGTGGCCGTCTCCGCGGTCTCCGACGCCTCCGTCCGCAGAGCCGCGCAGCTGCTCCCGGACGTGCCCGTCGTGTCGCCCGCCCAGGTCATGGAGCACGCCGACCTGGTCCTGCTGACCGTCCCCGACGACGCCCTGCCCGGCCTCGTGGAGGGACTCGCCGAGACCGGCGCCGTACGCCCGGGACAGCTGCTCGTGCACACCTCCGGGCGGTACGGCGCGAAGGTCCTGGACCCCGCGCTGCGGGCCGGCGCACTGCCCCTGGCCCTGCACCCCGCCATGACGTTCACCGGCACCGCCGTCGACGTCCAGCGGCTCGCCGGGTGCTCCTTCGGGGTCACCGCGCGCCCCGAGCTGCGGCTGGCCGCCGAGGCCCTCGTCATCGAGATGGGCGGCGAGCCCGAATGGATCGCCGAGGAGAGCCGCCCGCTCTACCACGCGGCCCTCGCCCTGAGCGCGAACCACCTGGTGACCCTGGTCGCCGAGTCCATGGAACTGCTGCGCACGGCCGGCGTCGACGCCCCCGACCGGATGCTCGGCCCGCTGCTGGGTGCCGCCCTGGACAACGCGCTGCGCTCCGGGGACGCGGCGCTCACCGGGCCCGTCGCGCGCGGGGACGCGGGCACCGTCGCCGCACATGTCGCGGAGCTGCGCAAGCACTCCCCGCAGAGCGTCCCCGCCTATCTGGCGATGGCCCGCGCGACCGCCGACCGCGCCCTCGCGTACGGGCTGCTCAAGCCGGAACTGGCCGAGGACCTCCTCGGGGTACTCGCGGGGAACACCGACTCGCCCGCGACCCCTGACAACACCGACAGCGACGGGGGAGACCGATGAGCAGCCGTTTCTGGGGAATCCTGGCCGACACCGACGGCCTGGCCGACGCCCACGGCCATATCGGAGTGCCGGGACACAACGCCGTCGTCATGACCATGGGCGCCCTCCATGAGGGCCACGCCACCCTGATCCGGGCCGCCCGCGAACATGTCGGCCCCGAGGGCTTCGTGACCGTCACCGTCTTCGTGAACCCCCTCCAGTTCGGCAAGGGCGAGGACCTCGACCGCTACCCGCGCACCCTCGACGCCGACGTCGAACTCGCCGAACAGGCGGGCGCGGACGCCGTGTTCGCCCCCTCCGTGGACGAGGTCTACCCCGGCGGCGAACCCCAGGTCCGCATCAGCGCGGGCCCCATGGGAGAGCGGCTGGAAGGCGCCACACGCCCCGGGCACTTCGACGGCGTACTCACCGTCGTCGGCAAGCTGCTCCACCTCACCCGGCCCGACGTGGCCTTCTTCGGGCAGAAGGACGCCCAGCAGCTCGCGATGATCCGCCGGATGGTCCGCGACCTGAACTTCGGCGTGGAGATCGTCGGAGTCCCGACCGTCCGCGAGGCCGACGGCCTGGCCCTGTCCAGCCGCAACCGCTACCTGTCCACCGAGGAACGGCGTACGGCGCTGGCGCTCTCCCAGGCCCTGTTCGCCGGCAGTGACCGCCACGCCGCCCAGGAGGCGCTCCGCGCGCGGGCCCGCGAAGTGCCCGCCACGCGCGCGCGTGCCCAGGCCCTCAGCGCGATCGGCGAATCCCGCGCCGCCGCCGACGCGCACGCCGTCGCGAAGGTCCCCGGCGGCGGCCCCGCCGCCGTCCGGGCCGCCGCCCGCCTCCTGCTGGACGACGCGGCCCGTCTGCGGCCCCCGCTGGTCCTCGACTACCTCGCCCTGGTCGACCCCGCCGACTTCACCGAGATCCCGGACGACTTCACGGGCGAAGCCGTCCTCGCCGTCGCGGCCAAGGTCGGGACGACCCGGCTGATCGACAACATCCCTCTCATTTTCGGAACCCCCGGAGCCGCCTCGTGAGCACCACAGGCACCACCGCCGGCCCTAGGGCCTGTCGTCGCATTCCTGCCTGCCAGTCGACGCCATGCACGCACTCTCGCCGCACCGGGCGCACGCCCACGGACAACCAGTACGAGGGCCTGCGCCCGGCACGCCGAGAGCACGCACCTGACGCCGCCAGGCCCGCCCTCCGGGCGGACGACGGGAATGTGACGACAGGCCCTGGCGCCAGCACCTCCACCGGCATACGGCTGCACGCCCCCGCCCCCGGCTGGGCCCTCACCGCGGACGTCGTGGTCGTCGGCTCCGGTGTCGCCGGGCTCACCGCGGCCCTGCGCTGCGACGCGGCGGGCCTGCGGACGGTCGTCGTCACCAAGGCCCGCCTCGACGACGGCTCCACCCGCTGGGCCCAGGGCGGCATCGCGGCGGCCCTCGGGGAGGGCGACACCCCCGAACAGCACCTGGACGACACCCTGGTGGCCGGCGCGGGCCTGTGCGACAAGGAGGCCGTACGGATCCTCGTCACGGAGGGACCCGACGCCGTACGGCGGCTCATCGAGACCGGCGCCCACTTCGACGAGTCCTCCGAAGGAGGACTGGAACTGACCCGCGAGGGCGGCCACCACCGCCGCCGGATAGCGCACGCGGGCGGCGACGCGACCGGCGCGGAGATCTCCCGCGCGCTCGTCGAGGCGGTCCGCGCGCGGGGCATGCGCACGGTCGAGAACGCGCTCGTCCTGGACCTCCTGACAGACGCCGACGGCCGTACGGCGGGCGTGACCCTGCACGTCATGGGAGAGGGCCAGCACGACGGCGTGGGAGCCGTACACGCGCCCGCGGTGGTCCTCGCCACCGGCGGCATGGGCCAGGTCTTCTCGGCGACCACCAACCCGTCCGTGTCGACCGGCGACGGCGTCGCCCTCGCCCTGCGCGCGGGCGCCGAGGTCAGCGACCTGGAGTTCGTCCAGTTCCACCCCACGGTGCTCTTCCTGGGCGCCGACGCAGAGGGCCAGCAGCCGCTCGTCTCCGAGGCGGTACGCGGCGAGGGCGCCCATCTCGTCGACGCGGACGGCGTGCGCTTCATGACCGGCCAGCACGAACTCGGCGAACTCGCGCCCCGGGACATCGTCGCCAAGGGCATCATGCGCCGTATGCAGGAACAGGGCGCCGAACACATGTTCCTGGACGCCCGGCACTTCGGCGCCCACATGTGGGAGAACCGCTTCCCGACGATCCTCGCCTCCTGCCGCGCCCACGGCATCGACCCGGTCACGGAGCCCGTCCCGGTCGCCCCGGCCGCCCACTACGCCTCCGGCGGCGTCCGCACCGACTCCCGGGGCCGCACGACCGTCCCCGGCCTGTACGCGTGCGGAGAGGTGGCCTGCACCGGCGTCCACGGCGCCAACCGGCTCGCCTCCAACTCCCTCCTGGAGGGCCTGGTCTACGCCGAGCGCATCGTCGCCGACATCACCGAGGCCCACGCCGGAAACGGCCTCCACGCGCGCGTGCCCGCACCCGTCCCGCACCCCCAGAAGCCCGCGCACCCGCTGCTCGTGCCCGAGGCCCGCTTCGCGATCCAGCGGATCATGACCGAGGGCGCCTGCGTGCTCCGCTCGGAGGCCTCGCTGGAGACCGCCGCCGCGGCCCTCCAGCAACTGCACACGGACGCCCGGGACGCCCTCGACGAGAACGGCAAGACCGCCGAGCCCGGCGTCGACACCTGGGAGGCCACCAACCTCCTGTGCGTGGCCCGCGTCCTGGTCACCGCCGCCCGGCTCCGCGAGGAGACCCGAGGCTGCCACTGGCGCGAGGACCACGCCGAGCGCGACGACACGACCTGGCACCGCCACATTGTCGTACGGCTGAATCCCGACCGGACGCTGGCCGTACACACCACCGACACCGCAGACTTCCCCCCGACCCGGCATCATCAGCCGGAGCACCGTCCCCAGGAGCAGTGACAGAAGTGAGCACCCCCGACCTTCCCCTCGCCCAGAGCGGCGGCTGCGGCGACGGCTGCGCCTGTGGCGCTGCCTCCGACATGGCAGACGACGTCTACCTGGAGTGCGGCCTCGACCCCGCGCTCGCCGCCCTCCTCGCCGACGCCGGCCTCGACCCCCTCGAGGTCGAGGACATCGCCAACGTCGCCATCCAGGAGGACCTCGACGGCGGCGTGGACGTGACGACCGTCGCGACCATCCCCGAGGAGGCCCGCGCCACCGCCGACTTCACCGCCCGCGAGGGAGGCATCGTGGCCGGCCTGCGGATCGCCGAGGCGGTCGTCTCCGTGGTCTGCACCGACGAGTTCGAGGTCGAGCGGCACGTCGAGGACGGCGACCGCGTGGAGGCCGGACAGAAGCTGCTCAGCGTCACGACCCGCACCCGTGACCTCCTGACGGCCGAGCGCAGCGCCCTCAACCTCCTGTGCCGCCTGTCCGGTATCGCGACCGCCACGCGCGCGTGGGCGGACGTCCTGGAGGGCACCAAGGCGCGGGTCCGCGACACCCGCAAGACGACTCCCGGCCTTCGTTCCCTGGAGAAGTACGCGGTCCGCTGCGGCGGCGGCGTCAACCACCGCATGTCCCTGTCGGACGCGGCTCTCGTCAAGGACAACCACGTGGTGGCCGCCGGCGGCGTCGCCCAGGCCTTCAAGGCCGTACGGGACGCCTTCCCGGACGTACCGATCGAGGTCGAGGTCGACACCCTGCACCAGCTGCGCGAGGTCGTCGACGCGGGCGCCGACCTGATCCTCCTGGACAACTTCACCCCCGGCGAGTGCGACGAGGCCGTCTCGGTCGTCGACGGCCGCGCCGTGCTGGAGGTCTCCGGCCGGCTCATCCTGAAGAACGCCAAGGAATACGCCGACACTGGCGTCGACTACCTGGCGGTCGGCGCCCTCACCCACTCCTCGCCGATCCTCGACATCGGTCTCGACCTGCGACCGGCGGAGTAGGTACGGCCATGCTGCTGACCATCGACGTGGGAAACACCCACACCGTCCTCGGACTCTTCGACGGCGACGAGATCGTCGAGCACTGGCGCATCTCCACGGACGCGCGCCGCACGGCCGACGAGCTCGCGGTCCTCCTCCAGGGCCTCATGGGCATGCACCCGCTCCTCGGGGACGAACTGGGCGACGGCATCGACGGCATCGCCATCTGCGCGACCGTGCCGTCGGTGCTGCACGAGCTGCGCGAGGTGACGCGGCGGTACTACGGCGATGTACCGGCGGTGCTGGTCGAACCCGGCGTGAAGACGGGCGTACCGATCCTCACCGACAACCCCAAGGAGGTCGGCGCGGACCGCATCATCAACGCGGTCGCCGCCGTCGAGCTCTACGGGGGCCCCGCGATCGTCGTCGACTTCGGTACGGCGACCACGTTCGACGCGGTGTCCGCGCGCGGGGAGTACGTCGGCGGGGTGATCGCGCCCGGGATCGAGATCTCGGTCGAGGCGCTCGGGGTGCGGGGGGCTCAGCTCCGGAAGATCGAGGTGGCACGGCCCCGGGCGGTGATCGGCAAGAACACGGTCGAGGCGATGCAGGCGGGCATCATCTACGGGTTCGCCGGTCAGGTGGACGGTGTGGTGACCCGGATGGCGAAGGAGCTGGCCGAGGACCCGGACGACGTGACGGTGATCGCCACGGGCGGTCTGGCGCCGATGGTGCTGGGCGAGGCGTCGGTGATCGACGAGCACGAACCGTGGCTGACGCTGATCGGGCTGCGGCTGGTCTACGAGCGGAACGTGTCCCGTATGTGACCACGGCGCAGGTCCACCTGGGTGGCTCCCGGCGCCACGCCCTCCCCCGATGTCGAATTTGTCTGATTAGCGCGTATCGTCGCCGCATGCCCACGCCATTCGGATCTCGCGGCGGCATGGCGTTCGGTGCGGAGGAGCTGCGTGTGCTCCGTCGCGCCCTCGCCCTCGCCCTCCACCCCGGCCCCGCCTCCGCAGAGGACGTCCAGGACTGTCTCAGGCTCGCCGAGTCCGTCGACGAGGCGGCGCACGAGGGGATCAGGCTGCGGGCCTTCCTCGTGGCCGACCTCGCCCGCTACCGCGCCGCCCTGCCCGGAACCGCCGCCGGATACCTCACGCTCCTTGAGGAGGCGCTGGGTGCCGGGTACCGGCCGGACCCGGACGACCTCGCCGCCCTCCGGGCCCTGCGGGGGAACCCGGTCGCCGCCGCCCTCCTGGAACGCTGTATGCGACACGCGGAGCGGGACGTACGGGCCAGGCTGGGCGCCAGAACGGCCGACCGCGCGCCGGTCGCACCCAAGGTGCCCGCCTCCCGTACCCGTCTCCTGGCCCTGCCCGGCGGTCTCGCCGCCCAGGAGCCCGCCAGGAAGCCCGCCGAGCGGCCCGCGGAGAAGCAGCCCCAGGAACGCCCCGCACCGGCGCCGAGGCCCGCGCCCGACGCCCCCAGGCCCGGCCGTCCCGTCCCCACCCCGGGCGAGGTCTTCCCGCGCCGCAAGCCGACGCCTCCCGCGCATCCCCCACAGCAACTCGCGGCGGGCTGAACAGAGCAGGGAAGGCACAGACGGCCGAACAGAGCCGCGCTCACCGAAAGGCCCGGGCCCCCCGCCCGGGCCTTTCGTCGGCCCTGGCTACTCTGGTCCCCATGGACTACGTCTCCGCGCTCGTGCCCCCCGTAGTGATGGCCGTGCTCTTCATCGCTGTGATCGTGACGATGGTGAAGAGTCAGGGCGGTGCCAACAAGGCCAAGGAGGACGCCGTCGTCGACGCCACCCTCGCCCGGGCCGAGCAGACCCGGCAGGCAGGACAGGATCGCCCCGTTTCGTAGGTGTTTGACGGTGAAAGCGCACGTCCTTCGCGCTATTCACCGTTTCTCCCACTAGTGTGCTGAGTTGTGCCTCGCCCATTGGGAGAACTCGAAGACGCGGTCATGACGCGGGTGTGGAAGTGGAACCGCCCGGTCACCGTTCGAGAAGTCCTGGAAGATCTTCGGCAGGAACGGTCCATCGCCTACACCACGGTGATGACCGTTTTGGACAATCTCCATCAGAAGGGCTGGGTCCGTCGCGAGGCGGAAGGCCGGGCCTATCGATATGAGGCGGTCTCCACCCGTGCCGCCTACGCGGCCGCGCTGATGAACGACGCGTGGTCGCAGAGTGACAACCCCGCCGCCGCTCTCGTCGCCTTCTTCGGCATGATGAGCGAAGAACAGCGGCTCGCCCTCAGGGATGCCGTTCGCATCGTCGAAGGGCCGGAACAGGTCGAACAGCCCCGAGAGCCCGAACAGCCGGAACAGACGCAACAGGCGGAAGCCGCGGAACATACCGCCTACGAGAACCCCGCCTCGGTCCAGGACCCCACCGGGCGATAGCGTCCGCTCATGTCAGCGATCCGTCCCGAAGTCACCGCGAAAGCCATCACCGTCCGGCGGGCCAGGACCAGCGATGTCCAGGCCGTACGCGGACTCCTTGACTCGTTCGTCCGTGGCCGTATCCTGCTCGACAAAGCGACGGTGACACTTTACGAGGACATCCAGGAGTTCTGGGTCGCGGAACGCGACGACAACGGTGAGGTCGTGGGCTGCGGCGCACTCCACGTCATGTGGGAAGACCTTGCCGAAGTCCGCACTCTTGCCGTGAACCCCGACCTCAGAGGTTCCGGTGTCGGGCATCAGTTGCTGGAGAAGTTGCTGCAGACCGCCCGCTGGCTCGGTGTTCGTCGCGTTTTCTGTCTGACCTTTGAAGTGGACTTCTTCGGGAAGCACGGCTTCGTGGAGATCGGTGAGACACCGGTTGACACCGATGTCTACGCCGAGCTGATGCGTTCCTATGACGAGGGCGTCGCGGAGTTCCTCGGTCTCGAACGAGTGAAACCGAACACCTTGGGCAACAGCCGGATGCTTCTGCATCTGTGATCGGGCATCGGGCAATTCTGTGAGCCGCCCTGCCCGGGTTCCCTATGTCCGAAACGCGCACGTTTCCGGTCCATGGTGGGACGGTCGGTCTCTCCCGGGGGTTTGTGTTTTTCACGCAAAAGCGGTTTGCTTTCCGATGTACTGCAGTACTGCATATAACAGGGGACGCGAATCGGCGGCGCAT
The DNA here is from genome assembly GCF_036898825.1 of Streptomyces sp. B21-083. Classification (GTDB taxonomy): domain Bacteria; phylum Actinomycetota; class Actinomycetes; order Streptomycetales; family Streptomycetaceae; genus Streptomyces. Next base: position 4,397,870 of record NZ_JARUND010000002.1, on the reverse strand, counting down.
GCCGCAGGCCGGCTCCCGAGTTATCGATGAAAGGAAATCCGGTGGCACAGAAGGTTCAGGTCCTTCTTGTCGACGACCTCGACGGCGGCGAGGCCGACGAGACCGTGACGTTCGCGTTGGACGGCAAGACGTACGAGATCGACCTCACGACTGCCAATGCCGACAAGCTTCGCGGTCTCCTCGACGCCTACGTCAAGGGCGGTCGTCGTACTGGAGGCCGTGCTTCGGGTGGGCGTGGAAAGGTGCGCGTCGCTACCGGCGGCAGCCAGGACACCGCGCAGATCCGTGCTTGGGCGAAGGAGAACGGTTACGAGGTCAATGACCGTGGCCGTGTTCCCGCGTCCATTCGTGAGGCTTACGAGAAGGCCAACGGCTGAGCGCACGCGCGCCGCAGTCGGATGCGATGGCATTGCGTCGCCAACGTGTCCACCAGCCGTACGAGATCGGGGGCGCCTCCGACGCCCCCCAGGGCCGACATCCTCGGCAGCGGGATTCCGGTCCCGCATCCTGTTTCAGGGGGTCGCAGCCAGACAGCGGCCCCCTGCGGATTTGCGGGGCCCGGGGAATCGCCCGTTTCGGCGAGCCCCGGCAGTGCGGTCAGGCCGGGCAGCGTGGGGAGCCCGGGTGGCCGGGGCGCCTCGATACGGCCGCCCGCGCCGATCGCCTTCAGCTCCGGTGTGAGCCCGCCCCACTCCAGCCAGTCCAGCAGCCCCGGCAACTCGTCCGCGCTGCCCGGGGCCACCAGCAGCAGCATCCGCTCCCCGCGCAGGGCCACCGGGGAGACCGGCGCCCGCGTCTGCCCCCGGTGGCGCAGCGCCGCGAAGCCCGCTTCCGCCGGCACGTCCAGCACGTCGAAGCACGGGCCCACGGCCAGCAGCAGCGGAAGCCCGGTACCACCGGGACCGCCGGAACCGGGCACTGTCGCCCACCCCAGTTCGTTCTCGTACCAACGACGGACATCACCCGTGTCGCCACTGCTGGTGCCGCGCGTGAGATCACGCGTGGTGTCGTCCGTATCAAGAGGACGACGAGGAAGGGGAACCGAGGGCGCCATGCCAAAGCCAACCGCCAGGAGAGGCCGCGAGTTACGCTGGGTGTCTCCGTGGGCGCACAGAGTGGCGATTCCGGGGACGCGCAGAGCAGTTCGGCGGCGCAAGGTTGTTCGCCCGTAGCGGAGGGAACCCGTGCATCCGGCATGGAGTGTCAGTCCGTACGGGTAAGACATCCCTAGTGGGAGGGGGCGACGCGCAGAAAAGGCCGTCTCACGTTCGCCATCGGCGTACTGATAGTGAGGGTAACTGCCTGGCCTGCGGGAACATCGTCTCGCACGATCGGGTTGGAGCATATGTCGGCGTACGGGGTCAGGAGGCTGTGTTGGTTCTCGGTCCGGTGTCGGCAGTTGGAATGAGCGGTCCCCGCTTGCGGGACTAAGCTGCGGAAGGACAGGGAGGGGAGCGTCCCCTTACTGCCTGACCGCTCTGAGGAGCGATTAACGATGTTCGAGAGGTTCACCGACCGCGCGCGGCGGGTTGTCGTCCTGGCTCAGGAAGAAGCCCGGATGCTCAACCACAACTACATCGGCACCGAGCACATCCTCCTGGGCCTGATCCACGAGGGTGAGGGTGTCGCCGCTAAGGCCCTGGAGAGCCTCGGGATTTCGCTCGAGGCGGTCCGCCAGCAGGTGGAGGAGATCATCGGGCAGGGGCAGCAGGCCCCCTCCGGGCACATCCCCTTCACCCCCCGTGCCAAGAAGGTCCTGGAGCTGTCGCTCCGCGAGGCCCTTCAGCTGGGCCACAACTACATCGGCACGGAACACATCCTGCTCGGCCTGATCCGCGAGGGCGAGGGCGTCGCCGCCCAGGTCCTCGTCAAGCTGGGCGCAGACCTCAACCGGGTGCGGCAGCAGGTCATCCAGCTGCTCTCCGGCTACCAGGGCAAGGAGACCGCCGGCGCCAGTGGCGGTCCTGCCGAGGGCACCCCCTCGACGTCCCTGGTCCTCGACCAGTTCGGCCGGAACCTCACCCAGGCGGCCCGCGAATCCAAGCTCGACCCGGTCATCGGGCGCGAGAAGGAGATCGAGCGGGTCATGCAGGTGCTGTCCCGCCGTACGAAGAACAACCCGGTCCTCATCGGTGAGCCCGGCGTCGGCAAGACCGCCGTCGTCGAGGGTCTCGCCCAGGCCATCGTCAAGGGCGAGGTGCCCGAGACCCTCAAGGACAAGCACCTCTACACCCTGGACCTCGGCGCGCTGGTCGCCGGCTCCCGGTACCGCGGTGACTTCGAGGAGCGCCTGAAGAAGGTCCTCAAGGAGATCCGCACCCGCGGCGACATCATCCTGTTCATCGACGAGCTGCACACGCTCGTCGGCGCGGGTGCCGCCGAGGGCGCCATCGACGCGGCCTCCATCCTCAAGCCGATGCTGGCCCGTGGTGAGCTCCAGACCATCGGTGCGACCACGCTCGACGAGTACCGCAAGCACCTTGAGAAGGACGCGGCCCTCGAGCGCCGCTTCCAGCCGATCCAGGTGGCGGAGCCTTCCCTCCCCCACACGATCGAGATCCTCAAGGGCCTGCGCGACCGGTACGAGGCGCATCACCGCGTCTCGATCACCGACGAGGCCCTGGTGCAGGCGGCGACGCTCGCCGACCGGTACATCTCGGACCGGTTCCTGCCGGACAAGGCGATCGACCTCATCGACGAGGCCGGTTCCCGGATGCGCATCCGCCGGATGACCGCTCCGCCGGACCTGCGCGAGTTCGACGAGAAGATCGCCGGCGTGCGCCGCGACAAGGAGTCCGCGATCGACTCGCAGGACTTCGAGAAGGCCGCCTCTCTCCGTGACAAGGAGAAGCAGCTCCTCGCCGCAAAGGCCAAGCGCGAGAAGGAGTGGAAGGCCGGCGACATGGACGTCGTCGCCGAGGTCGACGGCGAGCTGATCGCCGAGGTCCTGGCGACAGCCACCGGCATCCCGGTCTTCAAGCTGACCGAGGAGGAGTCGAGCCGCCTGCTGCGCATGGAGGACGAGCTCCACAAGCGGGTCATCGGCCAGATCGACGCCGTCAAGGCGCTGTCGAAGGCGATCCGTCGTACGCGTGCCGGTCTGAAGGACCCGAAGCGTCCCGGTGGTTCGTTCATCTTCGCCGGCCCGTCCGGTGTCGGTAAGACCGAGCTGTCCAAGGCGCTCGCCGAGTTCCTCTTCGGTGACGAGGACGCGCTGATCTCCCTCGACATGTCGGAGTTCAGCGAGAAGCACACGGTGTCGCGTCTCTTCGGTTCCCCGCCCGGATACGTGGGTTACGAAGAGGGCGGCCAGCTGACCGAGAAGGTCCGCCGCAAGCCGTTCTCCGTCGTCCTCTTCGACGAGGTCGAGAAGGCCCACCCGGACATCTTCAACTCGCTGCTGCAGATCCTGGAGGACGGTCGTCTGACCGACTCCCAGGGCCGGGTCGTGGACTTCAAGAACACGGTCATCATCATGACGACCAACCTCGGCACGCGGGACATCTCGAAGGGCTTCAACCTGGGCTTCGCGGCCTCCGGTGACAAGAAGTCCAACTACGAGCGCATGAAGAACAAGGTCTCGGACGAGCTCAAGCAGCACTTCCGCCCCGAGTTCCTCAACCGCGTCGACGACGTCGTCGTCTTCCCGCAGCTCACGCAGGTCGACATCCTCCAGATCGTCGACCTGATGGTCGGCAAGGTGGACGAGCGCCTCAAGGACCGGGACATGGGCCTCGAGCTCTCCCAGGCCGCCAAGGAGCTGCTGTCCAAGAAGGGTTACGACCCCGTCATGGGCGCCCGCCCGCTGCGTCGCACGATCCAGCGTGAGATCGAGGACACGCTCTCCGAGAAGATCCTCTTCGGTGAGCTGCGCCCCGGTCACATCGTGGTCGTCGACACGGAGGGCGAGGGTGAGACCGCGACCTTCACCTTCCGGGGTGAGGAGAAGACGGCGCTGCCCGACGTCCCGCCGATCGAGCAGGCGGCCGGCGGTGCCGGACCGAACCTGAGCAAGGAGGCGTGACCCTCCGGGGTGCGTCCACAGGCTCTGCCTGAGGGCTCGCCCTGAAGGTTCCGCTCGTACGAGAGGGGCCGGTGCTTCACAGCACCGGCCCCTCTCGCATGCCCTGGCGACCGAACTACGACAGCTGGCCGTCGTAGTCCGGCAGCTTGTAGGTCTTCTCCGCGTGGCCACCCGACAGGTCGGTGGCGGTGTTCCCGATGTTGGCGATGATCGTGTAACCCTTCGACTCGATGTCGACGCGCTGCGCGGTCTTGTAGTCGCCCACGTTCTTGAAGAGGTCGATCAGATTGCGGGTGTACAGCCCGGTGACGTTGTAGCCGACGTGCGTGAGGTTGTACTGCGTCGTGGGCTTGATGATGTCCGGGCGCGCGGTGACGAAGAAGAGGGCGACGCCGTGGTCCTGGGCGTACTGGGCCACCTTCAGCACGGGAGCGTTGGCCGGGGACGGGTAGCTGAAGCCGAAGTCGGTCTCCAGGGTGGTGTTGTCGATGTCGAAGACGATCGCCGGCTTCTCACCCGTGGAGGCGGCGGCTATGCGCTGCTTCAGATAGGGCAGCGCCTGGTCCATCACGGCTTGGCAGTCCTGTTGCCAGGTGGCGTAACTGACGGCCTCGGCAGCGGCTGCCGACGCGGTCGCGGTGGTGGTCGCGGTGGTGGCGGCCTCGGCGGTGCCGGGGCCGGCCAGTGTCACCGCGGCGACCGCGGCGGCTGCGGTCAGACCGATACGTCGGGTCCAGGGCGTCCAGGAGCCTGTGGTCATCGGGATGGGGTCCTCTCACGTAGGGCAGTGCGGTGCCCGGGCATGCACCTGTCAGATGCATGCTTGCGGGGGTGAGTGGCGCTGACGAGAAGGGCACATTACTCACGGGTAGCGGTGAGGTGCCAGTAGTCGGAGCGGGTTTATTCGGACACTGATGGATCTTGCGGGCCGGTGACATGATGCACAGGCGAAATGTCCGTTACTAACGTGATTAGTGGGGGAGGGTGCGGGTGGATCGTGGTTTGTGGGGGGTCGTGGCTTCGGTCGCTATGTCAAGAAGTAGGTGATTTTGAGGTCTTCTACGACCTTGTGTCGTAGATCGGCGGTTTGAGAACGGGCGCCCCTCGGGGTTACCAAGGGATTGCCCATCCGGCGGGATCGCTCGTGCCGGGTGGCTTTTCTGTCCCCGTCCCCGTGAGGTATCGATGTTCCAGCGCGCCACCACCCCGTCCCGCGAGGCCCGTACGGCCCGTGTCTCCCGTGTCTCCCGCGTCTCGGTTCTGGCCGCCGGGCTCGGGGCCTCGGTCGTCCTGGGGGCTGCCGGGGTCGCGGCCGCTGCCGGGACCGGGGTGACCGGTTCGACCGGCGCCGTCCAGGTCCAGGTCGCCGCCAAGAAGGCCGCCACCTGGGTGGACCCGGTCAAGAAGTACACGCTCAGCGCCAGCTTCAATCAGGCCGGCACCATGTGGTCGTCCACCCACTCCGGCCAGGACTTCGCCGTGCCGAGCGGCACCAAGGTCGTCGCCGCGCACGGCGGCACGGTCGTCAAGGCCGGCGGCAACGGCGCCGGCGACGGGGCGGCGTACGGCAACGCCGTCGTCATCAAGCACGGCAACGGGACCTACTCGCAGTACGCCCATCTCTCGCGGATCGACGTGAAGGCCGGCCAGGTCGTGGCCACCGGGCAGCGCATCGCCCTGTCCGGCAACACGGGCAACTCCAGTGGGCCGCACCTGCACTTCGAGATCCGTACGACCGCGAACTACGGGTCCGCCGTCGACCCCGTGGCGTTTCTGCGCGGCAAGGGCGTGACTGTCTGACGGGTGGGACGGCGCGACCATCCAGCGGGGGCGTGCGGTTACGAAGGTAGTCCCGCGCCCTCGTGTGCCTGGGTCACCAGGCCGATCGCGACCTCCAGGACCGCCTCGCGCTTCGCGTCCGCGTCACCTACGAGGTCCTGGAGCACGAACATCCCGGCGTGCAGAGTGAACATCGCGCTGATGCAGCGGACCTGGTCGACCAGGGGGGCGTCCGGGTCGATGATGATCTCCCGCATGCCGAGCATCCGGGACTTGAACATGTCGCCGATGCTCAGGTCCCGTACCGTCGCCTGGTTCTCCTGCATGAAGCGGAAGAGGGGGGCCGCTTCGGTGAGCGCCTGACTGTAGCGGCGTACGATCTCCTGCTTCATGGCGAGGGTGTGCGGCTGCTGCCGACCCCACTCGATCAGTTCCTCGATCGGCTTCGTCAGATCCTCGAACAGGCTGACGATGATCTCTTCCTTGGTCTTGAAGTGGTAGTAGAGCGCCGCCTTCGTGACGTCGAGACGCTCGGCGATCTCGCGTAGCGAGGTCTTCTCGTAGCCCTGTTCGGCGAGGAGTTCGAGCGCCACGTCCTGGATGCGCTGGCGGGTGTCCCCGCGACGGCGCTGTTTGGTGCGGTCCATGCCCGTACTCCGACTTCTGCTTCTGAAGGCCCTGTCCTTGGTAAAAAACTTACTTGACGCCCGGCTAGTTAGGGGTCTAGCTTCCCCAGTGTAGCCAACTTGCCGGTCGGCAAGTAAGTAGGAGTTCGTGGGGGAGTGGGTCGGAGACGATGGCGGACAAGCGAGCGGTTGTGGACGAACAGACCGGGCAAGCCGGGCAGGTTGAGCAGGTTGCGCAGGTCGAGGGGCACGAGCCGGGTAAGCAGCCGCGGAGTGTGCGGGTGGTGCTGCTCGCGCTCATGATCGCGATGATGCTCGCGATGCTGGACAACATGATCATCGGCACGGCGATGCCGACGATCGTCGGTGAGCTGGGCGGCCTCGCGCACCTGGCGTGGGTCGTGACCGCCTACACGCTCGCCACCGCCGCCTCCACCCCGATCTGGGGCAAGCTCGGCGACATGTACGGGCGCAAGGGCGTCTTCATGAGCTCGATCGTGCTCTTCCTGATCGGGTCGGCGCTCAGCGGTATGGCCCAGGACATGGGACAGCTGATCGGCTTCCGCGCCGTGCAGGGGCTCGGTGCGGGTGGCCTGATGGTCGGCGTCATGGCGATCATCGGGGACCTCATTCCGCCGCGTGAGCGTGGCAAGTACCAGGGCATGATGGCCGGCGTGATGGCGCTCGCCATGATCGGCGGACCGCTGGTCGGCGGCGCGCTGACGGACCACCTGGGCTGGCGCTGGTCGTTCTACATCAACCTGCCGCTGGGTGTGGTCGCGCTCGCCGCCATCAGCGCCGTGCTGCACCTGCCGAAGAAGCGGTCGAAGACACGGATCGACTATCCGGGCGTCGCGCTGCTGACCGTCGGCATCACCTCGATCGTGCTCGTCACGACCTGGGGCGGTTCGGAGTACGCGTGGGACTCCGCCGTGATCATGGAGCTCATCGGGATCGGCGTCGCCTCGCTCGTCGGGTTCGTGTTCTGGCAGACCAAGGCCGCCGAGCCGATCATTCCGCTCCACATCTTCCGCAACCGCAACTTCACGCTGATGTCGATCATCGGCTTCATCACCGGGTTCGCGATGTTCGGTGCGGTGCTGTTCCTGCCGCTGTACCAGCAGGCCGTGCAGGGCGCGTCCGCGACCAACTCCGGGCTGCTGCTCCTTCCGATGCTCGCGGCGATGATGGTCGTGTCCATGGTCGCGGGGCGGGTGACGACGGGCAGTGGCAAGTACAAGGTGTTCCCGCTGGCCGGTGGTGTGCTGCTGAGTGTCGGGCTGTACCTGCTCGCCCAGATGGACACGGAGACCACACGGCTGACGTCCGGTCTGTACATGGCGGTGGTCGGGGCCGGCCTCGGCTGTCTGATGCAGATCACCATGCTGGTCGCGCAGAACAGCGTCGAGATGAAGGACATGGGCGTGGCGTCCTCCACGACCACCCTGTTCCGTACGCTCGGGTCCTCGTTCGGGGTCGCGATCATGGGGGCGCTGTTCAACAGCCGGGTGCAGGACGTGATGAGTGAGCGGGCCGGGGCCCTGGGGTCCAAGGTGACCGAGCAGTCGGCGCAGCTGGATGCGGCGAGCCTGGCGAAGTTGCCGGCGGCGGCGCGGGAGGCGTACCAGTACGCGGTGTCCTCGGGGACGCATTCGGCGTTCCTGGTGGGGGCTGTGGCCGCGGTCGTGGTGCTGGGGGCGGCGGTGTTCGTGAAGGAGGTTCCGTTGAAGGGGGCGGGGCCGGAGAAGGATGCGGCGCCCGTGGCGGCCGCGGGATGAGGTTGCGGTCGGGGTCCCTGGGGGCTGCGCCCCCAGACCCCCGCCGCCGGCCCTGAACGGGCCTTGTCCTCAATCGCCGGACGGGCTGGGGGTGCGGGCCGGCGCTGGAGAGGTGCCGCCCGGGTGGAGGGGGTTCCGGTCGGGCTGGAGAAGCGGTGGGGGCAGGTGGGTGGGAAACGCGGCTCGGGCAGAACCAGCCTCGTCCCAGGTCCTCAGGCCGACCCAAACGCCCCGGCCGACGCTGGACAGATGCGGTGAACGGGCAGACGGGTGGGCGACACGCGGCCTGGGCTGCCGCACCGGCCCAGCCCCTCACGCACGGGCGAGACGGACGTGTACCCCCTCGGAACCCCCACCCCCTCAGCTGCTCGTCCGAGGCATCATCGGGTAGCTGCCCGTGTTTGTCGGGGCGTGTTCCGGGAGCCACAGGACTGCTACCGCGCCCTCTGCGGCGACGTCGTCCGGGGCGCCGGGTGGGCGTATGTTGCGGAACGTCAGGCGGGCGCCCATGACTCGGGCCTGGCCTGCGGCGATGGTGAGGCCGAGACCGTGGCCGTGTCCCGAACGGTCACTGCTGCCCGTACGAAAGCGGCTCGGACCGTCCGCCAGCAGGTCCTCGGGGAAGCCGGTGCCGTGGTCGCGTACGCGGATGACCCGGCCCTCGACGGAGACCTCTACGGGCGCCTTGCCGTGCCGTGCCGCGTTGGCCAGCAGATTGAACAGCACGCGCTCCAGCCGACGCGGATCGGTCGTGACCTCCGACTCGTGCACCACGTGCACGGCGATCTCCGGGTCCTTCGCGAGCACCCGGCGGGCCACGAACTCGCCCAGCATGATGTCCTGCAGCTCGGCCCGCTCCGACGCGCCGTCCAGACGGGCCACCTCCAACACGTCCTCGACGAGCGTGCGCATGGCCTGCGCCCGGTCCAGGACCAGTTCCGTCGGGCGCCCGGGCGGCAGGAGTTCGGCCGCCGTCAGCAGTCCCGTCACCGGCGTACGCAGCTCGTGCGCGATGTCGGCGGTGACCCGCCGTTCCGCCTCCAGTCGCTGCTGCAGGGTGTCCGCCATCGCGTCCACCGCCCGCGCGAGGTCGTCCGTCTCGTCGCGCACGACACCGCCGATGGCGTCCCGCACCCGTACGTCCGTCTCGCCCCTGGCGACCTGGTTCGCGGCAGCCGCCGCCTTGCGCAGCCGGCGCGACAGCTGGGCGCCGATGAGCACACCCAGCGCGCTGCCGCCGAGGACGACGGCGATCGAGCCGATGATCAGCGCCTGGTCGAGGTCGGCCATGATGTCCGTACTGCGGTCGGTGAACCCGGTGTGCAGCGACATGATGTGGCCGTCCTTGAGCGGTACGGCCGCCCAGATGTCCGGCACCCCGTCCGGCCGGTCGGCCACGTAGGTCGCCCGGCGGCCCTGCGCGGCCTTCTCCCGCAGTGCCCGCGGCAGGTTCGGGTCGTCGACCTTGATGCCGGGGAAGTTGGGCCGCCCCGACATGTTGTAGTTGCTCTGCCCGATCAGTACGCGTTCGTCCGCGAGGTCGCGCGCGCCGTCCAGCATCGACACCCGGGCCGCGTTGTGCACGACCAGGCTGAGCGTGACCGCCACGAGCGCGCCGACCAGCGCGATGGCGGCGCTCAGCTTCCATCTGAGCCCGGTGTGGATGCCCGTGAACCGAGTGAATCCGAAGGAACGCATGGGCGGCTCAGGCCTTCAACTTGTAGCCGAAGCCGCGGACCGTCTCGATCCGGTCCTGGCCGATCTTCGTACGCAGCCGCTGCACATGGACGTCGACGACGCGGGTGTCGCCGCCCCAGCCGTAGTCCCACACGCGTTCGAGGAGTTTGTCCCGGGAGAGGACCGTGCCCGGCGCGGACGAGAACTCCAGCAGCAGCCGCATCTCGGTGGGCGTCAGGGCCACCGGCCGGCCCTCCTTGAGGACCTCCATGCCCTCGGTGTCGATCTCCAGGTCACCGAAGACCAGCACCCCGCCGGTCACGGGCGCGCTGCCCTCCGGGGACGTCGCGTTCGGGCCGCTGGCGTGGCCGAAGCGACGCAGGACCGCGCGGATCCGGGCGACCAGGACGGCACCGTCGAAGGGCTTCGTGACGTAGTCGTCGGCGCCCGCCTCCAGGCCCAGGACCACGTCGATCGAGTCGGCGCGTGCCGACAGCATGATCACCGGCACGGTGGACTCGTCGCGGATACGGCGGCACAGGCTGACCCCGTCGAGGCCCGGCACCATGACGTCCAGGAGGGCGATGTCGGGGCGGTCCGCACGGAACGCCTCCAGGCCCGACAGCCCGTCGGGCATGGCCGTGACCGCGAAACCGTCCCGCTCCAGGGCGAGTTGGGTGGCCTCGCGGATGACGTCGTCGTCCTCGACGAAGAGGACGTGGGTCTGGTCTGCCATCCCGGGTGCTCTCAGTTCTCGTCTCGTGTGTGGCGGCGGTACAGCTTGCTGCGGGTGCGGGTCTGGGGGTGGTGCGGGTCAGTTCGGGGCCGTCGTCGGTGCGTCGCCGTCGACCGCGCCGCTGTACTCGTTGTGCGTGCGGTACTCCAGGGCGAAGCGACCGGCCGTCCAGCGGTAGGTGATCACATTCTCGCCCGACGGGCTCGTCACCGGGTCGTCCTTCTTGTAGACCTGCTTGGTGACCACCAGGTCGCCACGGTCTATCTCCGCGTACACCGGGGACTCCTCGGCCCTGAAGACGTTCCGGTACCCGTCACTCGCCTCGCGGTACACATAGGAACCGACGCCGACGGCATCGCTGCAGGTCATGACGTTGACGACGACGTCGTCGGCGACTCCGTCGGTCAGGTCCCCGTACGACACGTCGACCGGGTACTCGTCCCCCACGCACGGCTTCAGCGCGCGCTTGACCGAGGCCGCGACCCCCGGATCGTCCTCGACGAGCCTGACCGCGTCCACGTCGTCCGGGGTGGCGTACGCGGAGGCCATGGGGGTGGGGCTCAGCTTGCCCGCGACGGCGTCGGCGCCGGCCGGGCCCTCGTCACGGGCACCGGTGCCGCCGGTGGCGCAGGCGGAGACGAAAAGGGCGAGGGCGGCGAGCACAGCCGTCGCCGTGATCACCGCCTGAAAGGCCCGCCGCGCGGGGGCGGACAGCGCCGGCCCCATGAGCAGCCCCGCGCCATGCCCCTGCCACCCCTGAACGCCCGCACCGGAGCCGCCGGGACCCGGACTCCGACCCCGGCCGGCGGGTGAGGTCGCGCCGGGATCCGTCCCTGTCCCTGTCCGTGGGACCTCGGGATCGGTCGCCCCTGTGCCTAGGCCGCGCAACGCTCCCGCTCCTCATGCTCCAGAGCGCGTGCGTCCAGATCGCGGGCCTCCAGCTCCTCCCGGAGCCGGGCGAGCGCCCGGTGCAGCGTGCTCTTGACCGTTCCGGCCGACATACCGAGGGCGGCGGCCGTCTCCTCCGTGGACATCTGCTCCCAGTGTCGCAGTACGACGACACTGCGCTGCTTGGGTGCGAGAACCTTCATGACATCCATGAGAAGTGCGCGGTCCGCGTGCTGCTCGGTGGAGTCGTCGACGCACGCGTCCGGGAGCTGCTCGGTGGGGACCTCCTCCAGCTTGCGCGCACGCCACCACTCGGTCCGGGTGTTGATCATCACCCGGCGGAGGTAGGCGTCCGCGAGCCGCTTGTCCGCTATGCCGTCCCAGCGGCCGTACGTCCGTACGAGCGCCGTCTGCAGCAGGTCCTGCGCGTCGACGGGGTCCGGGACCAGCCGACGGGCGCTGCGCAACAGCGCGTCCTGCCGTGTGCGGACGTACTCCTCGAACTCGAGCACCTCGCCCTGCTGCGCCATCCCGACCGCCTCCGTCCCCGTTTCCGACCCGCCGTGCCGGTCGGCATTCACTGCCTTGTGGTCCTTACAGGGATGAAGCTACGGAGCTGTTGTCACGGGGGTGTCCGAGCCAGCCTTCGGGGAGCGCTCGGCTGTCCGTCGGTTGTGTAACGGAAATAGGAAATGGGTAGGCGGGCAGGGTAATTAGTGGTTGTTTGGGGCGATTTGGGGGTTGGAGTGAGTGTGTCGGGACAGCGTGTCGGGTCGTCACAGGAGGCCGGGCTTGTGACTCGGCTGTGTGTGGGGGCCGGCTGTCTCAGCTGTGCGGCAGGCGGTACAGGCCGCCCGGCAGGGGTTCGACCAGTCCGTCGGAGACGAGGCCGTCGAGGGCCCGCGCCCGCTGGACCGGCTCGTGCCACACGCTGTCGAGCGCGGCCTGCGGCACAGGGGTGTGGGCTTCGCGGAGTACGGCGAGCAGCTTGCCGCGTACCTGGCGATCCGTGCCCGCGTACGTCTGACCGCGGCGCGCCGGGCCCTCGTGCTCGGGCTTCCCGGCGAGCCGCCAGGCGCACTGGCCGGCGATCGGACAGCGGTGGCAGGTCTCGTTCCTGGCCGTGCAGACGAGTGCCCCCAGCTCCATGGAGGCCGCGGCCCAGCGGGCGGCCACCGGCTCGTCGTCCGGCAACAGGGCGCGGGCGAGCTTGCGTTCGGCGGCGGTCGTGGCGTTCGGGGGGTACTGGACGCCGGTGACGGCGCGGGCGAAGACCCGGCGGACGTTCGTGTCCAGTACGGCGTGGCGCTGGCCGTAGGCGAAGGAGGCGACGGCCGCGGCGGTGTACTCGCCGATGCCGGGCAGGGCGAGCAGCTGGGCGTGCTCGGTGGGTACGTCGCCACCGTGGCGTTCCGTTATGGCGACGGCGGCGCCGTGCAGGCGCAGGGCGCGGCGTGGGTAGCCGAGCCTGCCCCAGGCGCGGACGGCTTCGCCGGAGGGGGCGGCGGCGAGATCGGCGGGGCGGGGCCAGCGGGCGAGCCACAGCTCGTAGACGGGCAGTACGCGGCTGACGGGGGTCTGCTGCAGCATGAACTCGCTGACCATCACGCCCCAGGGGCCGGCGTCCGGGCGCCGCCAGGGGAGGTCGCGGGCGTGTTCGTCGAACCAGTCGATGACGGGGGAGTGGAGGGGGGTGCCGTCGGCGAGGGGGGAGGGGGCGGGCGTGGGGTCGGCGTTGGGGTGCGGGGGTTTCGTGGGCGCAGTCATGGCGGTTCCGATCCTGCCATGTGGGGGTGCGGGGGTGTGCGATGTGGTGCGGTACGGCCCGGATTGTTTCGCCCCCGCCGCCCCTACCCGTCCCATCCCGTTCCTGGGGGCTGCGCCCCCAGACCCCCGCACCGGCCCTGAAGGGGCCTTGTCCTCAAACGCCGGACGGGCTGGAAGTGCGGGCCTGCGCTGAAGGGTGTGGCGCGGGCTGGAGATGCGGGGTTGCGTTGGAAGGGTGTGGCGCGGGCTGGGGATGCGGGGTTGCGTTGGAAGGGTGTGGCGCGGGCTGGGGATGCGGGGTTGCGTTGGAAGGGTGTGGCGCGGGCTGGGGATGCGGGGTTGCGTTGGAAGGGTGTGGCGCGGGCTGGGGATGCGGGGTTGCGTTGGAAGGGTGTGGCGCGGGCGGAGATGCGGGCCTGCGCTGAACAGGTACGCGAGGCGCTGAACAGGGTGGCCTGGGCGACGCGCGAACTGCTCGCCGCCCGACACCAGTTCACCCACGTCACTCAACCCCCTTCGCCGGGATGATGATCCGGAAAAGTTGGCGCTCGGCGGCGGGTGGGGCGAGTGAACTGGCCGATCTCTCGTACAGTTTGCGCCGTGGGATCTATGCGCAATCCGGTCGGGCCGCTTCCCTCCTCCATCTACTGGCGACGGAGGGCCGTTCTGCTGTCCGTACTCGCCCTGTTGACGCTGGTGGTCATCTGGATCGTCGCTTCCGGCGGCGGAGGCGGCAACAACGGTACGGACGGCGCGAACGGCAAGGATCCCGTGCGGACGATCACCCCGGGACCGTCCGGCTCGGGGCCCGCGATCAGTCAAGCCCCGGGCGGGCGCGACGAGTCGGGGAGTACGGACACCGGCGGCTCGGACTCGGGTTCCGGCTCGGCGGGCTCCGGGAGCTCGGGCGGCTCCGGCAGTTCCGGTGGTTCGGACGGTGCCGGCGCGTCCGGCGGCGACAGCGGTTCCGCCGGTACAGGTGGCGGAAACACCGGCACGGACAACGGCGTCAACGGCAGCGTAGGCAGCGGCGATACCCTTCCGGCCGGTTCCACCCTGCCCAACTGCACCGCCGGTGTCGTCCAGTTGAGCCTGCGCAGCGTCCAGAACACGTACGCGCCCGACGAGACGCCCACCTTCCAGCTGATCGCCAAGAACTCCTCCGCGAACGACTGCAAGATCGACCTCGGTCCGAAGGCGGCCGTCGTGACGATCACGCAGACGAGCAGCGACGACGACATCTGGTCCTCGGGCGACTGCCCCAAGAACACGGCAGGTCTGCTGTTCCGCGTCTCCGGCGGCGACAGCATCACGTACACCTTCGAGTGGGACCGCAAGGCGTCCGCCCCCGAGTGCGCCACCCCGAAGGTGGGTTCGGCGACGGCCGACACCTACCTCGTGGAGGCACAGGCTCCCGGCTTCCCGAAGGCCCAGGCATCCTTCGTACTGGACAAGGACTGACCAGGACCGGCCACTACTGACCAGGACCGGCCAGGACTGACCAGGACCGGCCAGTTACACGTACCGCTCCAGGATCGACGACTCCGCCAGCCGGGACAGCCCCTCGCGTACGCTGCGCGCCCTCGCCTCGCCGACGCCGTCCACCGTCTGGAGGTCGTCGACGCTCGCCGCCAGCAGCTTCTGCAGCCCGCCGAAGTGTTCCACCAGGCGGTCGATGATCGCGCCGGGCAGACGCGGCACCTTCGCCAGGAGGCGGAAGCCGCGGGGAGAGACCGCCGAGTCGAGGGTCTCCGGTGAGCCGGTGTAACCCAGGGCCTTGGCCACGGTGGAGAGTTCGAGCAGTTCGGCGTGGCTGAGCGCGTCGAGTTCGGCGAGCGCCTCGTCGACCGTGCGGGAGCGCTTCGCGGTCGGCTCGGGGACGTAGTCCCGGACCACCAGCTCGCGTTCCGGCTCCACGCCCGCGATCAACTCATCCAGCTGAAGGGTCAGAAGCCGCCCGTCGGTGCCCAACTCAAGTACGTACCCGGCGATTTCCGTCGCGATGAGGCGGACCATCTCCAGCCGCTGCACCACCGCCGAGACGTCCCGGACCGTCACCAGGTCCTCGATCTCCAGCGCGGAGAGCGTGCCCGCGACCTCGTCGAGGCGGAGCTTGTAGCGCTCCAGGGTCGCCAGGGCCTGGTTCGCGCGGGACAGGATCGCGGCCGAGTCCTCCAGGACCCGGCGCTGGCCGTCCACGTACAGCGCGATGAGTCTCATCGACTGGGACACCGAGATGACTGAGAAGCCCACCTGTTTCGACACGCGGTCGGCGGTACGGTGCCGGGTGCCCGTCTCCTCGGTGGGAATCGTCGGGTCGGGGACCAGCTGTACGCCGGCCCGCAGGATCTTGGACAGGTCCGAGGAGACCACGATGCCGCCGTCGAGCTTGCACAGCTCGCGCAGCCGGGTCGCCGAGAACTCGACGTCCAGGACGAAACCGCCCGTGCACATCGCCTCGACGGTCTTGTCGGAGCCGAGCACGATGAGTCCGCCGGTGTTGCCGCGGAGAATCCGCTCAAGCCCGTCGCGCAGCGCCGTGCCAGGTGCCACGGCACTCAGCGAGGCGCGCATCAGGCCATCGGCGCCGGAGCTCCCACCGGACTTTCCGGGAGCTGCTGCCCGGTCGTTGGCTGCCACTGCACTCCTCCGGTCGCAGGTTCTTAGGCGCTCCCGTTTCGCACACGTTGTTCGTACGGACGGGCGAGACCTGCGCAAAGTCTACCGGCGGTCCTCGTCGTCCCGTGGGGCCTCTCGCCTACGCGACCTCGGAAGCACCCGGAGCGCCTCCCCCATGTCGGCGACTTCGATGACCTTCATACCGGCGGGGACCTTGCCGGGGTCCGAGGGAACGAGGGCATGGGTGAAGCCCAGACGGCTGGCTTCGGACAGCCGGCGCTGGACCCCCGTCACCCGTCTGACCTCGCCCGCGAGGCCCACTTCGCCGATCGCCACCAGGTTCTTGGGCAGCGGGGTGTCGCTCGCGGCGGAGGCCAGCGCGAGGGCGATGGCGAGGTCCGCGGACGGCTCGGCGAGCTTCACCCCGCCGACCGTCGCCGAATAGATGTCCCGCTTTCCGAGTGCGCTGATCCTGCCCCGTTGTTCGAGAACCGCGAGCATCATCGAGACCCGGGACGTCTCCAGGCCCGATGTCGTCCGCCGGGGGGAGGGGATCTGCGAGTCGACGGTGAGCGCCTGGACCTCGACGACGAGCGGGCGGCGGCCCTCCAGGGTGACGGTCAGGCAGGTGCCCGGCACCGGCTCGGCGCGCCGGGTCAGGAACAGGCCGCTCGGGTCGGCGAGACCGGTGATGCCCTCGTCGTGCAGTTCGAAGCAGCCGACCTCGTCCGTCGTGCCGTAGCGGTTCTTGACGCCACGGACGAGACGGAGGCGGGCGTGCCGGTCGCCCTCGAAGGACAGGACCACGTCCACCAGGTGTTCCAGGAGGCGCGGGCCGGCGATCGCGCCGTCCTTGGTGACATGGCCCACCAGAAGCGTCGACATGCCGCGCTCCTTGGAGGCGCGGATCAGTGCCCCGGCGACCTCGCGGACCTGGGCCATGCCACCCGCCGCGCCGTCGATCTCCGGCGAGGCCACCGTCTGGACGGAGTCGAGGATCAGGAGGGACGGTTTCACGGCGTCCAGATGGCCCAGCACCGCCGCGAGGTCCGTCTCCGCGGCCAGATAGAGGTGGTCGTCGATCGCCTTGATGCGGTCGGCGCGCAGCCGGACCTGGCTCGCGGACTCCTCACCCGTGATGTAAAGGGTGCGGTGCTCGTCGCTCGCCGACTTCGCCGCCACGTCCAGCAGGAGCGTCGACTTGCCCACACCCGGTTCACCGGCCACGAGGACGACGGCACCCGGGACCAGCCCGCCGCCCAGCACGCGGTCCAGTTCGGGCACGCCGGTGCTGCGGGCGGTGGCCTGGCGGACGTCGACCTGGCCGATGGGGACCGCGGAGGTGGTGACGCGGCCGGGTGCCGTCGTACGGACGGCGGGCGCGCCGTACTCCTCGACCGTGCCCCACGCCTGGCACTCGCCGCAGCGGCCGAGCCACTTGACCGTCTGCCAGCCGCACTCGGTGCAGCGGTAGGACGGGCGGTCCTTCGCGGACTTCGTACGGGCAACCATGAGACGAACCGTATCCGGGACCACTGACATCACCCTCGGCGACCGGTGCCGGAAGCCGCCTTCCCGGCGTCAATCAGCCACGTCAAGCCGGTAACAGGCCACGGAATCCGGGGTTCCTGTCCCCTATTGAGGGATCGTTTCACCCGTACGGATTAAAAGTGCTCAAGGTGGCAGAAGGGGTCGTCGTAAGGCGCCTACGGTCGCACGGGTGATGAGCAGCAGTCCGGACACCCCGACACGCAGCCCCGGCGCACACCGGTCGCACCGTGAGGCGCGCGACCGGGCGGCGGGGCGCACGCTGGTCGAGCGCCCGCCCGCGCGCTACGAGCCGTATCTGGACGGCCTGTTCACCTACTGCCTGTCCGTCCTGTGCGACCACGACACGGCCACCGCCGCCCTCGGTGACGTCCTCGCAATCGCGGAGCGCCGCAGCCCGCGAGGTCCGCGCGGTCCGCGTGTTCCGGAGTCCGCCGGTGACCGCCGGGCCTGGCTGTACGCCCTGGCCCGCTGGGCCTGTCTGCGCAAGCTGGCCGAGGCCAAGCAGAAACGTCAGAGCACCCACGCGGCAGGGCGGCGCGGAAGACGGCAGCCGCCCACCGCCACGCCCCAGGCCGCCCCCGACTCCGTCCCGGTCTCCGAGGAGGCCCAGGAGGCGCACCGCCGTGAACTGGCCCAGCTCGCCTGGCCGGAGGCCGCCGGCACCACCCCCGAACAGCGCGAGGCGCTCGAACTGGCCGTCCGCCACAAGCTCGACGCCCACGAGGTCGCCGCCGTCCTGGGCCTGGAGGCCGTCGCCGCCCGCGATCTGCTCGCCTCCGCCGCCTGCGAGGTCGAACGCACCCGCGCGGCCCTCGCCGTCGTCGAGACCGGCACCTGCCCGAGCGTCTCCCGCCTCACCGGCGACCATCAGCTGGTGCTCAGCACGGCGCTGCGCCGCGAGCTGGTCCGGCATGTCGACGACTGCCCGCGGTGCCGCCGTACCGCCGAGCGGTCCGTCCCCGGCACCTGGCCCGGCGCCGACGTCACGCCGCCCGCCGAACTGCCCGTCCTTGAGGCACCCCGCGCGGCCCTGCACCTCGCCATGGCGCACCTCCCGCGCGCGCGGGGCGCCGCCGCTCCGCGCTTCGACCGGCGCGGCTTCCCTATGGACCCCAAGGACCGCGCCGCCCGAAGGGACCGCCTACGCGCGCGTGCCGTGACGACCACGGTCGTCGCCACGGTGGTCGCCGCTCCCGTGCTCGCCCTCTGGGCGGCCTACCGCGGGGTGCCGACGGACGGCGAGGGCGGCCGGGGGGACCGGTCGGCCACCGCGAGCGAGGCACAGCGCCACGACATCCTCGACGGCGAGACCACGGGCGGCGGCTACGAGAACGCGGGCAACGCGGGCAACGCGGGCAGCGGCCCCGCCAGCGGCCTCGTCAAAAAGGACCACGGCTCACCGGATGTCTCCGTGGAGGTCGTCAGCGCGGTCCCCGGCGCGAAGGAGAGCCCGGGCCTGCTCACCGTGGAGGCATTCAGCGACGGCGACACGACGCTCATCACCCTCACCGCGTCCGGGCACACGCCGGTGCGCTGGACGGCGTCCACCGGGGCGTCCTGGCTGTACCCGAGCCGGTCCTCGGGAACGCTGCGGTCCGGCGAGTCGTTCACGATCAAGGTGTACGTCGATCCGCTGCGCGAGCCGGCCGGTCACTGGAGTGCCCGGGTGTCGATCGCACCGGCGGCAGCCGTCGTCACCATCGACGGGTACGGCACGGCGCCCGCACCCCCGGACCCGGCCCCGGCGAACCCAGCGGCCCCCGGCCCGCCCCGCCCGAGCCCACCGGACCCCGACCCGACGACTCCGGCGCCCACGACCCCGCCCCCCAGCGACCCACCACCGTCCTCGTCACCGGACCCGGAGCCCACGCCGACCCCCACCCCGACGGCCTCCGTCACCTCGACCCCCGCCGACCCCGGAGGCTCGTCACCGCCCGTCGACAGCGGGGCCCCGACCCCCTCGATGGCCTTCTGAGCCCGCCGCGCCGGCGGACGCGATCAGTGGACGGGATCAGCCGGATGCGGAGCCAGCAGCGGCAACTGCGAAGCCAGCCGCTCCTCACAGAGCTCGACCAGCCGGTCGTACCCCGCCTTGCCCATCAGTTCGACCAGCTCCGGCCGGTACGACACGTACACCGGGTCCCCCGCGCCGTGCGCCGAGGTCGCCGACGTGCACCACCAGTGCAGATCGTGGCCGCCCGGACCCCAGCCGCGCCGGTCGTACTCACCGATCGACACCTGGAGCACGCGCGTGTCGTCGGGCCGGTCGATCCAGTCGTACGTGCGCCGCACCGGAAGCTGCCAGCAGACGTCCGGCTTGGTCTCCAGCGGCTCCAGGCCCTCCCGCAGCGCCAGGATGTGCAGCGAGCAGCCCGCGCCGCCCGCGAACCCGGGCCGGTTCTGGAAGATGCAGGACCCCTCGTACGGCCGGGTCTGCCGCGAGCCCTCCTCGTCCTGCGAGGTCCAGCCGGACTCGGTGCCGATGTCGTGGTGCTGCCAGATGTCGGGCGTGAGCCGCGCCACAAATCCGGCGACTCGCTTCTCGTCGTCCTCGTCGGAGAAATGGGCACCCAGCGTGCAGCAGCCGTCGTCCGCGCGGCCGGCCTGGATGCCCTGACAGCCGCTTCCGAAGACGCAGTTCCAGCGAGAGGTCAGCCATGTCAGATCACAGCGGAAGACCTGCTCGTCGTCCGCCGGATCAGGGAACTCCACCCACGCGCGCGCGAAGTCGAGTCCCTTCTCGTCGCCCACCACCACCGGCTTCGGAGGTTTCGCGGACCTCGGGGACTTCGCGGACTTCGCGGGGAGGGCTGACACTGCCGACTTGTCGGCCTTTGCCTTTTTCGTCTTGGGCACGCGTCCAGGGTAAGTGGCCCAGGCCCCCTTCCAGCACCGCTCCGGGGGCGGATCCGGGCGCGGCTGGCAGTAGCGTTCCGTACATGAGACTCGGTGTCCTCGACGTGGGATCGAACACGGTGCATCTGCTGGTGGTGGACGCACACCCCGGCGCGCGCCCGCTGCCCGCGCATTCGCACAAGGTCGAGCTGCGGCTCGCCCAACTTCTCGACGACGCCGGAGCCATCAGCCCCAAGGGGGTCGACAAACTCGTCGCCGTGATCCAGGACGCGCTCCAGGCCGCCGAGGACAAGGGCGTCGTGGACCTGCTGCCGTTCGCCACCTCCGCCGTGCGCGAGGCCAGCAACGCCGACGACGTCCTCGCGCGCGTGCAGGCCGAGACAGGGGTCGAACTCCAGGTCCTGACCGGCTCCGAGGAGGCCCGCCTCACCTTCCTCGCCGCCCGCCGCTGGTTCGGCTGGTCGGCCGGCAAACTCCTCGTCCTCGACATCGGCGGCGGCTCCCTGGAGATCGCCTACGGCATCGACGAGGAACCCGACACCGCCGTCTCCCTCCCGCTCGGCGCCGGCCGCCTGACCGCGGGCTGGCTCCCCGGCGACCCGCCCGACCCCGACAGCATCAGATCCCTCCGCCGCCATGTACGCGCCCAGATCGCCCGTACGGTGGGCGAGTTCAGCCGCTTCGGCGCCCCCGACCACGTCGTCGCCACGTCGAAGACGTTCAAGCAGCTCGCCCGCCTGGCCGGCGCGGCCCGCTCCACGGACGGCCTCCATGTCCAGCGCGAACTGAGGAGCGAGTCCCTGGCGACCCTGGTCCCCGAACTCGCCTCCATGACGACAGCGGAACGAGCGGCCCTCCCCGGAGTCTCCGAAGGCCGGGCCAACCAACTCGTCGCGGGCGCCCTGGTGGCCGAGGCGGCGATGGACCTCTTCGCCGTGAAAACCCTGGAGGTCTGCCCCTGGGCCCTCCGAGAGGGCGTCATCCTCCGCCGCCTGGACCACATGGGCACCCACATGGGCACGGAGTAGAGGCAGGTATTTAGGGGCGCGGGGAACTGCGCGACAAGCCACGACGCACCCGCACCCGCCCGACCACGGAACCTGAACGGCGGACAGGCACCCCACCGCAGGCCCACCAACGCACCCCGTAACCTGTCCCCATGGCGGAGCCAGTCGTACGCGTCCCGGATGCGAAGGTCGCGCTGTCCACGGCCTCCGTGTACCCGGAGTCGACGGCGACGGCCTTCGAGGTCGCCGCGCGTCTCGGGTACGACGGCGTCGAGGTCATGGTCTGGACGGACCCCGTCAGCCAGGACATCGAAGCCCTGCGCAGACTGAGCGACTACCACCGGATCCCCATCCTCGCCGTCCACGCGCCCTGCCTCCTCATCACCCAGCGCGTCTGGTCCACGGACCCCTGGACCAAGCTCCAGCGCGCCCAGGCCGCCGCCGAGAAACTCGGTGCGACGACCGTCGTCGTACACCCGCCCTTCCGCTGGCAGCGCCAGTACGCGCGTGACTTCGTCACCGGTATCTGGCGCATGGCCGACGAGACGGACGTCCGGTTCGGCGTCGAGAACATGTACCCCTGGCGCTACCGCGACCGCGAGATGCTCGCGTACGCCCCCGACTGGGACGTCACGAAGGACGACTACCGGCACTTCACGATCGACCTCAGCCACACCGCGACGGCCCGCAGCGACGCCATGGAGATGGTCGACCTCATGGGCGACCGTCTCGGCCACGTCCACCTCGCCGACGGCAACGGCTCCAACAAGGACGAGCACCTGGTCCCCGGCCGCGGCACGCAACCCTGCGCCGAACTCCTCGAACGGCTCGCGTTCACCGGTTTCGACGGCCATGTCGTCATCGAGGTCAACACCCGCCGCGCGATGTCCAGCGCCGAGCGCGACGCCGACCTCGCCGAGGCACTCGCCTTCACCCGCCTCCACCTGGCCTCGTCCGTCAGAGCTGTCCCCGGTGGGGGAGCGCGCCCATGACCGACGCCGCCCCCCGCCGCCGGGGACGCCCCTCCCGTACGGACTCCGCGGACACCCCCGCCGCCCGCGACCGCATCCTGGCGGCGGCCCGCGAGGAGTTCGCCGAGCGCGGCTACGAGAAGACGTCCGTACGCGGCATCGCCAAGGCCGCCGAGGTGGACTCGGCCCTGGTGCACCACTACTTCGGCACGAAGGAGCAGGTCTTCGAGGCGTCCGTCGAGGGCGCCGTCGGCCCCCTCCTCAACGCGCCCGGCGCGATCACCGAAGGCCCCCTCGACAGCGTGGGGGAGCGGCTGGCCCGCTTCTTCTTCGGAGTCTGGGAGAACCCGGCCACCCGCAAGGCACTGCTCGCGATCGTCCGCTCCGCCGTGAACAACGAGGTCGCGGCCGGAGCCTTCCGCCGCCTGATCTCCGCCCAGCTGCTGCGCCGCGTCGCCGCCCAGCTGGATCTCCCGGACGCCGAACTGCGCGCCGAACTGGCCGCCGCCCAGCTCGTCGGCATCGCGATGCTCCGCTACGTCATCAAGGTCGAACCCCTGGCCTCGGCGGACCCCGAGCAGATCATCGCGAGGGTGGCCCCTGTGATCCAGATCCACCTGACAGCGCCCCGATAAGGGGCGCGGGGAACTGCGCGAGCGACCCACGACGACGCGCTCCGAAAACCGAGATGGCCGTCCCGCATTCCGGACCGAACGTCCAAACCCTGGATGACCGGCGTACGCTCGACGGAGTCATAACCCTCCGAAATAGCGAGGCGAGCGAAGATGCCCGAGCTGAGGTCCCGCACAGTCACCCACGGCCGCAACATGGCGGGCGCACGCGCCCTTATGCGCGCCTCCGGTGTACCGGGTGCCGACATCGGGCGGAAGCCGATCATCGCGGTCGCGAACAGCTTCACAGAGTTCGTGCCCGGCCACACCCACCTCCAGCCGGTCGGCCGCATCGTCAGCGAGGCCATCACCGCCGCCGGAGGCATCCCGCGCGAGTTCAACACGATCGCCGTCGACGACGGCATCGCGATGGGCCACGGCGGCATGCTGTACTCCCTCCCCTCCCGCGACCTCATCGCGGACTCGGTCGAGTACATGGTCGAGGCCCACTGCGCCGACGCCCTGATCTGCATCTCCAACTGCGACAAGATCACCCCGGGCATGCTGAACGCCGCCCTGCGGCTCAACATCCCCACGGTCTTCGTCTCCGGCGGCCCGATGGAGTCCGGCCGGGCCACCCTGGTCGACGGCACGGTCCGCACGCTCGACCTGGTCGACGCGATCTCCGACGCGGTGAACGAGAAGATCTCGGACGAGGACATCCTCCGTATCGAGGAGAACGCCTGTCCGACCTGCGGCTCCTGTTCCGGCATGTTCACGGCCAACTCGATGAACTGCCTCGCGGAGGCCATCGGACTCGCCCTCCCGGGCAACGGCTCGGTCCTGGCCACGCACACGGCCCGCCGCGCGCTGTACGAGAACGCCGGCCGCACGGTGATGGACATCACCCGCCGCTACTACGAGCAGGACGACGAGACGGTCCTGCCGCGCAACGTCGCCACCTTCGCGGCCTTCCAGAACGCCATGGCGCTCGACATCGCCATGGGCGGCTCGACCAACACGATCCTGCACCTGCTGGCCGCCGCCCAGGAGGCGGGCGTCTCCTTCGACCTGGACGACATCAACGAGGTCTCGCGCCGGGTGCCGTGTCTGGCGAAGGTCGCGCCGAACGTCGCCAAGGACCGCACGTACTACATGGAGGACGTGCACCGGGCCGGTGGCATCCCCGCCCTCCTCGGCGAACTGCACCGCGCGGGCCTGCTCAACGAGGACGTGAACTCGGTTCACAGCTCGTCCCTCGCGGACTGGCTGAAGACATGGGACGTGCGCGGCGGCTCCCCGTCGCCCGAGGCGCTGGAACTGTGGCACGCGGCGCCGGGCTGCGTCCGCTCCGCCGAGGCCTTCTCCCAGTCGGAGCGCTGGGAGGCCCTGGACACGGACGCCGCCGGCGGCTGCATCCGCAGCGCCGAGCACGCGTACTCGAAGGACGGCGGCCTCGCGGTCCTCAAGGGCAACCTCGCCGTCGACGGCTGTGTCGTGAAGACGGCCGGCGTCGACGAGTCGATCTGGACCTTCGAGGGCCCCGCGGTCGTCTGCGAGTCGCAGGAGGAGGCCGTCGAGAAGATCCTCAACAAGCAGATCACGCACGGCGACGTCGTCGTCATCCGCTACGAGGGCCCCAAGGGCGGCCCCGGCATGCAGGAGATGCTCTACCCGACCTCGTTCCTCAAGGGCCGCGGCCTCGGCAAGACCTGCGCCCTGATCACGGACGGCCGCTTCTCCGGCGGCACCTCGGGCCTCTCCATCGGCCACGCCTCCCCCGAGGCGGCCTCCGGCGGCACCATCGCCCTCGTCAACAACGGCGACCGCATCCGCATCGACATCCCGAACCGCACGATCGAACTGCTGGTCCCGGACGACGAGTTGGCGGCCCGCCGCGACGCCCTGAACGGCGTCTACGCCCCCGTCTCCCGCGAACGCAAGGTCTCACAGGCCCTGCGCGCGTACGCGGCGATGGCGACGAGCGCCGACAAGGGCGCGGTGCGGGACGTCTCCAAGCTGGGCTGACCCCTCGCACGTCTCCTTCCGCACGAAGGGCCGTTCCTCACCGGAGCGGCCCTTTTGCCTTCTCTTTTTTTGTCTTCTCTTCTACGGGCTTCAGACGGGGTACGTGTCCCGGCCGGACCCGGACCCGGTCACCAACCGGCCGGGTCCGCCGCGTCCACGGCGAAGACGGAACCGTCGGGCGCGCTCGCGTAGACGCGTCCGCCGGTGGCGACGGGGGTGGGCAGCGAGGCCGCGACCGTGTCCGAGGCAGAGCCGAGCCGCGGCGACGTCTGCCCCGCGAGCTTCCCCGTACGGGCGTTCACCGCGAGCAGCCGTCCGTCGGCGGCGCTGAAGTACACGTACCGCCCGTCGGTCGCCGGCGCCGAGTTGAGGCTCACGGACGTCTCCAGCCGCCAGAGCTGTCGGCCCGCCTTCAGATCCACGGCGACCACCGAACCTCCGCCGCCCGTCAGGTAGACGATGTTCCCGCGCACGACACCATGGGCCCGCTGGAGCGGAAGAGGCACCTCGACCTTGCGGGAGGCGCCGGTCGCCGGGTCGTAGTCGACGACGGCGATCGTGTCCCGGTACACGGTGTCGAGGGCCGCGAAGAAGACGGAGGTGCCCGCGTCGGTGGTGCCGATGGGCTGCAGATACCCGTCCAGCTTCTCCTGCCAGCGCACATCACCGGAGCCGGGATCCAGCGCGGCGACCCGGGTACTCCCCCGTCCTGGGCCCTGCTCGTGGCGTACGCGAGCTGGTCGCCGGCGAAGGAGAACAGCCGTGGGCTGTCCAGACCGGCGATCCGCCGGTGCCACTTCCTGCCGCCGGACCGGCTGTCGACGCCGGTGACCTTACCGTCGGTTCCGGTGAGGAGGGTCATGCCGCCGGCGTACCCGAGGGCGACGCGGTCGGACATGGTCTCCTGCCAGTGAACGCGGCCTGTGCCGGGATCGAGCGCCTCCAGGCGGGGGCCCAGGTCCAGCGGGGGGTGCACGAGCCCACCCGACAGGACCGGCGGGCGGTTCGGAATGACGCCGGCGTCGATCGGGTGGCGCCACAGGACGGTGCCGTCGGTGGGGTCGACGGCGGCGACGAGGCCCTTCTGGGCACAGAACAACTTCCCGCCACCGTAGGCGCATTGGGGCATCCCGGCGCCGTCGCCGGTGGCGGGCCGCGCCGTCCAGGCCCGGAAACCGGCGGCGGCGGCCGTCGTACCGGCGCCGGAGGAACCGCCCTTGGGCCGGGCGACGGGATCACCCCCGACCAACTGCAGCGAGGCGACGACACACCCGGCGGCGAGGACAACGGCGCCCGCGGCGAGCAGGACGCGCCTGCGCAGTCGCCGCCGATCCGAACGCCCTTCGGGGGAGGGAGAGTCGGAGGAAGAGGGAGCGGGGGAGTGGCCGGCTTTTCGCCGCCGGACGTGGGTCTCCTCGTCCGGGGGGCTCGGTGTGCGCGGCCTCTCGGGTACGAACGACTGGGTGTCGTACGAGGCGGCAACCGACCTGAGTTCCCGCATCAGTTCGTCGGGAGTGGGCCGGTCCTCGGGCTCCTTGGCGAGACAACGCAGCACCAGCGGGGCGAGGTTCGGCGGCACACCGGTCAAGTCGGGCTCGTCGTGCACGACTTGGTAGGCGACGACATACGGGCTGTCGGAGTCGAACGGTCCCCGCCCGGTCGACGCGTGCACCATCACCGACCCCAGGGCGAAGATGTCGGCAGCGGGCCCCACCTCGCGTGGCCGCCGGAACTGCTCGGGCGCCATGAACGGCGGCGTACCGATCAACTTGCCTGTCTCGGTGTGTAGTTCGCTGTCCTTCGGCCGAGAAATGCCGAAGTCGATGACCTTCGGACCGTCCTCGGCGAGCAGTACGTTGCTGGGTTTCAGATCCCGGTGGACGACTCCGACCCGGTGGATGTCCCGCAGCGCCTCGGCGAGCCCGGCCATCAGCCGCCTCAACTGCCCGGGGTTCATCGCCCCGTTCCGCTTCACTTCGTCGGCGAGGGTCGGCCCGGGGATGAACAGGGTGGCCATCCAGGGCCGTCGGGCCTCGGGGTCGGCATCGACCACGGGCGCGGTGAAGGCGCCGCTGACGCGCCGGACGGCGGCGATCTCCTGCCGGAACCGCCCCCTGAACTCCGGGTCCTCGGCGAACTCACCGTGTACGACCTTGACGGCGAGCTTCATCCCGGAGGTGCTCCGGGCCAGGTGGACGACGCCCATGCCGCCGGAACCCAGCCGTGAGTCCAGACGGTACTGACCGGCGTACTCCGGGTATTCCGCTTCCGCGCCGGATCCGGCGTTCCGCTGTGGCGTCATGGACTCACCCCCGTGCTGTTCGGCCGCTCGCGCGACGCACGGAGCCTAGTCGATGAGGGATACGGAACAGAGGCGGCATGCTGACGTTGGTGTACGAGTTCCGCACGTGTGTTTCATGGCGCGTTTTAGGGGTATCAACGGGACCCCATGGCAGTCATGGGGTGCAACGGGGGAGGTTTTTTCATGTCCACAGACCACATCGCGGAGAGAACGCCCGACGACGCTTCAAACCGCACGGAGCTGACGATCACGACCGCGGCGGCGGCGGCGACGACGACGTCCGTCCGCTACTACTCGGTCGCCGCCGGCTACCGTCTCAACGTCCGCAGCGGTCCCAGCACCGGCTACACCATCGTCCGCGTGCTGGCCGAGGGCGCCAAGATCCCGATCTACTGCCAGCGCCCCGGCGAGGCGATAGCCGGTCCGTACGGTACGTCGAACATCTGGGACAACATCGACAACGGCGAGTACGTCTCGGACGCGTACGTCCTGACGGGCAGCGACGGCTACGTAGCACCGCACTGCTCCTGACCCACGTGGGCCACCGGGCACCGGCACCCGCATTCGGTGCCGGCGCCCGGCTGGCGATAATCGAGGGGTGAGCGACGACAAGACCGGTACGACAGGCGACGCCCGTACAGACCCCCGCCCGGAGCCCCTCCGCTTCTTCGGCACGACGTGGGTGAACCACGACGCCGGCTACACGGCACGCCGGGTGGGAGTGGCCGCGGGTTCACTGACGGCGACGATCGCGTCCTGCTTCATCCTGCGCTTCGCCTACGAGGGCCTGCGGATCGCGGAGGTCGGCGGCATCGTCACCCTCCTGGTACTGGTGATGTTCGCGGTGTGCAGCGCACTGGCGTTCGGCCACACCTGGGGCGCCTTCACCACTCACCCGGACCCGGCCCGCCAGGCCTCCCTCCGCGGCCTCCTGACGATCGGCTTCGTAGGCACCCTGACCGCCTACTTCCTCCGCTCCCTGAAAGAGGCCCCCGGCGAGTCCCTCCACCGCCAGGAGCACGAGGCCTCACGCGCCCAACAGTCCCGCCGAACAACCCGCCGAACAGGAAACCCGGCAAAACGCCGAGCCCGAGGGGACATCTGAGGCGGGGAGTTTCCCACCAACCCCTTCGCCGCATGCGGCCAGCGCGCGCCGAGGCGTCTCGGCCGACCCGGGCCCAGGCCCAGGGGCTCCGGCCCAGGCCGCGTCTCCCACCAACCCTTCGCCGCATGCGGCCAGCGCGGGCCGAGGCGTTTCGGCCGACCCGGGCCCAGGCCCAGGGGCTCCGGCCCAGGCCGCGTCTCCCACCCACCCGTTCGCCGCATGTGTCCAGCCAAGGCGGCCCCCTTCCATCCCGGCCCGCACCCCAGCCCGTCCGGCGCTTGAGGACAAGGCCCGTTCAGGGCCGACAGGGGGGTCTGGGGGCGCGCACCCCCAGGTACGGGATGGGACGGGTAGGGGCGGCGGGGGCGAGAAAAACCCCAGACCACCCCCAACTCCCCCCAACACTTACCCAAACCCCCTCCCCCCACCAACACCCCCAGCCACCATGTCCACATGACGGCCTCCATCCAGCCCCCCACTAAGCCCCCAACCCCCTCCCGAGCCACCTCCTTCAACACAGCCGCAGCCCAATACGCCCAAAACCGCCCCTCCTACCCGCCCGCCCTCCTGGACGCCGTAGAACACCTGGCCGCCCACCCCCTCACCGGCTCCCGCGTCGCAGACATCGGCGCCGGCACCGGCATATCCACCGCCCTCCTCCACGCCCGCGGCGCCCACGTGATCGCCGTAGAACCCGGCGACGGCATGGCAGCCCAGTTCCGCCGCACCCTCCCCGACGTGCCGATCGTCCGAGGCAACGGCAACGCCCTCCCCCTGGCCGACGCCTCCGTCGACTTCCTCACCTACGCCCAGTCCTGGCACTGGACCGACCCGGACCACGCCGTCCCGGAGGCCCTCCGCGTTCTGCGCCCGGGCGGCGCACTCGCCCTGTGGTGGAACACGTACGCCCTGGACATCCCCTGGATCGCCGCCCAGTCGAACCGCATCCAGTACTTCTTCGGCGTCGACACGGTCGTGGACAAGAACGGCGCCTCCCGCCGCGCCGCCGACCCCTCGGGCCGCCTCGACTTCGCCCGCCGCGGGCTCCGCTGGAGCCGCCACGTCCCGATCGACACCCACCTGGCCAACATCGGCAGCCACTCGGTCTTCCTGATCCACGACCAGGAGGCCGTCGCCGCCTTCCTGGCGGAGGAACGGAACCTCCTCCTCAAGCTCTTCCCGGCCGAAACGGTCGAGGAGACCTACGACGTAGACCTCCTGGTAGCCAAAACCTGAGCCACCTGCCCCCCCACCACCTGACCCCCCTCCCCTCCCCTCCCCGTGCGGCGGCCCACCTCTCCAGGGCCGCCGCACACGCATGTCCGCCGCACTTGACGCACCCTCGACCCGGGAGCATTATTCATCACATGATGAATTACAACGACCCCCCTCCTGGAAGGGCCGTCCAAGCCCAAGCCCTCACCGTCGTACGAGGCACCCGCAACGTCCTCCACGGCCTCGACTTCACCGTCCCGCGCGGCCAGATCACCGGCCTGCTCGGACCCTCGGGCTGCGGAAAGTCGACCCTCATGCGGGCGATCGTCGGCACGCAGGCCAAGGTCACCGGCACCCTGGACGTCCTGGGCCACCCCGCCGGCCACGCCACCCTCCGTACCCGCATCGGCTACGTGACCCAGGCCCCCTCGGTCTACGACGACCTGACGGTCCGCCAGAACCTGGCCTACTTCGCCGCGATCCTCGACCCCGGCCGCGCAGCCGCCGAACGCCGCCACGAGAACGTCACCCGCGCCATCGCCGACGTGGACCTCACCAACCGCGCCGACGCTCTCGCGGGCAACCTCTCCGGCGGCCAGCGCAGCCGCGTATCCCTGGCGGTGGCCCTCCTCGGCACCCCCGAACTGCTGGTCCTGGACGAACCGACGGTGGGCCTTGACCCCGTCCTCCGCCGCGACCTCTGGGCCCTCTTCCACACCATCGCGGCCACCCGCGGAGCGACGCTCCTCGTCTCCTCCCACGTCATGGACGAGGCCGAACGCTGCCACCGCCTCCTCCTCATGCGCGAGGGCGAACTCCTCGCCGACGACACCCCGGACGCCCTCCGCACCCGCACATCGACGGACACGGTCGAGGCGGCGTTCCTCCACCTGGTGGACGAGGCGAAAAATCCGCAGGCAAAAGATCCGCAGGCAAATGAGAGGGAGCAAACCAAGTGACCAGCACCGCCAACACCGCCCCCACCCCGAACCAGACCGTCTCAAGCCCCACAACATCCACAACACCCACAAGGCCCACCACGCCGCTGAACGCCTCCCGAACCACCGCCACCGCGATCCGGGTCCTGGCGCAGCTTCGTCACGACCCGCGCACCATCGCGATGCTGATCGTGCTCCCGAGCCTGCTCCTCGTCCTGCTCCGCTACGTCTTCGACGGCAGCCCGCGCACGTTCGACGGCATCGGCGCATCGCTCCTCGGGATCTTCCCCCTCATCACGATGTTCCTGGTGACCTCGATCGCCACCCTGCGCGAACGCACCTCGGGCACCCTCGAACGCCTCCTCGCCATGCCCCTCGGCAAGGGCGACCTCATCGCCGGCTACGCCCTGGCGTTCGGAATCCTCGCGATCATCCAGTCGGCCCTGGCCACAGGTCTGGCGGTCTGGTTCCTGGGCCTCGACGTCACGGGCTCCCCCTGGCTGCTCCTCCTGGTGGCCCTGCTGGACGCCCTCCTGGGTACCGCCCTCGGCCTCTTCGTCTCGGCCTTCGCGTCCTCGGAATTCCAGGCGGTCCAGTTCATGCCGGCGGTGATCTTCCCCCAACTACTCCTCTGCGGTCTCTTCACTCCCCGGTCCAACATGCACCCGGTCCTCGAAGCGATCTCCGACGTCCTCCCCATGTCCTACGCGGTGGACGGCATGAACGAGGTCCTCACCCACCCCGACATCACAGCCACCTTCGTACGAGACACCCTGATCGTCGCGGCCTGCGCCCTACTGGTCCTCACCCTGGGCGCAGCAACCCTCCGCCGCCGAACCCAATGACCAGACCCCTTTTCAGCCCCGGCCGGCACCTTCAGCCCGTCCGGCGTTTGAGGACGAGCGCTTCGGCGCGATGGGGGGTCTGGGGGCGCAGCCCCCAGGTACGGGATGGGACGGGTAGGGGCGGCGGGGGCGAAAAACATCCCGCCCACCGGACACGCCCCCCACCCACCCGCCCTCGATGCGAGGATGACCCCGGACGACGACGCACCCCCCGGAGGCCCCGCACCATGACCCAGAAAGTCGCAGTCCTCGGCACAGGAAAAATCGGCGAAGCCCTGCTCAGCGGAATGATCCGAGCCGGCTGGGCCCCCGCCGACCTCCTGGTCACCGCCCGCCGCCCGGAACGAGCCGAAGAACTCCGTATCCGCCACGGAGTGACCCCGGTCACCAACCCGGAGGCGGCGAAGATCGCCGACACCCTGATCCTCACGGTGAAACCGCAGGACATGGGCACCCTCCTCGACGAACTCGCCCCCCACGTCCCCAACGACCGTCTGGTCATCAGCGGGGCCGCCGGCATCCCGACCTCCTTCTTCGAGGCCCGCCTCACCACCGGCACCCCGGTCGTCCGTGTCATGACGAACACCCCGGCCCTCGTCGACGAGGCCATGTCGGTCATCTCCGCCGGCAGCCACGCCACCGCCGACCACCTCGCCCACACCGAGGAGATCTTCGGCGCGGTCGGCAAGACGCTCCGCGTCCCCGAGTCCCAGCAGGACGCGTGCACCGCACTCTCCGGCTCGGGCCCGGCGTACTTCTTCTACCTGGTCGAGGCGATGACGGACGCCGGCATCCTCCTCGGCCTGCCCCGCGACAAGGCCCACGACCTGATCGTCCAGTCCGCGATCGGCGCCGCCGTGATGCTCCGCGACAGCGGCGAACACCCCGTGAAGCTCCGCGAGAACGTCACATCCCCCGCGGGCACCACGATCAGCGCCATCCGCGAACTCGAGAACCACGGTGTACGAGCCGCCCTCATCGCGGCCCTCGAAGCCGCGCGCGACCGCAGCCGAGCCCTGGCCTCCGGCAACACCGGCTGAAGCCGGCCGCCGGCGCGCCTACCGGGCCGTGTCCACCACGGCCTCGGCCCGGCCCTCGGTAGCCGCCGGCAGCAGCCCGATCGCGCGATAGGCGGCATCAACGGTCGGCCGGGCCATCGCCCGGGCTCTCTCCGCCCCCTCCCGCAGCACTCCCTCCACAAACCCGGGATCCGCGCACAACTCCCTGTGCCGGCTCTGCACGGGCCTGAGCACCTCGACCACGGCTTCCGCGGTGTCCCTCTTCACATCCCCATAGGACTCGTACACACCGCTCAGCTCCGACGGTTCCCCACCCGTACAAGCCGCCAGAATCTCCAGCAGATTCGCGACCCCCGGCCGCCTCTCCGGGTCGTACTCGACATCCCGCCCACTGTCGGTCACGGCCCGCATGACCTTCTTCCGCACCACATCGGGCTCATCGAGCAGATAGACGATCCCAGGCCCGACGTCCTCGCTCTTCCCCATCTTCGACGTCGGCTCCTGCAGATTCATGACCCGCGCACCCACCGCCGGACGCGTGGCCCGCGGCACCACGAACGTGTGCCCGTACCGCTGGTTGAACCGCACCGCCAGATCCCGGGTCAGCTCGACGTGCTGCGTCTGATCGTCCCCGACCGGCACTTCGTCGGCCCCGTACGCCAGGATGTCGGCCGCCATCAGCACGGGATACGTCAGCAGCGACAGCCGCACACTCCCACCCCGAGCCCGCTCCCGTGCCGACTTCTCCCTGTACTGGATCATCCGCCGCATCTCCCCGTCGGAGGCGACGCACTCCATCACGTACGACAGCCGCGTGTGCTCGTCGACATGACTCTGTACGAAGACGGTGCACAGCTCAGGATCGAGCCCCGACGCCAGCAACAGCGTGGCCGCCTGCCTACTGAGTCGGCGCACCCGCGCGGGATCGTGGTCCACGGTCAGCGCGTGCAGATCGACGATGCAGAACAGGGAGTCCGCCCGGTGCTGGTCCACGGCGGCCCACCGCCGCATGGCCCCCAGGTAGTTCCCCAGTGTCAGATGTCCGGTCGGCTTGATCCCGCTGAAGACCCGTGTCATCTCTTCTCCACCTCCTGGTCGAGACCACCGCACCCGGCCGGCCGACCCCCTCAGGAGGGAGAAACAAGAACGGCCGCCGAGGCGGCGGCCGTTGAGTACATACGTGTACGGCCGCCGTCAGGCGGCCCACCACTGCTGGGTGCACGTACGCGTAGTCACGTGCACGAGGCTACGCCGCTGGGACCCCTGCCGACACCGAGTTGACACACTCCAGGCCCGTACGTAGTGTTCTCCGAGTTGTTCGACGTGAGCGCCGACCCCGGTCGGTCCCCGGACAGCCATTCCGCAGGTACCCAGCAACGGTCGACGACCTGTCGTCGCGCCGGTGGCATGTCATTGGCATGCGTATTTGTGAAATGAGGAATCCGCGTTCGAAAGGGCGCACCCCCCGATTGGCTCGGGAGGCAGGGAATCCGCTAAAGTCTCACTCGTCGGAACGGCCCAACAGCCGGGAGGACAAGCCCCACTGACTGGGAATCAGGACCGAAAGGATCTGATAGAGTCGGACTCGCCGGAAAGGGAAACGCGAAAGCGGAAACCTGGAAAGCACCGAGGAAATCGGATACGGAAACGGTCTGATAGAGTCGGAAACGCAGGACAGCAAGACAAGCTAAACAGTAGGACCGAAGGGAAACTGCCCGGAGGAAAGCCTGAGAGAGTTTCTTGGGTGAGTACGAAGGAAGCGTCCGTTCCTTGAGAACTCAACAGCGTGCCAAAAATCAACGCCAGATTTGTTGATACCCCGGCTCACAGAGTTATCTGTGGGTTGAGGTTCCTTTGAAGTAACACAAACACAGCGAGGACGCTGTGAACGGTCGGGCTTATTCCGCTTGACTGTTCCGCTCTCGTGTGTGTGTGCCGGCTGTATTAATTTACTGGCCGAGTAAACATTCACGGAGAGTTTGATCCTGGCTCAGGACGAACGCTGGCGGCGTGCTTAACACATGCAAGTCGAACGATGAAGCCTTTCGGGGTGGATTAGTGGCGAACGGGTGAGTAACACGTGGGCAATCTGCCCTGCACTCTGGGACAAGCCCTGGAAACGGGGTCTAATACCGGATAATACCTTTCCTCGCATGGGGGTGGGTTAAAAGCTCCGGCGGTGCAGGATGAGCCCGCGGCCTATCAGCTTGTTGGTGAGGTAGTGGCTCACCAAGGCGACGACGGGTAGCCGGCCTGAGAGGGCGACCGGCCACACTGGGACTGAGACACGGCCCAGACTCCTACGGGAGGCAGCAGTGGGGAATATTGCACAATGGGCGAAAGCCTGATGCAGCGACGCCGCGTGAGGGATGACGGCCTTCGGGTTGTAAACCTCTTTCAGCAGGGAAGAAGCGAAAGTGACGGTACCTGCAGAAGAAGCGCCGGCTAACTACGTGCCAGCAGCCGCGGTAATACGTAGGGCGCAAGCGTTGTCCGGAATTATTGGGCGTAAAGAGCTCGTAGGCGGTCTGTCGCGTCGGATGTGAAAGCCCGGGGCTTAACCCCGGGTCTGCATTCGATACGGGCAGACTAGAGTGTGGTAGGGGAGATCGGAATTCCTGGTGTAGCGGTGAAATGCGCAGATATCAGGAGGAACACCGGTGGCGAAGGCGGATCTCTGGGCCATTACTGACGCTGAGGAGCGAAAGCGTGGGGAGCGAACAGGATTAGATACCCTGGTAGTCCACGCCGTAAACGGTGGGAACTAGGTGTTGGCGACATTCCACGTCGTCGGTGCCGCAGCTAACGCATTAAGTTCCCCGCCTGGGGAGTACGGCCGCAAGGCTAAAACTCAAAGGAATTGACGGGGGCCCGCACAAGCAGCGGAGCATGTGGCTTAATTCGACGCAACGCGAAGAACCTTACCAAGGCTTGACATACACCGGAAACATCCAGAGATGGGTGCCCCCTTGTGGTCGGTGTACAGGTGGTGCATGGCTGTCGTCAGCTCGTGTCGTGAGATGTTGGGTTAAGTCCCGCAACGAGCGCAACCCTTGTTCTGTGTTGCCAGCATGCCCTTCGGGGTGATGGGGACTCACAGGAGACTGCCGGGGTCAACTCGGAGGAAGGTGGGGACGACGTCAAGTCATCATGCCCCTTATGTCTTGGGCTGCACACGTGCTACAATGGCCGGTACAATGAGCTGCGATGCCGTGAGGCGGAGCGAATCTCAAAAAGCCGGTCTCAGTTCGGATTGGGGTCTGCAACTCGACCCCATGAAGTCGGAGTTGCTAGTAATCGCAGATCAGCATTGCTGCGGTGAATACGTTCCCGGGCCTTGTACACACCGCCCGTCACGTCACGAAAGTCGGTAACACCCGAAGCCGGTGGCCCAACCCCTTACGGGGAGGGAGCTGTCGAAGGTGGGACTGGCGATTGGGACGAAGTCGTAACAAGGTAGCCGTACCGGAAGGTGCGGCTGGATCACCTCCTTTCTAAGGAGCATCTAGGCCGCCAGGCATTGCTTGGTGGTCCAGGGCCATTACGTCGGCATACGTCCGGCGGTGGTTGCTCATGGGTGGAACGTTGATTATTCGGCACCTCAGTCGTCTCAGGCTGTGAGTACTGTCCTTCGGGGCGTGGAAAGCTGATCTGAGTGGTAAGGGGTGTCGGGCACGCTGTTGGGTGTCTGAGGGTATGGCCGTGAGGTTGTGTCTTCAGTGCCGGCCCCAGTGAACTCGCCTGTCAGGGTGGGGTGGTGGGTGGTTGGTCGTTGTTTGAGAACTGCACAGTGGACGCGAGCATCTGTGGCCAAGTTTTTAAGGGCGCACGGTGGATGCCTTGGCACCAGGAACCGATGAAGGACGTGGGAGGCCACGATAGTCCCCGGGGAGTCGTCAACCAGGCTTTGATCCGGGGGTTTCCGAATGGGGAAACCCGGCAGTCGTCATGGGCTGTCACCCACATCTGAACACATAGGGTGTGTGGAGGGAACGCGGGGAAGTGAAACATCTCAGTACCCGCAGGAAGAGAAAACAACCGTGATTCCGGGAGTAGTGGCGAGCGAAACCGGATGAGGCCAAACCGTATACGTGTGAGACCCGGCAGGGGTTGCGTATGCGGGGTTGTGGGATCTCTCTTTCACAGTCTGCCGGCTGTGAGGCGAGTCAGAAACCGTTGATGTAGGCGAAGGACATGCGAAAGGTCCGGCGTAGAGGGTAAGACCCCCGTAGTCGAAACATCAACGGCTCGTTTGAGAGACACCCAAGTAGCACGGGGCCCGAGAAATCCCGTGTGAATCTGGCGGGACCACCCGTTAAGCCTAAATATTCCCTGGTGACCGATAGCGGATAGTACCGTGAGGGAATGGTGAAAAGTACCGCGGGAGCGGAGTGAAATAGTACCTGAAACCGTGTGCCTACAAGCCGTGGGAGCGTCGCTCACAGAGTTTACTCTGTGGGTCGTGACTGCGTGCCTTTTGAAGAATGAGCCTGCGAGTTTGCGGTGTGTTGCGAGGTTAACCCGTGTGGGGAAGCCGTAGCGAAAGCGAGTCCGAATAGGGCGATTTAGTAGCGCGCTCAAGACCCGAAGCGGAGTGATCTAGCCATGGGCAGGTTGAAGCGGAGGTAAGACTTCGTGGAGGACCGAACCCACCAGGGTTGAAAACCTGGGGGATGACCTGTGGTTAGGGGTGAAAGGCCAATCAAACTCCGTGATAGCTGGTTCTCCCCGAAATGCATTTAGGTGCAGCGTCGTGTGTTTCTTGCCGGAGGTAGAGCACTGGATAGGCGATGGGCCCTACCGGGTTACTGACCTTAGCCAAACTCCGAATGCCGGTAAGTGAGAGCACGGCAGTGAGACTGTGGGGGATAAGCTCCATGGTCGAGAGGGAAACAGCCCAGAGCATCGACTAAGGCCCCTAAGCGTACGCTAAGTGGGAAAGGATGTGGAGTCGCACAGACAACCAGGAGGTTGGCTTAGAAGCAGCCACCCTTGAAAGAGTGCGTAATAGCTCACTGGTCTAGTGATTCCGCGCCGACAATGTAGCGGGGCTCAAGCGTACCGCCGAAGTCGTGTCATTCCAGCACATACCCCCAACGGGGGCTGGGATGGGTAGGGGAGCGTCGTGTGCCGGGTGAAGCTGCAGCGGAAGCTAGTGGTGGACGGTTCACGAGTGAGAATGCAGGCATGAGTAGCGATACACACGTGGGAAACGTGTGCGCCGATTGACTAAGGGTTCCTGGGTCAAGCTGATCTGCCCAGGGTAAGTCGGGACCTAAGGCGAGGCCGACAGGCGTAGTCGATGGATAACCGGTTGATATTCCGGTACCCGCTGTGAAGCGTCAAACATTGAACCAGGCGATGCTAAGTCCGTGAAGCCGCCCCGGAGCCTTCGGGCAAGGGGGAGTGGTGGAGCCGACGGACCAGACCTGCAGTAGGTGAGTGATGGGGTGACGCAGGAAGGTAGTCCATCCCGGGCGGTGGTTGTCCCGGGGTAAGGGTGTAGGACGGTGTGTAGGCAAATCCGCACACCACATAGTCTGAGACCTGATGCCGAGCCGATTGTGGTGAAGTGGATGATCCTATGCTGTCGAGAAAAGCCTCTAGCGAGTTTCATGGCGGCCCGTACCCTAAACCGACTCAGGTGGTCAGGTAGAGAATACCGAGGCGTTCGGGTGAACTATGGTTAAGGAACTCGGCAAAATGCCCCCGTAACTTCGGGAGAAGGGGGGCCATCACTGGTGAGGAGATTTACTCTCCGAGCTGGGGGTGGCCGCAGAGACCAGCGAGAAGCGACTGTTTACTAAAAACACAGGTCCGTGCGAAGCCGTAAGGCGATGTATACGGACTGACGCCTGCCCGGTGCTGGAACGTTAAGGGGACCGGTTAGTCCAACTTCGGTTGGGCGAAGCTGAGAACTTAAGCGCCAGTAAACGGCGGTGGTAACTATAACCATCCTAAGGTAGCGAAATTCCTTGTCGGGTAAGTTCCGACCTGCACGAATGGCGTAACGACTTCTCGACTGTCTCAACCATAGGCCCGGTGAAATTGCACTACGAGTAAAGATGCTCGTTTCGCGCAGCAGGACGGAAAGACCCCGGGACCTTTACTATAGTTTGATATTGGTGTTCGGTTCGGCTTGTGTAGGATAGCTGGGAGACTTTGAAGCGGGCACGCCAGTGTTTGTGGAGTCGTCGTTGAAATACCAGTCTGGTCGTGCTGGATGTCTAACCTGGGTCCGTGATCCGGATCAGGGACAGTGTCTGATGGGTAGTTTAACTGGGGCGGTTGCCTCCTAAAGAGTAACGGAGGCGCCCAAAGGTTCCCTCAGCCTGGTTGGCAATCAGGTGTTGAGTGTAAGTGCACAAGGGAGCTTGACTGTGAGACCGACGGGTCGAGCAGGGACGAAAGTCGGGACTAGTGATCCGGCGGTGGCTTGTGGAAGCGCCGTCGCTCAACGGATAAAAGGTACCCCGGGGATAACAGGCTGATCTTCCCCAAGAGTCCATATCGACGGGATGGTTTGGCACCTCGATGTCGGCTCGTCGCATCCTGGGGCTGGAGTCGGTCCCAAGGGTTGGGCTGTTCGCCCATTAAAGCGGTACGCGAGCTGGGTTTAGAACGTCGTGAGACAGTTCGGTCCCTATCCGCTGCGCGCGCAGGAACATTGAGAAGGGCTGTCCCTAGTACGAGAGGACCGGGACGGACGAACCTCTGGTGTGCCAGTTGTCCTGCCAAGGGCATGGCTGGTTGGCTACGTTCGGGAGGGATAACCGCTGAAAGCATCTAAGCGGGAAGCCTGCTTCAAGATGAGTGTTCCCACCCACTAGATGGGGTAAGGCTCCCAGTAGACGACTGGGTTGATAGGCCAGATCTGGAAGCCCGGTAACGGGTGGAGGTGACTGGTACTAATAGGCCGAGGGCTTGTCCTCAGTTGCTCGCGTCCACTGTGTTGGTTCTGAAACCACGAACAACCCCGCCCAAGGTCACGGGTGGTGCGGTTGATATGTGTTTCACCGTGTTTCGGTGGTCATAGCGTGAGGGAAACGCCCGGTTACATTCCGAACCCGGAAGCTAAGCCTCACAGCGCCGATGGTACTGCAGGGGGGACCCTGTGGGAGAGTAGGACACCGCCGAACAAATATTGCGAAAAGCCTCGTACCGGGAAACCGGTCCGGGGCTTTTCTGCGTTTACGGTCGTTCAGCATTTAGGGTCCAGTTATGCGCTATGACCTTGTCATCTTCGACAACGACGGTGTTCTCGTCGACAGTGAGGCGATCTCCAACACGCTTCTGGCCGCCTATCTCACCGAGCTCGGGCATCCGACCTCGTACGAGGACTCCCTCCGCGACTACATGGGCTCCGCGATGCACCGCGTACACGATCTGGTGGAAGAGCGCAGCGGGCGGCTGTTGCCGGACGACTTCGATGACGTATTTCACAGTCGGGTGTTCGCCGCGTTCGAGCGGGAGCTGCAGCCGGTGGCCGGCGTGGTCGACGTACTGGAGAAGTTGGCGGCCGACGGGGTGCCGTACTGCGTGGCTTCCTCCGGGAGCCATGAGCGGATTCGGGTGGGCCATCGGACCACCGGGCTCGATCGGTGGTTCGACGCGGGACGGGTTTTCAGTGCGCAGGACGTGGGGCGGGGGAAGCCGGCGCCCGATCTGTTTCTTCACGCGGCGGAACGCATGGGGGTGGCGGCTGACCGGTGTGTGGTGGTCGAGGACAGTCCGCTGGGGGTGCGGGCCGCTGTGGCGGCCGGGATGGATGTGCTCGGGTTCACCGCCATGACGCCCGCCGAGCGGCTGGTCGGGGCCACTCAACTCTTCGGGAGCATGGGCGAGTTGGCTGACCTGCTTGTTTGAGGACGGGCATGCGGTGGCGCTGACAATTGTCATGCCAGGGTGTGGACGTTCGTTTCTGTCGGCGGGGTGGGGGTGACCGCCAGGCTTGAGGCATGACAACAGTGACGACGAACTCGGCCTCCCTTCGACGGAGCCTTCTGCCGTTGGTCCTCGATGTGGCAGTGCCTGTCGGGTCGTACTACGTGTTCAGGAACGGGCTCGGGATGAGTACCGTCGCCGCGCTCGGGTGGAGCAGTGCCGTTCCCGCGGTGCGGACCGGGTGGAGTGTGATCCGGGGGCGGACGGTCAACGCGATGGCCGCGCTCATCCTCGTGGTCAATGTCGCGGGGGTGCTGCTCAGCTTTGTCGCCGGGGACGCGCGGCTGATGCTGGTGAAGGACAGCGGGGTCAGCAGTGTCGTCGGGATCGGCGTGCTGGTGTCGGTCCGGTTCGGGCGGCCGATGATGACCGAGGGGATGAAGCCGTTCCTCCTCAGGGGAGATGCCGAGCGGGTCGCCGCCTGGGAGCGGCTGGTCAGTGGGTCCCCGCGGTTCCAGCGGGCCGAGCGGACCTTCTCGGTGGTGTGGGGTGTGGTGCTGCTGGGGGAGTGCGTCGCGCGGATCGTGGGGGTGTACGTCCTCTCCGTCGACACCATGGTCTGGCTCGGCACCGTCATGATGGTCGGGGCGATGGTGCTGGGTGTTCTCGTCGGTGGTGCGCTCGCTGTAGAGCCCATGAAGCTGATGCTTCGCGCAGAGGTCGCCCGGCAGCGCGAGGGCGGTAGCGAGGCCTCGGATGCTGGTTCTCAGGCCGGCTTTGACACCAAGCGTGGTGGTGCGGTGGCTCACCGTGTACAGATGGACGTGGTTGCCGGTTGAGATCAAAGGTGAGCAGAATTCACCTTCCGAATCATCTACCCACGAGTAAGCCGGGGCCCTACGCTCGCCGCCATGACAGATGTGCTGCGGCGCGGTAGGGCCTCGCTGGCGTTCAGTTTTTTTGCTCAGGGCGCCGCCTTCGCGCTGCTCGTGACACGGATCCCGGCCATCCAGGACCGGTACGGCATCTCCGACGCGATGCTGCCGATCTTCCTGGCCGCCGTCCCCGTGCTGGCCGGGGTCGGCAGTGTCTGCGCCGAGCAGGTGGTGAAGCGGGTGCGGCCCAGTCTCGTACTGAGGTGGTCGCAGCCCGTCGTGCTCCTGGCGCTGCTCGCTGTCGGCGCCGGGGACCATGTCGCCGAGGTGGCTGTGGCGCTGGGGGCGTTCGGGCTGGCCGTCGGTGGGCTCGACGCCTCGATGAACATGCTCGGGGTGAGTCTGCAGCGGGCGTACGGGCGCAGCATCATGCTCGGGTTCCATGCGGCGTTCAGCCTGGGTGGGATCGTCGGGGCCTCGCTGGCCTGGGTCGGCGCGCACTGGCATCTCGCCCTCTCCGTGTCCTATCTGCCTGTCGTGGCCGTGCTGTTGCCGGCCGTGCTGGTCGGAAGCCGGTGGTACGTCGACGCGCGGGACGGGGGCGGAAGCGGGGGAGAGGCGAAGTTCGACTCGGTGCCGAGTGACGTGCCCGGGGCGGGGGCCGACTCGGGTGCCCTTGTCTTCAGGCTGCTGCTGCCGCTGTGTCTGGTGATGACGTTCGCCTACATCGGGGACTCGACGGTCTCCAACTGGAGTGCCAAGTATCTGCAGGACGTGCTCGGGAGTTCCGAGCAGCTCGCGACGGTTCCGTACAACGTCTACATGGTCACCACGCTCGTCGGGCGGGCCATCGGGGACGTCGGGGTGCGGAGATTCGGGGCCGTGACCGTCGTACGGGCGGGGGCGATGCTGGCGGCGCTCGGGTTCGGGGTGGTGGCGGTGGCTCCCGGGGCGTGGGTCGGGATGCTCGGGTTCACCTTGCTGGGGCTCGGGTTGTGCGTGATCGTGCCGCAGACCTTCGCCGCCGCCGGGCGGCTGTTCCCGGGGGCCTCGGATGCCGCCGTGGCGCGGCTCAACATCTTCAACTACGTCGGGTTCCTGATTGGTTCGCCCCTGGTGGGGGCTTTGGGTGATCTGTGGAACTACCGCGGGGCGATGCTCGTTCCGATGGTGTTGGTCCTGGTGACGTTGAAGTACGCGGGGTCGTTCGATCCGGGACGGGCCGGATACGGTGACGGGCATGAGCGGCCGCGCACAGCTGATGTGGGACGAGGCAGTAACGGGCTATGACTTCGGCCCGGATCACCCGATGGATCCGGTCCGGCTCGCCCTGACCCGGCGACTCGTCGACGCCTTCGGGCTCGACCGGGAAGTGGACGTGGTCTCGGCGAAGCCCGCCGGGGAGTCGACCCTGCGGCTTGTGCACCGTGCGGACTACATCGAGGCGGTCAAGGCGGCGTCCGTCGACCCGGGGGCGGCCGACACGGCGTACGGGCTGGGGACCGTCGATGATCCGGCCTTCGCGGGGATGCACGAGGTGTCCGCGCTGATCGCGGGGCAGTCGGTCGGGGCCGCCGAGGCGGTGTGGCGCGGAGAGGCGATGCACGCCGTCAACTTCGCGGGCGGCCTGCATCACGCGATGCCGGGGGGCGCGTCCGGGTTCTGTATCTACAACGACGCCTCGCTGGCCATCGCCCGGCTGCTGGAGCTGGGGGCCGAGCGGGTCGCCTACGTGGATGTGGACGTGCATCACGGGGACGGGGTCCAGGCCGCGTTCTGGGAGGACCCGCGGGTGCTGACCATCTCGCTGCACGAGCATCCGCGCACGCTGTTCCCGCAGACGGGGTGGCCCGAGGAGACGGGGGCGGAGGGTCCTGCCGAGGGGAGCGCCGTCAATGTCGCGTTGCCGGCCGGGACCGGGGACGCGGGATGGCTGCGGGCCTTTCACGCGGTCGTGCCCGAGCTGATCGCCGACTTCCGGCCGCAGGTGCTGGTCACCCAGCACGGGGCCGACACCCACTTCGAGGACCCGCTCGCGCATCTCGCCGTGTCGTTGGACGCGCAGCGGGCGGTGCAGGTGGCCTGTCACGACCTCGCGCACGAGTACGCCGACGGGAAGTGGGTCGCCCTGGGCGGCGGCGGATACGCGGTGGTGGAGGTCGTACCGCGGTCCTGGACGCATCTGGTGGCCATCGCGGCGGGGCGGGCTGTCGAGCCGACGGCGATGATCCCGGAGGGGTGGCGGCAGGAAGTGTTCGCGCGTACCCGGCAGTTGGCGCCGGCGCGGATGACGGACGGGCGGTGGCCGGTGGCCTACGCCGACTGGGAGTCGGGGTACGACCCCGCCGACCGTCTCGACCAGGCGGTCGTGGCGGCTCGGCGGGCCGTGTTCCCGCTGCGTGGGCTGCTGGCGTAGGGCTCGGCCCGTCAGGGTGTGGTCCGGCTGTCAGGCGCAGAGACCGCTTCCGCTGTTGTAGTAGATGTCGATCGAGCCGCTCCACGTCAGGCACTGCTGGAAGACCGTGGCGGCGTCCAGGTAGATCGGTCCCGCGTACTCCTTGAAGGAGCCATGGTCCTCCACGGGCTTGCTGGAGGCGGGCCAGGTGTCGAGGGTGACCTGCATGTACATGCGGGTGCCCGGCTTGGTGCGGACGAGGACTGCGCAGTTGTCGCCGGTGGAGTAGTTCAAGGTGACGTACACCGTGCCGATGACGTTGGTCGGCGACGACTGCACCTCTGTCCAGTTCACGACGGAGAAGCCGGGGCCGCAGGCGCCGTTGTACGCGCCGGGTGTGGTCGCCGCGGAGGCCGGGGCGGTCGCGACGGCGGTGCCGGCGAGGATGAGGGCGGCGAGCGCGGTGGCCGTGGTGGACGTACGACGGGACAGCTTCATGGTGTTCCCCCTGTGGTGACGACTGGTCGGTGTGTGCGGGCCGCGGATGACGGCGGTCGGCCGGCCGCTGCCGCACACATGAGATGAGACCCGGGAGTACGTAGGACAGTTGTGGCCGTTTTTGTCACGGTCCTGTCATCCGTGTAACAAGCCGCTCGGGGGCGGGGTTCGCGGCATTACGCCAACTGTGCGGTGTTTTCGGCGTTCCCGTCGTGCCCGGTGCCCGCGTCCGTCACCATCGCTTTCGTGTTGAGCGCCGGCGCCCTCCGCGCCCATCTCCTGGCCGCCCGTCTCGCCGGGCCCGTGGCGACCTCGCGGGAGGAGAGTCTGCGGAGCTATCGGCTGTTCGCCGCTCGTGATCCCCGGGCGCTGATCGGACTCGATCCCGAACGGACTTGGCGGCAACGGGATCTGATCGCTTTGATGGCTGACAGATGTGGGGTTTCGGCCGATCCGCAGTGCGTCTCCGGATGTGATGTGATCGATCCGGAGCGGACACTCGCAGCCCTCGACGCCTTCGCCGAGCGACTCTCCGCAGTCGCGCGCCGCCGTGCCCCCGTACTCCTGGGCACCGGTCACCCGCATCGACTGCTGGGTTTCTACGCCTCCTTGGCGGACGCTCTGTCGGCGGCGGGATGTGCTGTCCTCACCCCGGCGCAGGGTAGCTCTGTCGACATAACGACCCGGTTCGGTCTACGCACGTACAACCTCGACTACGTACGAGGAGTCGCC
Organism: Streptomyces sp. B21-083; assembly: GCF_036898825.1. Taxonomy (GTDB): domain Bacteria; phylum Actinomycetota; class Actinomycetes; order Streptomycetales; family Streptomycetaceae; genus Streptomyces. Next base: position 4,353,144 of record NZ_JARUND010000002.1, on the reverse strand, counting down.
CTCGCCCGGGAAGCGCGTGCTGGGGCCGCCCGGCGTGAGCCCGGCGCACACACGCACTCTCCCCTCCCGGTTCGGACCGCTCTGAGTGCCGCCGCCGAGGCCGGCGGAACGCTCCCGGAGCTGGTGATCGGGGACCACGGATGGGTCTGCGGCGCAGGTCAGTTGGGGTTCGAGGCCATCGGGCTGGCCGATGTGGACGATCCCGCGCTCTTCGTCGGAGAGGCCGAGGGGCGAGTGTCCGTCGTCGTTCCACTTGATGACGGTGTGCGGTCCGATTACTACCGGCCGCTTACCCGCTACGTACTCAATCGAGCGTGTCTGTCACAGTAGGCCGCCGATGGGTGCACCTCTTCCCCACTCGCATCACCCGCCCCTACATTGGGGAGTGAGCACGCAACGACGAAGAGTCACCGGAAGGGGAAGCCGGTGACCGTCGAGTGCGGAAGGTTCAGGTGTGTCATGGCTGCAGCTGGCGAGAGGCCTCTGAACGAGGTTCAGTTCCTTACCGTGGCGGAAGTCGCCTCGGTGATGCGAGTGTCGAAGATGACCGTGTACCGGTTGGTGCACAGCGGTCATCTGCCCGCGATTCGGGTGGGGCGGTCCTTCCGTGTCCCCGAACAAGCGGTTCACGAGTACCTCCGCGAGAGCTATGTGGGGGTGGAGACAGCCTGACGGCGGTCGAGAGGGGGCGGATGGGGACCCTCAGGGCTTCACCGGGTCCCCCCTGATCTCGTCTGATCACCTCGATTGCCCTCGATTACGACCTCAGCGCTCGGACGGGTAGGCTGGCCCCTTGTAGGTCGTATGGGCCCATGGCGCCCAACGCCGAGTGATGAGAAGTGAGCGAGGGTAGTCGTGGGCTCTGTTATCAAGAAGCGGCGCAAGCGGATGGCCAAGAAGAAGCACCGCAAGCTGCTGAAGCGCACGCGTGTTCAGCGTCGCAACAAGAAGTAGGTAGTCGGTCCGGTCGCGAGATCGGGACCGCTACCGCTCGTCGACGCCGCTGAAACGCGAGCGAGAGCGAGTGTGAAGGCTGTGGCCCCCCACCGGTATCGGTGGGGGGCCACGGTCGTGTTGACCCGTATGCGTGCGTCCTCGTGACGTCGCGCATCGGGCGGTCATCACAGCGCAACAACAACCCGCTAGGTTGGGCTCCACACACGGGGAACACGAAGCGAACGCGGACGGGAACGTTGCTGGAAGGAAGGCGCTGATCTTGGGCAAGGTCGTGCTCGTGACCGGAGTGGCCCGTCAGCTGGGGGGCCGGTTCGTCCGACGGATCCAGCGTGACCCCCAGGTGGACCGGGTCATCGGCGTGGACGCGGTTCCCCCCGAGCACCATCTGGGCGGCGCCGAGTTCGTCCAGGCCGACATCCGGCAGCCCACCATCGCGCGGGTGCTCGCCGAGACGAACGCCGACACGGTCGTCCACCTGGACGTGACGGGCATCGCGCTGGGCAGTGGCAGCCGGGCCATGGTCAAGGAGACCAACGTCATCGGCACCATGCAGTTGCTGGGTGCCTGTCAGAAGTCGCCCGGGGTGAAGCGGCTGGTCGTGAAGTCCAGTACGAACGTGTACGGGTCCGCGCCCCGTGATCCGGCGGTCTTCACCGAGAACACCCCGCCCAAGTCGCTGCCCAGCGGCGGCTTCGCGAAGGACGCCGTGGAGGTCGAGGGGTATGTGCGCGGGTTCGCCCGGCGGCGGCCCGACGTCGCGGTGGCGGTGCTGCGCTTCGCCAACATCCTGGGGCCGACCGCGGACTCGCCGCTCGCCCAGTACTTCGCGATGCCGGTCCTGCCGACCGTGTTCGGCTACGACCCGCGGCTCCAGTTCGTGCACGAGGACGACGTGATCGAGGTCCTGCGCATCGCCTCGCACGAGCCGGAACGCGGAACGCTCAACAGCGGCACGTTCAACATCGCCGGCGACGGAGTCCTGCTGCTCTCGCAGTGCTCCCGGCGGCTCGGCCGTCCCACCGTGCCTTTGCTGCTGCCCGCGGTCAACTGGGCCGGCTCGCTGGTGCGTACGCTGGGTGTGACGGACTTCTCGCCCGAGCAGATCCGGCTGCTCACGCACGGCCGGGTCGTGGCGACGAACCAGATGCGCGAGACGCTGGGCTACCGGCCGAAGTTCACGACCGCCGGGACGTTCGAGGACTTCGCGCGTGTCCGTGGTCCGGGTCTGCTGCCGCCGGAGGCCCTCGCGGGGGTCGTCGACCGGATCGCAGCGCTGCCGTTCGTCCCCTTCGCGGGTGGCGGCCGTACCCCGGCCACCTGACGGAGACAGCCCACCGACGCAGAGCGCCAACCGAGGAGCGCATCAACGATGGCGGATGCCAAGGTCATTCCGTTCGACGACGACAGGTCCCGCGCGGGCGCCGTCCCGCGGCCGTCGCGCCGCCGGAGCGGGGCGAGCGGCCGGCGCAAGGGCGAACCGGCGGTGGTTCGCGAGGTCCAGCCCCTGCCGGGACGAGGCCGTCCGCAGGATGATGGCCAGGTGACACGAGAGCAACAGCCGCCCCAGGAGTCCCAGGAGTCCCAGAAGGCGCAGGAGTCCCAGGACCAGTCGGGCCACCGGAACCCGTCGCCCGCCCCGGACGGCGGCGCTGACGGCGGCCTGGAGCGTCGGATCGCGGGCGGACTGTCCTTCCTGCGGCGCCGGCTCACCGGCGACTACGAGGTCGACGAGTTCGGCTACGACGCCGAACTCACCGACCAGGTCCTGATGTCGATGGTGCGCCCCCTGTACGAGAAGTACTTCCGGGTCGAGGTCAAGGGCATCGAGAACATCCCCGCCGAGGGTGGCGCCCTGATCGTCGCCAACCACTCCGGGACGCTGCCGCTGGACGGCCTGATGATGCAGGTCGGCGTGCACGACAACCACCCGGCGGGGCGCCATCTCCGGCTTCTCGCGGCGGACCTGGTCTTCATGCTCCCGGTGGTCAACGAACTGGCCCGCAAGGCCGGTCACACGCTGGCCTGCGCGGAGGACGCGGAACGGCTCCTGGAGCGCGGCGAACTGGTCGGCGTGATGCCGGAGGGCTTCAAGGGCATCGGCAAGCCGTTCAGCGAACGGTACAAGTTGCAGCGTTTCGGGCGCGGCGGCTTCGTGTCGACGGCACTGCGGCAGGGCGCGCCGATCATCCCGTGCTCGATCGTGGGGGCGGAGGAGATCTACCCGATGATCGGCAACGCGAAGACGCTGGCCAGGGTGCTCGGCTTCCCGTACTTCCCGATCACTCCGACGTTCCCGTGGCTGGGTCCGCTGGGCGCGGTCCCGCTCCCCACGAAGTGGACGATCCAGTTCGGCGAGCCGATCCGTACGGACGGCTATCCGCCGGAGGCGGCCGAGGACCCGATGCTGATGTTCAACCTGACGGACCAGGTCAGGGAGCAGATCCAGCACACCCTCTACAAGCTGCTGGTGCAGCGGCGGTCGGTCTTCTTCTGACGCCGGTTTCGCCTGACGCCGGTTCGCCCACGGACGTTGGCTGTACGTGTTCGGGGGCGCCCTTCCTGCGAAGGGCGCCCCCGAACGTCGTACGGCGGACCGCGCTAGCTCGCGTCCTCGCTGTCGATGCCCAGGCCGGGCAGCAGACCCGGGAGGAGCGGCGGGAGCGTGACGTCGGGCTCGGCGTCGGACGGGGTGGTCGTCGACGGGGACGCCGTGCCGTTCTCCTCGGGCGGGTCGAGGAGGCCGCCGGTGTTGCCGCCGAGCAGGCCGTCGCCGCCGGTGCCGGACGCGGACGGCTTGGGCTTGCCGCTGCTGGACTCGCGGCCGTCGGTGGAGTTGCCGCCGGTGTTGCTGGGGGCGGCCGACCGGTCGGAACCGGAAGAGCTGGTGCTCGACCCCGGTCCGGAGCCCTGCCGTTGGTTTCCGCCGCCACCGCCGCTTCCGCCACTCCTGGAGGGGGGCTTGGGAAGCAGCGACTGGAGGGGGGCGACCTCTTGGTCTATGGCGTCGAAGACCGACGACACATCCTGGCTCACGTCCCCGAGCTGCACGGGGAGCCGGTCGCGCAGGGCGCCCCACGCCTCGCGGTGGGAGCGGGAGAAGGCGTCCAGGGCCTGGATGGGGCCCAGGGAGTCGGGGTCGTGCTGATATGCCTCGTGCAGCAGGCGGTGGCCCTCCGACACGTCGTGCCGCATACCGGAGAGGGCGCGGCGGATCTCGCCGAGCGACTCGTGGTCGAGCTGGCCGGCGCGGTCGCGCTCCATCAGCCGACGCGCCTCGTTGAGCCTGGTCGAGGCCTGGTCGAGGTAGACCTGGCCGCGTTCGCCGGCACCCTCGGTCAGGTAGTTGAGCTTGATGTCCTCGATGCCGCGCTTGAGGCCGTACAGCGAGTCACCCGGCAGGGCGTCGGAACTGGCAGCGGCGACGCCGCCGAAGGCTCCCGCGGCCACACCCACGCTGAGTCCGCCTGCGGCGAGACCCTTCGTCAGCCGGGTACGTGGTCGCAACTTCCCCAGCCCGCTCGCCCGGTGAGCACCTCCCTTGGTCCGGGAGCGCTGCTCGGGCACCAAAGGGTCCGTCGCCCGGCCTCCCGGTACCGTGCCGTCCCGCAGCATGGCCTCCATCGCGGCCACCAGCTGGGCCCGGTGGACGACCTTGACCGCGGGGTCGAGCACCGGTTTGGGCAGCTCGCCGAGACCGGTCGCGAGGGCCACCAGTCGGCTCGGTTCGGTCTGTTCCGCCCGGTGGTCCGCCTGGTGGTCCGCCCGTTCCGCGGGAGCCGGGGCCGGATCCGGTGCAGCGTCCGGTGCCGGTCCTTCGGGCTGCTCGGCCGCCGAGTCCCGGTCGGACAACTGCTCCAAGGCCTGGGCGAAGGCGTTCGCCCGCCGGTGTGCCGAAACGTTCGCGATCACTGGCGGCACCTCCTCTCGTCATGACGGTCGGCTCCCCAGGGGGTCCTGAGGGTTGCACATCCCTGACCGCATCAACTCGATCGGGTGATCGAAGACGGTCGGGGAGTGACCACAGGGAGCCTGTATCCCGCACAACGAGTGGCGCGGCACTTGGGTTACGGACGGCGGATGACCGGACCGCGAACTCAACGGACTTTCACGGAAGGTGAGTTGGCAGTCGCTGAGTGTGCGGTCCCCGGACAGGCGAAAGCGGGGCGAGTCCGCCGGGCGGGGCGGGGCGTGCCCGGTGATCTGCGGGTGCGGGGGCGGGTGCGGTGCGGGGGTGTCCTGGCGGAGGCGTGCGCGGAGTACCTCTTACGGTGCTCAGCGCGCGTCTTCCGGGAGGAGCCGGGCGAGCGTGCGGACGGCGCGGTACTGGAGGGTCTTGATGGCGCCCTCGTTCTTGCCCATCACGCGCGCGGTCTCGGCGACGGACAGCCCGTTGAGGAAGCGCAGGGTCACGCACTCCTGTTGCTGGGGGTTGAGGCGCTTGACGGCGTCGAGGAGAGCGGCGTTCGAGAGGGACTCCAGGACGGAGTCCTCCGGTGAGCGCTCGACCTCGTTGGCGTCCAGCATCTCGCCGGTGGTCACTTCGAGCCGGAAACGGCTGGACTTGAAGTGGTCGGCGACGAGGTTGCGGGCGATGGTGACCAGCCAGGCGCCGAAGTCGCGGCCCTGCCAGGTGAAGGTCCCGATGCGGCGCAGGGCGCGCAGGAACGTCTCGCTCGTCAGGTCCTCGGCGGTGGCCTTTCCGCCCACCCGGTAGTAGATGTACCGGTACACAGTGTCGCTGTACTGGTCGTAAAGGCGGCCGAAAGCGTCGGCCTCGCCGGCCTGGGCACGCTCGACAAGGTCCATCATGCGGGCGCTGTCACTGTCCGCCGCAGGGCGGCGAGTGGTGGCGGCGCCGGTGGCACGACCTCGTCTGCCGACCGCGGCGGTGCCGTCGGCCAGCGCGTAGCACGGGCCGAGTGGTGCGGCGGTGGCGAATGCGGGGACGGCGTACGCGGTGGGGACGAAGCCGCGCAACAGGTCTAGGACCGTTGCGCGCAGCGTAGCCAGGCCCGAGGCGTCAACCCCGACGTGTGGGTACACGGGACTCCCAGAGGCAGAGCTTCCATCACGTGCAGTGCGGGACCTTTCACCCGTCGTAGCGACGGAGGGGTACCGGTTTGCGTCTGAGGAGAATAACGCTTCGTACAGGTGCTGCTACACCCGGTTGCTCAAATCATCGATTACGTCGCTTCTGTTACCTATTGGCGCCCGTTCAAGTGCCGCAGTGTGACAGGTTGTTGATCGATTTAGGTCGGGTTGAGCTTCGCTCGGGGCGTGTTGTGGCTGTGTACGGCCAACGGGACTGGTGGAGGGGTTACGGGGGATCGGGGGGCGAACGGATTTTTCTTCGCCCCCGCCGCCCCTACCCGTCCCATCCTGTCCCCGGGGGCTGCGCCCCCAGACCCCCCTGCCGGCCCTGAAGGGGCCTTGTCCTCAAACGCCGGACGGGCTGGAGGGGTGGGTCTGCGTCCTCAAACGCCGGACGGGCTGAGAGTGGGGGTGCGGGCCTGCGCTGAACCGTTACCGGTGGTGCAGGGTGTCCTGCGGTGCTGGACGGGGGTCGGGCAGGCCCGGGCGGGGTGCCGTGTGCCGTCGTGGCGGTCGAACGCGGAGATCAGGTCCGGGTTGGGTTCGATGGCGATCGCACGGCCGGCGGACGGCCGGCGAGTTTGCACGAGTGGTCGCCGGGGGCGGCGCCCCCCCGCTGCTTCGGGTGGGTCAGCGGCGGCGGCGGTGGAGGGCGATGGCTGCTGCTGTGCCGCCGGCCACCGCTCCTACGCCGGCTGCCGCCGGGATGCCGACCTTCGCCGCCTTGCGGCCGGTGCGGTAGTCCCGTAGGCGCCAGTCCAGGCGGCGGGCGTGCTTGCGGAGCTTGGTGTCCGGGTTGATCGCGTAGGGGTGGCCCACCAGGGAGAGCATGGGGATGTCGTTGTGCGAGTCGCTGTAGGCCGCGCAGCGGGTGAGGTCCAGGTCCTCCGCCGTCGCCAGGGCGCGTACCGCCTCCGCCTTGGCCGGGCCGTGCAGGGGTTCGCCCACCAGCTTGCCCGTGTACACGCCGTCCACCGACTCCGCGACCGTGCCCAGGGCGCCCGTGAGGCCGAGGCGGCGGGCGATGACCGTGGCGATCTCCACCGGGGCGGCCGTCACCAGCCACACCTTCTGGCCGGCGTCCAGGTGCGCCTGGGCCAGTGCGCGGGTGCCCGGCCAGATGCGTTCGGCCATGTACTCGTCGTAGATCTCCTCGCCGATCGACATCAGCTCGGAGACGCGATGGCCCTTGACGATGGAGAGGGCGGAGTCCCGCGCGTCCTGCATGTGCTCGGGGTCCTCGATGCCGGCCAGCCTGAACCACGCCTGCTGCCAGGCGAATCGGTAGAGGTCGCGGGTCTCGAAGAACTTCCTCTTGTACAGGCCCCGGCCGAAGTGGAAGATCGCGGCGCCCTGCATGACGGTGTTGTCGAGATCGAAGAACGCGGCGGCGCGCACGTCCCCGAGGACGGGGAACGCCGGTTCCGCCGGTTCCTCCTCGGTGCCCGTCAGATCCGGCGCATGCGCCAGTTCCTCCAGCTCCTGGGAGGATTTGCGCGCTGCCTCCGCCGAGGCCTCGCCTGCCAACACGCTCCGCGCCGTGGCGGAGCGCCTACGGGGAGTGAGCCATCCGAGAGCGGCCATGGCGTGAGCATAGCCAGTTTGTTCGGTGCTTCCGGAGTCGAGAGGTTTGGAGGTTGTGAACTCTCCGCGACCGCGCAGTTAAACAACTGTCGTCAGGCCGTCGTTGGGCGGCGCGTCGCTCTCCCTCGCGCGCGGGACAATGGGCGTATGAGTCCCCTCTTTCGGCGCGTCGACCGTCGTACGCCACAGTCCCGGGTCGTCACTCTCATCCGGAAGCCCGGTTGTCATTTGTGTGATGACGCACAGGGGGTTGTCGAGAAGGTGTGTGCCGATATTGGGGTTTCCTGGGAGCAGAAGGACATCACTGAGGACGAGGAACTCCATCGTGAGTACTGGGAGCAGATCCCTGTAGTGCTCATCGACGGCGCCCAGCACACGTTCTGGCGTGTCAGCGAAGAACGTCTTCGCAAAGCCCTCACATAGATTCCCGGTCGATTAACCAGTGGTCGAGTTCTGACCAACTACTGACCGGGCAGTCCAGGTGGTCCGGAAAGTCGCTTAGGATCGAGGGCGGTTCAGATCTCGGGGGCGGGATTCATGAGGAGTGTGTGAGGTTTTGCCCCCGAACGGTGCCTGTGACGGCGAGGGAAGACGGTGGTTGTGCGCCGTTTCCCCACGCGTGCGCCGGGGGTGCGTGACCCCGGTCACGTTGGGTGGGCAAATCGGACACCATCTTTGTGCACGCGTTCACAAAGACATAGCCTGCACTCGACGGGGCGGTCCAGGAACATGTGACCGCCTGCAGCCCCGCGCTACCCGCAGGAGCACCGTGGCAACTGGCCGAACTCACCGAACGGCGACCCGCAGCCGAGGGATTCCCGAGGCCACAGTCGCCAGGCTTCCGCTGTACCTCCGTGCGCTGACCGGACTGTCGGAGCGCTCGGTCCCCACGGTCTCGTCCGAGGAACTGGCCGCCGCCGCGGGGGTCAACTCCGCGAAGCTGCGCAAGGACTTCTCTTACCTGGGCTCTTACGGAACGCGTGGGGTCGGCTACGACGTCGAGTATCTCGTCTATCAGATCTCGCGTGAGCTGGGGCTGACCCAGGACTGGCCGGTAGTGATCGTCGGCATCGGAAATCTCGGCGCCGCCCTCGCGAACTACGGCGGCTTCGCCTCCCGTGGATTCCGGGTGGCCGCCCTCATCGACGCCGATCCCGCGATGGCGGGAAAGCCCGTCGCCGGTATTCCGGTGCAGCACTCGGATGATCTGGAAAGGATCATCGCGGACAACGGTGTGTCCATTGGCGTTATCGCCACCCCCGCCGGTGCCGCGCAGCCCGTGTGCGACCGGCTCGTCGCCGCCGGTGTGACCTCCATTCTCAACTTCGCGCCCACCGTGCTGACCGTCCCGGACGGCGTCGACGTGCGCAAGGTCGATCTCAGCATCGAGCTGCAGATCCTCGCGTTCCACGAGCAGCGCAAGGCGGGCGAGGAAGCCGACGCGGCAGCTGCCGCCGCCGACGCTGTCGCAGCGGCCGACGCCGTCGCGGCGGTCGCCGCCAAGGGGCGGGGCCGCAGTGCCGGCAGCGGTGACAACGGTGGTAGCGGTAGTGGTGGCGGTCGTGGCAATGGGCCTGACGGGGATGTTCCCGCCGTGATGCCGGCATGAGTCTCCTTGTCGTCGGGCTGAGCCACCGCAGTGCTCCCGTGAGTGTTCTCGAGCGGGCCGCGCTGTCGCAGGACGCGCAGATCAAGTTGCTTCAGGACACCGTCGCCGCGGAGCCGGCCGCCGAGGCCGTGGTCCTCGCCACCTGCAACCGCATCGAGCTGTACGCGGACGTGGACAAGTTCCACGCGGGTGTCGCCGAGCTGTCCACGCTGCTCGCCCAGCACAGCGGGGTGGGCCTGGACGAACTCACTCCGTATCTGTACGTGCACTACGAGGACCGGGCTGTCCATCACCTGTTCTCCGTCGCCTGTGGGCTCGACTCCATGGTCGTCGGCGAGGGACAGGTCCTCGGGCAGATCAAGGACTCGCTCGCTCTCGCGCAGGACGTCCACTCCGCCGGCCGGCTGACGAACGACCTGTTCCAGCAGGCGCTGCGGGTCGGCAAGCGCGCCCACTCCGAGACCGGCATCGACCGGGCCGGGCAGTCACTGGTCACCTTCGGGCTCCAGCAGCTGGCGGGGGGCAAGGGCGGCGGGGCTTCGGTGGAATCCTGGGCCGTGGGCAAGAAGGCCCTGGTCATCGGTGCCGGGTCCATGTCCTCCTTGGCCGCCGCCACGCTCGCGCGGCTCGGGGTCGCCGAGATCGTCGTCGCCAACCGCACGCCCGACCGTGCCGAGCGGCTCGCGCAGATCATCAACGAGAACCGCGAGAACAACCAGTACGCGGGTGTCGCGGGTGTCGCGGGTTACGACGGTCCTGGTGGTGCCGGGGGTGCGGGCGCCTCCGTGTCCGCCCGCGCGGTTCCGATGGAATCGGTGCCCTTCGAGCTGACACGTGCCGATATAGCCGTTTCCTGTACCGGCGCGACCGGGCTCGTCCTCACCGCCGAGGCCATCGCCGCGGCCGTCGAGGGCCGGGTCCCGGGGGACGAGGCCGGGCTGTCCCCTCGTACGACCGCGACGGGTGACGTACGCGGAGTCCTGCCGCCCACCAGCATCGGCACCGACGACGGCTGTCCGCTGGACCTGACCGCCGTACAGACCGGCCAGGCAGGGCAGGCCGGACAGGCTGTGCAGGAGTCGGCCGGGTTCTCGGTGATGGGCGAGGCCGCCGTCGCCGGGATGGACGCGGCGACGCTGGAGCAGCACGCGGCCTGGGTCGACAACGGAACCGTGGACCGACGGGACGCCGCGCGGCGTACGCCCGACGACGACCGTGAGCTGATCGCCGCGCTCGCCCTGACCGCGGCCGGCCTCGGGCGGATTCCCGAGCGGCGGCGCCCCGAGGCGGTGGCCGGTGTGGCGCGACCCCCGGCCGTGCTCTCGCTGCTCGACCTCGCGATGCCCCGGGATGTCGACGCCGCCGCGCACCGGCTGCCCGGAGTGCGGCTGGTGGACATCGAGACGCTGGCCGAAGCCTCCGCGGACGTCCCGATGGCGGCCGACGTGGACCAGGTCCGGCGGATCGTCGCCGACGAGGTCGCGGCCTTCGGCGCCGCGCTGCGGGCCGCCCACATCACCCCCACCGTCGTCGCGCTGCGCGCCATGGCCGCCGATGTCGTCGCCGGTGAGATCGCCCGGCTCGACGGACGGCTGCCCGGGCTCGACGAGAAGCACCGGGCCGAGATCACCCAGACCGTGCGGCGCGTGGTCGACAAACTGCTGCACGCGCCGACCGTACGGGTCAAGCAGCTCGCGGCCGAGCCCGGCGGCGCCGGGTACGCGGACGCGCTGCGCACCCTGTTCGACCTCGACCAGGAGACGGTCGCCTCCGTTTCCCGGGCCGACCGGGCCGACGAGAACACCGCGGCGAACGCCGAGAACCGAGGGCGAGCATGAGTGAGCCAGTACGAGGGCCGGCGCGAGGAGCGCTGAGACTTGGGACCCGGCGGAGTCAACTCGCCCTGGCCCAGTCCGGGCAGGTCGCCGACGCCGTGAGGCGGCTGACCGGGCGGCCCGTCGAGCTCGTCGAGATCACGACGTACGGCGACGTGTCCCGTGCGGACCTCGCCCAGATCGGCGGCACAGGTGTCTTCGTGACCGCCCTGCGCGAGGCGTTGCTGCGCGGGGAGGTCGACTTCGCGGTGCACTCGCTGAAGGACCTGCCGACCGCGCAGCCCGACGACCTGGTGCTCGCCGCGATACCGGAGCGCGAGGATCCTCGTGACGTCCTGGTGGCGCGCGGCGACCTGAAGTTCACCGACCTGCCGCCCGGCGCGCGGGTGGGGACGGGTTCGACCCGGCGTACGGCCCAGCTGAACGCGTACGCGCGTGCCCATGGGCTGAGCGTCGAGGTGGTGCCGGTCCGGGGGAACGTCGACACCCGGATCGGGTTCGTGCGCGGCGGTGAGCTGGACGCCGTTGTCCTGGCCGCGGCCGGGCTCAACCGCATCGGGCGCGCCGACGAAGTGACCGACTTCCTGTCGGTCGACATGGTTCTGCCTGCCCCTGGCCAAGGGGCCCTGGCGATCGAGTGCAGAGCGGGGAACACCTCCCACGACTCTGACCTGATCGCGGCACTCGGCGAGCTCGACGACCCGGACACCCGGGCCGCCGTGACCGCCGAACGGTCACTGCTCGCCGCCCTGGAGGCCGGTTGCAGCGCCCCTGTGGGTGCGCTGGCCGACCTTCTGGCCGACGGGCAGATTGTCAAGGAGATGCGCCTGCGCGGCGTCGTCGGCACGACCGACGGCTCGACGCTGGTGCAGCTGTCCACCACCGGTCCCGTGCCCGAGACGTACGACCAAGCAATGGCGCTCGGCCGTGAACTCGCAGCCGAGATGCTTGCCAAGGGCGCGGCCGGTCTGATGGGGGAGCGAGCACAGTGAGCCCCACCACCCTTCCCGCCGGTCCGGACCACGGGCACGTCACCTTTCTTGGTGCCGGACCCGGGGATCCGGGACTACTGACTCTGCGCGCCGTCGAGGCGCTGGCCAACGCGGACGTACTGGTCGCCGAGCACGAGGTGCTCGACGTCGTACGCACGCACGCCAGACAAGGCGTAGCCGAGCTCAACACCGAATTGGACGCGCCTATTGGCAGCACGTATCCAGGCACAGGCACGCCTCAACTAGCGGTTGTTGACGGCGCGTCAACAAGCGCTGGTGTACCCGCTGTGCGGGATGCCGCACATCTTGTCATGGAGGCCGCGAGGGGCGGCAGGCGGGTCGTGCGTGCGGTGTCCGGGGATCCCGGGCTCGACGCGTACGCCGCCGAGGAGATGCTGGCCTGCGCCCGCGCGGGCGTTCCCTTCGAGGTGGTCCCGGGTGTCGCGGCCGCCGTGGGTGTGCCCGCGTACGCGGGTGTGCCGCTGCGGGACGCGCAGGGCGCGGACGTCCGGTTCGTGGACGCCCGTACGGCCTCGGACCGGTGCTGGACCGAGGTCGGGGCGTCGGACGGGACCGTCGTCGTCTCGACGACCCTGGACTCGGTGGCCGCCGCCGCGGGCGAGCTGGTCGCGGCCGGGCGTAAGCCCGATACGCCGCTGACCGTGACGATCGCCGGGACCACGACGCGTCAGCGGACCTGGTCGGCGACGCTGGGGACCATCGCCCAGACGTTCAAGCAGGGCAAGGTGCTGCCGTCGCCCGACGGCGGCCGGCCGGTGATAGCCGTGGTCGGTGAGCGGTTCGCCGCCGCTCAGCGCGAGCAGTTGTCGTGGTTCGAGAGCAAGGCCCTGTTCGGGTGGCGGGTTCTGGTGCCGCGTACGAAGGAACAGTCGGCGGCGCTCTCCGACCAGCTGCGGTCCTACGGGGCCGTGCCGCACGAGGTGCCGACGATCGCCGTCGAGCCGCCTCGGACCCCGCAGCAGATGGAGCGGGCGGTCAAGGGGCTGGTCACGGGGCGGTACGAGTGGATCGCCTTCACGTCGGTCAACGCCGTCAAGGCCGTGCGGGAGAAGTTCGAGGAGTACGGGCTCGACGCTCGTGCCTTCGCCGGGATCAAGGTCGCGGCGGTCGGGGAGCAGACCGCCAAGGCGTTGGTCGCCTTCGGTGTGAAGCCTGATCTGGTGCCCAGCGGCGAGCAGTCGGCGGCCGGGTTGCTGGAGGACTGGCCGCTGTACGACCCGGTCTTCGACCCGATCGACCGGGTGTTCCTGCCTCGGGCCGACATCGCCACGGAGACGTTGGTCGCCGGGCTGATCGAGCTGGGTTGGGAGGTCGACGACGTCACGGCCTACCGGACGGTGCGGGCGTCGCCGCCGCCGCCGGAGACCCGGGAGGCGATCAAGGGGGGTGGCTTCGACGCCGTTCTCTTCACGTCGTCGTCCACTGTGCGGAACCTGGTGGGAATCGCGGGCAAGCCTCATAACGTGACGGTGATCGCGTGTATCGGGCCGGCCACGGCGAAGACCGCGGAGGAGCATGGGCTGCGGGTGGATGTGATGGCTCCGGAGCCGTCCGTGCTGAAGCTGGCGGAGGCGTTGGCGGACTTCGGGCTGCGGCGGAGGGCTTCCGCTGTGGAGTCGGGGGATCCGGTTACTCGGCCCAGTGAGCGGCGGCCGGGGGCGCGGCGGCGTCGTACGACGTAGGTGGGTTTGGGGTTGGGGCGCGGTGGGGGTGAGCGGTGGGTTTTTCGCCCCCGCCGCCCCTACCCGTCCCATCCCGTCCCTGGGGGCTGCGCCCCCAGACCCCCCTTCGCGCCGAAAGCGCTCGTCCTCAAACGCCGGTCCGGATACTCCAGACGTACCACTCTGTAGTGATCACAGGTTCCCTGCGGTGTGTCCGGCTGTCCGTGATGACGGACGAGACCACCAGTCCCGAGCGGTAGCGCGAAGCCGACGACATCGCAGCGGCAGCACTCGGAATCGGCTTCGGCGAGGGTGACGCACTGCGCGAAGCCGTCGACCTGGACGTGAGCGCGTCCGCGTTCGGTCCCTTCGACCGCCCGCAGTTCGGCGAGTGGCTCGCCCGTCCCGACGAGTACGACGCGCTGGTGTGGTGGTGCTTCGACCGTGCCCCCCGGTCTATGGTGCACATGCACGAGCTTGCCGCTTGGGCTCGCGGACACCGCAAGATGCTCGTCTTTGCCGAGGGCATCGGCGGGGGTCGGCTGGTGTTCGACTTCCGCAACCCGATGGACCCCATGAGCGAACTCATGATGCTCATGCTCGCTTTCGCGGCACAGGTCGAGTCGCAGAGCACCCGGGATCAGGTGAGCGGTGCACCGACAGCCATGCGCACCATGCAACTGCGGTGGGCCGGGGATGCCATCCCGTACGGCTACATGTCCATGCCGTCACGCAGATTGCCATCGGGCTCAACGAAGACAGCGTGCTGTCCTTGCGCGACCACCAAGCCCTGCGCAAGGACAGGCCGACTGGCGGCATGACCGGAAGCGGAGTCAAGGGACGCCCGGGACCGGCACGAACGTCACCGGTGGCAGGCAACCCACATCAAACGCATTCTTACTGGTGAAGAGGCGGTTCTCATCCTGCGCAATGCGGCGTGCGTGGGGCACCGGGTGACACCTGCCTCGCGCCCGGTACTGCCCCGGGTGCCACTGCGCAGTGGCTGCCGAGAAGGGGTGAAAACAGTGGGCTGCGACGTCGCTCTGTTGCTACGCTCGGACGCATGATCGCGCCTTCGCCTCAGCATCGGATGATGCCCCGTCAACGGGGCTGCTGAGAACGGACGCGTACCGAATCCGAGGCCCCGGGACGGGGCCTCGATTGTTGTGCGACCAGGCCTCGCTACCCGGTAGGAGGACCGATGACCGCACGACGCCGCTACATCACCACGACTATTCCGTACGTCAACGCTCGGCCACACCTGGGCTTCGCCCTGGAGCTCGTCCAAGCGGACACGTTGGCCCGTCACCACCGCCTACGGGGCGAGCAGGTCCGGCTGCTCAGCGGAACCGACGACAACTCTCTGAAGAACGTCCTGGCCGCCGAAGCGGCTGGTGTCGACGTGCAGTCGTTCGTCGACCGCAACGCCGACGCGTTCGCCGCATTGCGTGGTCCTCTGTCGCTCTCATTCGACGACTTCATCCGCACCAGCAGCGACCCGCGTCACCGCGTCGGAGTCGAACGACTGTGGCGCCAGTGCGTCGCGTCAGGCGACCTGTATCGCAAAGAGTATGAGGGCCTGTACTGCGTTGGCTGCGAACAGTTCTACACCCCTGACGAACTAGTCGATGGACGGTGTGGCGAGCACGGCACCGAACCTCAGCTGGTCGCGGAAGAGAACTGGTTCTTCCGGCTGTCCCGTTACGCAGACCGCCTCCATCAGCTGATCTCGAGAGGCGAACTGCGCATCGAGCCCACCGCTCGCCGCAATGAGGTCCTGGCCCTCATCGAAGGCGGCCTGCACGACTTCTCTGTCTCCCGCTCCCACAGTCGCGCCCGCGGCTGGGGCATCCCCGTGCCCGGCGACCCGAGCCAGGTCGTCTACGTGTGGTGGGACGCACTCGGCAACTACGTCACCAGCCTCGGATACGGCACCGATAACACCGCCTACGACCAGTGGTGGGCCACCAGCGAGCGCCGCGTCCACCTGGTCGGCAAGGGAGTGGTGCGCTTCCACGCCGTGTACTGGCCGGCCATGCTGCTGTCGGCCGGGCTCCCGCTGCCCACCGACATCCTGGTGCACGACTACCTCACCGTCGACGGCCGCAAGATCAGCAAGTCGGCCGGAACCACTGTCGACCCGGCTGCGCTGGCCGCGACCTATGGCACAGACGCGGTGCGCTGGTGGCTCCTACGCGATGTACCCCGGGTCGGGGACGCCGACTTCACTCCCGATCGCCTGACCGCCCGCGCAGATGCGGATTTCGCCGGAGGACTGGGCAACCTCGTCCACCGAGTCGTGACCATGGCTCACCGCTTTCGCGGCGGAATCGTCCCCGCCTCGGCGCCTGAGCATTCCAGTGGGCTGGCGCTGGTGGACGTTTACCGGAAGGCGCCTGGCCGCGTCGATGCCGCCTTGGCCAACTTCGACTTCCGGCGTGCCGCCCGCGCTGTCTGGGACATCGTGGAGGAAGCCAACCGATGCATTGACGCCACGAGGCCCTGGGAACTGGCTCGGGAAGAGCGAAAGGGCGACGGTGAAGCAGAGAAGCGGCTCGACACCGTCCTCGTCACACTGATCGCCGCATGTCGTGCGCTGGCCGATGAACTACGCCCTTTCATTCCAGATGCCGCGACGCGGATTACCGAACGGCTAACACCGGTCGAGGGGCGTCTGCCCACAGCAGAGCCGCTTTTCCCTCGTCTTCAGGAGGACACGCAGCCAGCATGAGGTCCGGTGCTCCATGAACCGGTCGCCGCCCGCAATACGGCCTTGTTCGGCATGGACGGGGCGCTACCACCGCTCCTCGTCGGCGACCTCTTCGGCATCCACAGGAGCACCGCAACTCAGGGCGGCGCCGGCCCAGGAAAGCAGGGCTGGCCATCTCGCGTCGCACGGCATTGTGAGTGCAACCCCGGTTCCGCAAGATCTGCCGCTTCAGAAGGCACCTTCGTGGAGCAGGGTGATGCGCGTGACCCGGGAAGAGTGACCAGATCCGCTGAGCGACGGCGAGAATCACGGCTCCGCTCGTCGGACTGCCCCGTCTGTGCGTACGTCCCCGGGGCGCATGGGCGGGGCTCCCGCCCGTCCTGGTGTCAGCTTCGCTGCTGCGGTCCCGTACCTACGTCCCTCGCCCCGTGACCACTTCACGGAACTGGGGGCAACGGCATGAATCCCGAGGAACTGTTCCCGGAAGTCCCGCCCGTCCCGATTGCCGTCTGCCGTTACTGACAGACGCGAAGAGCCCGGTCGGCCATGTGCCGGGCGGGGCACTTTCAGCCCTTTCACAGAACTAACCAGTTACGAGTATCCGGTGGACGGGCTGGAGGTGCGGGCCTGCGCTGAAGGTGGCCCGACGTCGCGTCGGTAAAGGGGGGTGTGGGGCGGGCGTAGCGTGTGGGTATGTCGAAGTACGGATCCTTTCCCGGTACGCGTCCTCGGCGGCTGCGTACCTCGCCCGTCATGCGGCGCATGGTCGCCGAGACCCGACTGCACCCGGCCGACTTCATCCTGCCCGCCTTCGTGCGGGAAGGGGTGAGTGAGCCCGTTCCGATCGCCTCCATGCCCGGGGTCGTCCAGCACACGCGGGACAGTCTGAAGAAGGCCGCCGTGGACGCCGTCGCCGCCGGGGTCTCCGGGATCATGCTGTTCGGGGTGCCGGAGGAGGGCAAGAAGGACGCCCTCGGGACTCCTGGTACCGACCCGGACGGGATTCTCCAGGTCGCCATCCGTGATGTGCGGGCCGAGGTGGGGGACGACCTGCTCGTCATGTCCGATCTCTGCCTCGACGAGACCACCGACCACGGGCACTGCGGGGTACTGGACGCGGAGGGGCGCGTCGACAACGACGCCACCCTGGAGCGGTACGCCGAGATGGCCCAGGTGCAGGCCGACGCGGGGGCCCATGTGGTGGGGCCCAGCGGGATGATGGACGGGCAGATCGGGGTCGTACGGGATGCCCTTGACCAGATCGGGCGCGAGGACGTCGCCATCCTCGCCTACACCGCCAAGTACTCGTCGGCCTTCTACGGGCCCTTCCGGGAAGCCGTCGGTTCCTCGCTGAAGGGGGACCGCAAGACGTATCAGCAGGACCCCGCCAATGTCAGGGAGTCGCTGCGGGAGCTGGCGCTCGACCTGGAGGAGGGCGCCGACATCGTGATGGTGAAGCCGGCCGGGCCCTACCTCGACATCCTCGCCCGGGTCGCCGACGCCGTGGACGTGCCCGTCGCCGCCTATCAGATCTCCGGCGAGTACTCGATGGTCGAGGCCGCGGCGGAGAAGGGCTGGGTCGACCGGGAGCGGGCCATCCTGGAGACCCTGACCGGGATCAAGCGCGCCGGCGCGCAGAACATCCTCACCTACTGGGCCACCGAGGCCGCCCGCATGCTGTGAGCCCGCCCGAGCGCGGGTCCGGGCCCAGGCAGCGCGGGTCCGGGTTCACGCGCCGATCGTGCGGCCGTCGATGACGGGCCCTCGTCGCGTACGCCCTCTCCGTCTTCGCACGCTGTGAGGGTGGTGAGGGCGACGAGCGCGACCGCCGTGGCGGCGAACAGACGCGGACGGGACCTGCGTACGGACATGGGTGTGCCCTTTCCGGTGCGAGGGGAGGGAACGGGAGGCGGTGCCGTTCGACCGGCTACAGCTTGTGCCGTGATCCGTCCCAACGCCATGCTTCGCGACGAATCCGGGACGCCGGTCGGTCCGTCGGCGCTCTGACCTGCTGGGATGTTGTCCGGTTCGGGGATGGTCCGGGACGGAGGGAGCCCCTCCCGGGATGGCGGGAGCGGGATTCGGGGACGGCCCGGCGGTCTATTTTCGATTTTCGAACGTCAACTGCGGTCGGCCGCTAGGTTGTTGTCCGTTGAAGAGGTTTGGAACCCAGGCTCCCCAGGGAGAGGCCACATGAGCGGCGATGCTCTCAGTCAGGACCCCGCCGAGCTGAGAAGGAGGATCGACACCACCAAGGCACACCCGGCCCGGGTCTACGACGTCTTCCTCGGCGGCAAGGACAACTACCCGGCCGACCGCAACGCGGCGGCCGCGGCGCTCGCCGCCAATCCCCGCGGATATCTGGACGTCCGGCACAACCGGGACTTCATGCGCCGTGCGGTCACGGAGATGGCGGGGGAGGAGGGCATCCGGCAGTTCCTGGACATCGGCACCGGACTGCCCACGCAGGACAACGTCCACCAGATCGCCCAGCGCATCGCCCCGGACACGCGGGTCGTGTACGTCGACAACGACCCGATCGTTCTCGCCCATGCGCGCGCCCTGCTCACCAGCGGGCCCGAGGGCCGTACCGACTACGTCGACGCAGACCTGGCCGACCCGGCCCAGATCCTCGACCACGCCCGCAAGACCCTCGACTTCGACCGGCCGATCGCGCTCGTCCTCGCGGCGGTCCTGCACTTCGTCGCGGAGCCGGAGGCGTACGACATCGTGCGCGAGCTGGTCGACGCGCTGCCGTCCGGCAGCCGGCTCGTCCTCAGTCACCTCACCGAGGATCTGAACCCCGAGAACATCCGGGCGGTCCAACGGACGTACACCGAGCGCGGGTTCACCTTCGTGCTCCGCTCCCGGGCCGAGGTGGCACGCTTCTTCGAGGAGAACGGGCTCACCCTCGACGAGCCGGGCGTCGTGCCCGCCCACCACTGGCGTCCCGACGGCGGTGCCCCGCTCCCGGAGCAGGTCGAGGCCTCGTATCTCGATTCGCTCGACGACATCGAGAAGGTCCGCTACCGCGACATCAACGACGTCACGGACGCGGACATCAACGTGTACGGGGCGAGCGGCCGCAAGGCCTGAAGCCGGCGGCGGTGTCCGGATCGTGAAAAGCGGTTGTAGGCAGCACCCGTTTCCCTAGGGTGTGGGCAGGAGACGTGTCCCGTCTGCCGTCCGTCCGCCTGTAGGAGCCGTGCATGACCGCCTCAGTGACAGCCGCCTCTGCCTCTCCTCCCGCTTCTGCTTCTGCCTCTGCTTCCGTGCCCGCGCTCGCCGCGCGGGCACGGGCGGTCGGAGGGTCGGCCGTACGGGACATCCTGGCCGTCATCGCGCGGCCCGACGTGATCAACTTCGCGGGCGGGCTGCCCGCGCCCGAGCTGTTCGACGCGGAGGGCGTGGCCGCCGCGTTCCGGGACGTGTTCGCGGACACGCCCGCGCGGGCCCTGCAGTACGCCACCACCGAGGGCGAGCCCGCTCTGCGCGAGGCGCTCGCCCTACGGCACACCGGGCGCGGCCTGCCCACCGACGCCGACGACCTCCTCGTCACCACCGGCTCCCAGCAGGCGCTGTCGCTGCTCGCCACCGCGCTGATCGACCCCGGGGACGTCGTCCTCGTCGAAACGCCCTGCTATCTCGCGGCACTTCAGGTGTTCGGGCTGGCCGGCGCGCGCGTGGTCGCCGTACCCGGGGACGAGGACGGGATCGCTCCGGACGCGCTGGAGGAGCTGGTCGTACGGCATCGGCCCAAGCTGCTCTACACCGTGCCCACCTTCCGTAACCCGACCGGGCAGACCATGCCGGGCGAACGCCGGGCCGCCGTGGCGGAGGTCGCCGCGCGGCTCGGGCTGTGGATCGTGGAGGACGATCCGTACGGCGAGCTGCGCTTCGAGGGTGAGCGCGTGCCGTGGATCGCCTCCTTCCCGGGCGCGGAGGATCGTACGGTCCTGCTCGGCTCCTTCTCCAAGGTCATGGCGCCGGGGCTGCGGTTGGGCTGGCTGCGGGCGCCGGCGGAGCTGCTGCGCGCGTGCACCGTCGCCAAGCAGGCCGCCGACCTGCACACTCCCACCGTCAACCAGCTTGCCGCCGCCCGCTATCTGGCCGACCGTGATCTCGACGCCCATGTGCGGCGCGTGGCGCGCGTCTACGGGGAGCGTCGCGACGCCATGCTGGACGGCATCGGGGACGCGCTCCCGGAGGGCTCGACCTGGACCCGTCCGGAGGGCGGCATGTTCCTCTGGGCCCGGCTTCCGGAGTCGTACGACACCACCGCCCTGCTTCGGGGGGTGGTGGAGCGTGGGGTCGCCTATGTTCCGGGGGCGTCCTTCTACGCGGGCGAGGTGGGGAGGGCCGAGCGGGCGACGATGCGGCTGTGCTTCGTCACCCAGACTCCGGACGAGATCGGGGAGGGGCTGCGGCGGTTGGGGGCGGGACTCAGGTAGTCGGGCTCACCGGCAGGTGGGTCAGCCTCGCCGGCGGGTGGTCAGTCCCACCAGAAGGACCAGGTCTGCTTGGCCAGCAGTTCGTGTTCGGCGTATGCGCGCAGGGTGGTGTGGGTTCCCTGCGTGATGTTGTCCGGGCAGAACGCGAAGTGCTCGGCGGCTGTCGCCTCGGCCTCGGCGAGGGTGGTCGGCGGGGCGGCCACGGACAGCACCAGCTGGTTGAAGGTGAGCGCCAGGACCCGTATGCCGAAGCGGTCCTCCCAGGAGCGGAGCACCGCGCAGAGGCGGGCGGTGTCGCTCTCGTAGTTCGCGGAGCCCGACCAGCCGATGGCGGCCGGGATGTCGGCGGAGCGGCGGGCGGGGACGAGGGCGAGGCGGGGTTCCTTGAGGGTGGAGCCGGGGGCGAGGAGCGAGTCGGCCAGTTGGGCGGCCAGTGCGTCCGCGGCGGCCTGCTTGGCGGCAGGGGTCGAGGCAGAGGTGGAGGCGGGGGTGGCGCCCGTGTCGACGGGGGCGGGCGCCAGGCCTGGCCAGGCTTCGTCCTGGGCCGCGTACTCCTCCCAGAACCCGGCGAGGACCTCTTCGGCGTCGTGGTCCCCGGGGTACGAGGTGTCGGCGGGCATCAACTCCCAGTTCTCCGGCCCGCCTTGGCCGTCGCCCACCTCTATGACCACCGGGACGAGCCCGGCGGGGCGGGACGCGTCGTGGTGCGCGGTCCAGTCGCCGGGGGCGGAGGGCGCGTCGGCGTGCCAGAGGAGCGGCTCGTGCCACGCGCCGTCGTCCGTCGCGTCGATCAGCCTCCCGGCGGGGAGCGCGAGGCCGAGCGCGCTGCCGGTCGGGTCGGTCGCGAGGTGGGGCAGCGGGTTGGGAAGTGTCGCCATGCCGGTGACCTTAGGGCCTGCCACTGACAACAGGCCCGGGAGCCGGGTGGGGGAGGGAGAGAGGGCAACGGTTCGAGATCGGTCCGGTGTCGGTGCGGCCTCGAACTTGCGTCGGACTGGCGTAGAACTGGCAATGAAACGGACATGGTTGGGCGGCCGGATCGGCTCGGCGCCGTGAACTCCCGGTGTCCGGGGCGCGGTTCTCGATGATCTTGTGTGGATCTGTCCTGAAATCGATGCCCCGGGGACGTCCAATATCCCGTGTACTGGGCAGATTGATGCCCCTGACCTGCAACGTCAAACCCTATTGACGAGTTCCCGCCAGTTTCCGTAACTTCTCCCCCTGGCCTGATCCGCTCGGTAAGGCCCACATCGTTCCCTGGGGGATCCCATGAACTATTTCCTTGACGTACTCAAGAAGTACGCGGTCTTCAGCGGGCGTGCGCGCCGCAAGGAATACTGGATGTACATGCTGTTCGTGGCGATCTCTTACCTCCTGCTGCTCGGCATCGGCTACGCCGTCAACGCGGTGTGGATCGGGTTCATCTTCTACGCGGCGGTCCTGCTGCCCACCCTGGGTGTCACCGTTCGTCGACTGCACGACACGGGCCGCTCGGGCTGGTGGATCCTCTTCGGGCTCGTCCCGCTCGTCGGCGGGATCACGCTGTTCGTCTTCTACTGCCTCGACGGCGACCAGAGCGAGAACAAGTACGGCCACAACCCGAAGTACGCCCCCGCGCACGCCTGACGTTCGCACCGAGGGCATCGTCCCCGTCCCCATGCCCCACGCTTCGGCCGCCCGGATTCTTCCGGGCGGCCTTCGTGCTGTCAGGTTGTTCTGCGGGTCAGCCGGCGAAAACCCTGCCCTGCTTCACCACGTAGTGCGTCGCCTCGGAGCAGCCGATGGACGGCGTGACCAGCAAACTCACGGCGAGCGGCGCGGGCTCTGTGCTCGCCGTCGAGAACTCGCAGACGGCACCCTTGCCCGTGAGCGGGAACCAGAACCACCCGTCGACGTCGCCCACCGTGACCCGGTCGGACTCCTTCCAGGCGCCGCCGGTCTGCGTGTAGACCTGCAGCCGCACGGAGGCCGCGTACTGGTCCTCCGGCGACCGCAGCGCGGTCAGCGTGATCTTGTAGTCGCTCCCGAGGACGGACGAGGCGATCTGCTTCGTCTGCGGTGCGGCGGCCTTGGTGGCGGCGTCGGACGCTGTGGCTCCGGCCGTCCCGAGGGCGGTCACCGTCAGGAGAGCCAGGGCCGCGGTCGTGGTGCGACGGCCGCGGTTGCGATTGCGGTTGCTGATCAGCTTCATTTGTTCCCCCGTTGGAACTGGTTGTGCTGAAAGGTCTGGTTGGTTCCTACGGTACTCAGGACGCGTCGAACCGCGTCGGGGTTGCACGGCGAGTCCTGCGGATCGGGAGAACGGCGGAAGCCGGCCACCCCTTCGTTCTGGGGTGTCCGGCTTCCGGTGCGTCGGTGCGGCCGTGCGTCAGAGGCGTTCGGGTGTCCTGATGCCCAGGAGCGCCATGCCCTTGTGGAGCGTCTTCGCCGTGACGTCGCACAGGAACAGGCGGTTCTCCGCGACGTCCTTCGGCGGGGCCGGCTTGATCACCGGGCACTTGTCGTAGAACGTCGTGTACAGCGACGCCAGTTGGTACAGGTACGCCGCCATCTTGTGCGGGGCGTACTCCGTCGCCGAGTCCGCCACCGTCTCCGCGAACGCGTCGATGTGCAGGGCCAACGCCCGCTCCGCGTCGGCCAGTTCGAGCTCCGGGTGCGGCTGCGGGTGTACCTCGCCGGCCTTGCGCAGGATCGACTGGATACGGGCGTACGCGTACTGGAGGTACACGCTCGTGTCGCCGTTCAGCGACACCATCTGGTCCAGGTCGAACTTGTAGTCCCGGTTCGCCGACGTCGACAGGTCCGCGTACTTGACGGCGCCGATGCCCACCTGGGTGCCCCGCTCGGCGACTTCGTCGTCCGACAACTGGCCGAGGGCGTCCTTCTCCCGTACGACCGCTGTCGCGCGGTCCACCGCCTCGTCGAGGAGGTCCACGAGCTTCACCGTCTCGCCCTCACGTGTCTTGAACGGCTTGCCGTCCTTGCCGAGGACCGTGCCGAAGGCCAGCTGGTACGCCTTGACGTCCTCGTCGTTGAGCCAGCCCGCCCTGCGCGCCGTCTCGAAGACCATCTTGAAGTGGAGGGACTGGCGGGCGTCGACCACGTAGATCAGGCTGTTGGCCTTGAGGTTGAAGACGCGGTCGCGGATCGCCGAGAGGTCGGTCGCCGCGTAGCCGTAGCCCCCGTCGGACTTGCGGACGATCAGCGGGACCGGGTTGCCGTCCGGGCCCTTGATGTCGTCGAAGAACACACAGAGGGCGCCCTCCGAGCGGACCGCCACCCCGGACTCCTCCAGGAGGCGGCACGTCTCGTCCAGCATGTCGTTGTAGCCGGACTCGCCGACGATGTCCGCGTCCCGGATCTCCATGTCCAGCTTCTCGAAGACCGAGAAGAAGTAGATCTTCGACTCGTCCACGAACCTCTGCCAGGTGGCGAGGGTGGCGGGGTCGCCGGCCTGGAGGTCCACGACGCGCAGCCGCGCCCTGGTCTTGAACTCCTCGTCGGAGTCGAAGAGTTTGCGGGCCGACTTGTAGAGACGGTCGAGGTTCGACATCGCCTCCTCGCCGGTGGCCGCGCTGTCTTCGGCGGACCCGTGGTCCAGCTCGTGCGGGTGCTCGTCCAGGTACTGGATGAGCATGCCGAACTGGGTGCCCCAGTCGCCGATGTGGTGCCTGCGCACCACGTTCTCGCCGGTGAACTCCAGGAGTTGGACCACCGCGTCGCCGATCACCGCGGAGCGGAGGTGGCCTACGTGCATCTCCTTCGCCACGTTCGGCTGGGCGTAGTCGATCACTGTCGTGCCCGGGTGGGCGGAGAGGGGTACGCCGAGACGGGCGTCGGGGTCGGCGGACCTGGCCGCGAGGTTCTCGACGATCGCCCTGTCGGTGAGCGTGATGTTCAGGAAGCCGGGGCCGGAGACCTCGATGTCCTTGATCAGGTCGCCGGACACCACGTTGGTGACGACCTGGGTCGCCAGGTCGCGGGGGTTGGCCTTGGTCTTCTTGGCGAGGGCGAGGATGCCGTTCGCCTGGTAGTCCGCACGGTCGCTGCGTCGCAGCAGCGGGTCCGCGTGTGCCTCCGGCAGGGTGGCCGAGAGGGCGTCCGCGAGGCGCTGGTGGACGGTGGCGGTGAGGGACTTGACCGGGGCCATAGGAGTGGGGGCCGTTCTCCTGGTGGGTACGTGTGGATGGGGCCAGTATCCCATGGGGGGTAAAGGGGATTTTCGCCCCCGCCGCCCCTACCCGTCCCATCCCGTACCTGGGGGCTGCGCCCCCAGACCCCCCTGCCGGCCCTGAACGGGCCTTGTCCTCAAACGCCGGACGGGCTGGAAATGCGGGCCTGCGCTGAAAGGGTGCCGCGCAGGAGGAGACGGGGCCGGAGGCGGCTCTCCGGAAAGCCGTTTTCGTGGTTGTGGGACCAGCTGGGAGAATGGGGCGGTCAGCCGTCCGACCGTACCGGCTGGCCTTGAGGAACTCTCAGACAAAGAGGACGTGCCGATCGTGGCTCAGAGTGCCGAGACCACCGACTGGGTCTCCCGTTTCGCGGATGAGGTCATCGAGGAGTCGGAGCGTCGAGCCCCGGGAAAACCCGTCGTCGTCGCGTCCGGGTTGTCTCCCTCCGGGCCCATCCACCTCGGGAACCTGCGCGAGGTCATGACCCCGCATCTCGTCGCCGACGAGATCCGGCGCCGGGGGTACCAGACCCGCCATCTGATCTCCTGGGACGACTACGACCGCTACCGCAAGGTGCCGAACGGCGTCGACGGCGTGGACTCCTCCTGGGCCGAGCACATCGGCCGGCCGCTGACCTCCGTACCGGCGCCCAAGGGGTCCGCCCACCCCAACTGGGCCGAGCACTTCAAGGCCGCGATGGTCGACGCGCTCGCCGAGCTCGGTGTCGAGTTCGACGGCATCAGCCAGACCGCGCAGTACACCTCGGGTGTCTATCGCGAGCAGATCCTGCACGCCATGAAGCACCGGGGTGACATCGACGCCATCCTCGACCAGTACCGGACCAAGAAGGTTCCGGCCAAGCAGTCGCAGAAGCCTGTCGACGAGGCCGAGCTGGAAGCCGCCGAGGGGTCCGGGGCCGCCGGCGAGGACGACGGGGGTTCCGGGGGCGCCGGCTACTACCCGTACAAGCCCTTCTGCGGTGGCTGCGGCAAGGACCTCACCACCGTCACCGCCTACGACGACGACAGCACCGAGCTGACGTACACCTGCACCGCCTGCGGGTTCTCCGAGACCGTCCTGCTGAGCGAGTTCAACCGCGGCAAGCTGGTCTGGAAGGTCGACTGGCCGATGCGCTGGGCGTACGAGGGGGTCGTGTTCGAGCCGAGCGGTGTCGACCACTCGTCTCCGGGGTCTTCGTTCCAGGTCGGCGGGCAGATCGTCGGCAGCGTCTTCGGCGGCAAGCAGCCGATCGGGCCCATGTACGCCTTCGTGGGTATCAGCGGCATGGCCAAGATGTCCAGCAGCAAGGGCGGGGTTCCCACGCCCGGTGACGCGCTGAAGATCATGGAGCCGCAGATCCTGCGCTGGCTGTACGCCCGCCGCCGGCCCAACCAGTCCTTCAAGATCGCCTTCGACCAGGAGATCCAGCGGCTCTACGACGAGTGGGACAAGCTCGACGCCAAGGTCGCCGACGGCTCCGCGCTGCCTGCCGACGTCGCCGCGCACTCGCGTGCGGTGCGTACCGCCGGTGGCGAACTGCCGCGTACGCCGCGGGCGTTGCCGTACCGGACGCTGGCCTCCGTCGCCGACATCACCGCCGGCGCCGAGGACCAGACGCTGCGGATCCTGGGCGACCTTGACCCGGCCGATCCGCTGCTCTCCCTCGACGAGGCGCGGCCCCGGCTCGACAAGGCCGAGGCCTGGATCAACACGCAGGTGCCGGCGGACCAGCGGACCATCGTGCGGGACGAACCCGACACCGAGCTGATCAAGTCCCTCGACGAGGTGGGGCGGCAGTCGCTGCGGCTCCTCGTCGACGGCCTCGCCGACAACTGGTCCCTGGACGGCCTCAGCCATCTCGTCTACGGCGTGCCCAAGGTCCAGGCCGGCTTCTCCGCCGACGCCACGCCGAAGGAACTCCCGGCCGAGATCAAGGTCGCCCAGCGCACGTTCTTCGCCCTGCTGTACCACCTGCTCGTCGGGCGGGACACCGGGCCGCGTCTGCCCACGCTGCTGCTCGCGGTGGGGCAGGAGCGGGTGCGGGCCCTGTTGGGGGAGTAAGGGAGTAGGGGACACGCGGTGGTGAGGAGGGGCGTTCGGCTTGTGCCGGGCGCCCCTTTCGCCGTCGTACGGCCGCTCACACCGCCCAGCGGGCCGCCGCCGCTCCCAGTACCGGCAGCACCGACAGTGCCACGCCCATCACGAGTGGGAAGGGGCCCCGCTCCCGCACCACCTCGCGCGGTGCGAACGCCTTCTCCAGCGCCGCGTCCGTCCGCCTCGTCGACAGCGGGGTCAGGGCCGCCGGGACGATCAGGGCCACCTCGTACCAGCGCAGCCGGTCCTCGCGGGGAACGGGCAGGGTCCAGGAGGAGATCCAGCCACGGAACGGCAGCAGGGCCAGCAGGGTTCCCCACAGGAAGCCGGTGCAGGCGGCCAGCGCGGCCGGCCAGGGGATTCCGACGGCGTGGCGGAGGATCAGGGCCAGGGCCACGAGCAGCGGGAAGGGGATGAAGGGAATCAGTCGTTCGTGCTTCGCCGGGATCCAGCGGAGCAGCACGCAGGTGGTGAGAAGGTCGGTGAGGACGGCTGCGAACACCCACAGGACGGTTGGCATCACGGGGTCACAGGGTGGCGACGATCGCCGCCACGACGGCCGCGAAGGTGAGGAGGAAGACCGCGGTCTGCCGGCCCGTCAGCTTCTCGATCGGCTGTCCCGAGCGGGCCTGCTCCATCATGCGTCCGACGAACCGGGTGAAGACGACCCTGGTGATCGCAAGGCCCAGCGCCATCGCCGTGAACAGCATCAGCGCCGTGTTCCCACCGTCGTCCGGGGATGCCTTCGTGCTCAGGCCGATGACCACCGCTCCGCCCACCGGCGGAAGCACCGCCAGCCACTTGTGCTTCCTCTCGGGCAGCAGGGACTGGATCGCCACTGCCAGGGCGAGGCCGGCCACGAGCGCGGCGATCCACCACTCGGTGCGGGTGAAATGGGAGGTCAGCACTGACGGTCCTTCTTCTGCTGATGGGCCTGGCGGGGTGGGGTGACGCGGGCTCACACACGGTGTGCGCACGCGCCACCCCGGGGTACGACGGTACGCAGTTACCAGGTGACCCAGCCGATCACCGTGGTCGTCACGTCACTGGCGGCGTTGGAGATCTTGGCGCCGAGGTTCTCGGCGAGGGCACCGAACTCGTCGCCCGCGCCGAACTTCTTGAAGATCTGCCCCTTGGCGAAGAACGCACCGCCGAGAGCGGTGATGCCGAGCGCCTGGTGGAATTCGCTGCTGCTCCAGCCGTAGCCGAAGCCGGCGAAGATGGTGCTCACTCCCTGGATACCCCAGGAGGTGAGACTTGCCCCGGAGGCGAGCCCCAGCAGGACCGGGCTGGCCGGTGTGGGGAACGCGCCGGCGATGCCGAGCACGGCCCCCGCCGCGCCGAACACCGTGCTCCAGTGGCCGGTGGCCTTCGCCCAGTCCTTGGCGTCGCTCATGTCCTCGGGCCACATGCCCCAGTAGTCGGTGTTGCCGGTGCCGTCGTCGTTGTCGGCGGTCTGGGACGGGTTGGTGCCGTTCTGCGCGTTCTGCCTCGCCTTCTCGGCCGCTACGCGGGCGGCCTCGGCGGCTTCGGCGCGTCGCTTCGTGGCGACGATCGCGCGGGCCTCGCTGGCTGCCGCCGCCGCTGCCACCTTGTCCTTGCCGGCCTGTGCGGCGGAGGCCGCCGCGGCGGTGGCGGAGGCCTGCGCCGAGGCGGCGGAGTTCACCGCCTGCCGAGCGGACGACACGGCCTGCCGCATCGAGTAGTTCGCGCTGCGGGCGGCGCCACGCGCGGTGGCCGCGGCGGACAGGGCGTCCTTCGCCGACTTGGCCGCGGCGGTGGCGGACCGGTCGGCGTCGTCCGCGTTCGCCCGTGCCTCGGCCGCCGAGTTCTCGGCGTCCTTGGCGTAGTTGTTCGCCTTCTGTGCCCACTCGGTGGCCTCCGCCGCCGCCTGGCGGGCCTCCGCGGCTGCCTTGGACGCGAGGGCCGCGTCCTGCAGGGCCTTCGCGGCCACCTTCGCCGCGTGTGCGATGGAGGCTCGGATGGCGGCCACATGGGTGGCCTGGTCCTGGTCGAGGCGGGCGACGTTGAACTTGTCGCGGACGACGAAGGCGCGCCGCATGCGGGCGGAGCCCTCCAGCACGATCTGTGCCGCCGACTTCATGTACGGGCCGCCGGTGTCGAGCAGGCGGAAGATCTCGACGCTGTCGTCCTCCTTCGTCGCCCCCGCCAGTTCGAGGTTGATGAAGCGGTGCAGGGTGAGTGCGCGGCCGTCCGCCAGCGCAGCCTCGGCCTTCGCCTTGACGGCCGGCCCGGGGTTGCCGTTCAGGATCTGGAAGACGAGGACGCGGTTGTCCTCGGCCGCCGCCTCGATGACGCCGGTGGCGAGGAAGTCGCCGGCCGCCGTCGGGCTGTCGTCGGCCAGGACGGTGTACGCGGCCTGGGCGACCTTGGCGGTGGCCACGGACGAGATGGCGGCGACGTTCTCCCGGTCGTCCTGCCGCTGGGCGAGGAGACGATCGGCGCTCACCCAGTTGACGATGTCCTCGTCGTTGCCGGAGAGGGCGTACTCGGCGGCCTCACGGGTCCAGCTGCCGGTGGCGTCGAGGAGCTGGACGGCGGCCTTGCGGCCGGTCGTGACGGCGGTGGCGGTGTCTCCGCCGTTCAACGCGGCCTCGGCGGCGGAGATCAGGTCCTTGATCTCCGAGGAGGTCATGTCCGCCTGGGTGCGCTGCCGGTCGGCCTTTGCGGCGTCGTCGGTCTCGGCCTGAGCCCTGGTACGGGCTATCAGGACGCCCAGTTCGGTGTCCTCGGCGATGCGGGCGGTCTCGGCGTCCCGGGCCGCCTTCTCGACCTCCTGGGCCTCCTTGACCGCGGCGGCGGCCGTGTTGGCCGCCGCCACCGCCGCGTTGGCGTACTCGGTGGACCGCTTGGCGTACTCGACCGCCTCGCCCGCGTGGGCCGCTGCCTCGTCGGCCGCGTCGGCGGCCTTGATCGCGTGGGCGGCGGCGCTGTTCGCGGCGTCGCGGGCCACGCGTGCGGCGGCGGCCGACCTGGCCGCCAGCGTCCGCGCGGTGCCCGCGGCCCGGGTGGCCCTGGCAGCCGCGGCGTTGGCCTCGGCGGCGGCGGCGCGGGCCTTCGCGGCCTGGGACTGGGCGGCGCCCGAACTGGCGGCGGCGTCGGCGGCGGCGTTGGCCGCGGCCGCGGAGTTCCGCGCGGCGCCGGCAGCCGCGCTGCCGGCGGCGTCCGCGTTGGCGGAGGCGATGGCGGCCTTGTCGGCGGCGGCGGCGGCGGTCTTCGCCCGTGCCGCGGCGTTCCGGGCACCCTGCGCGGCCTGACGGGCGGCCGACGCCTTCGAGGCGTCCTTGGAGGCGCCGATGGCCGCGTTGTAGGCGCGGGCGGCCGCGCTGCCGGCCGCTGCCGCGGCGGCAGCGGCGGCCGTCGCCGCCTGGGCGGCGCGGCCGGCGGCGGACTGCGCGGTGCGGGCGGCGCCGATCGCCGTGTTGGCGGCGGAGGCGGCTCCTCGCGCTGCGCTCGCGGCCTTGTTCGCGGCGGCGGCCGACTTACGGACGTCCTGCTGGGCGGCGCGTGCCTCGTCCGCTGCCTCCAGCGCGGCGGCCTTGGCCTTCTCCGCCGCCTCCTGCGCGCGGTCGGAGGCCGAGACGGCCTGCTCCGTCTTGAGCTGGGCCCGCTTGCCCTCGCGTTCCACGACCGCCACCAACTGGTCGATCGTCGCGGCCTCTTCGTCCCGGGCCCGGGCGATGAACTGGCCGGAGACCAGGAACTGGTGGATCGCCTCGGGTGTGCCCTCGTCGAGGGCGCGCTGTGCGTACAGCTTCACCTGGGGGGAGGCGGTGCTGAGGATGCTGAAGACCTCGACCTGCTCGTCCTCCTGCTGGGCCGTGTACTGGCCCTGCGTGAGGAACTTCCGCAGGGCCGCCTGGGTGCCGTCGTTCAGCGCCTTGTTGGCCTCCCGCTTCACCGCGGTGCCGCTGTTGTTCAGGACGGTGAACACCGCTACCCGCAGGTCCGTCGTCAGGGGCGTGTTGTAGCCGTCGAGCAGATAGCCGGCGATCGCGGCGTCCCCCGCCGACAACGCGGTCTCGGCCGACTCACGAGTGGATTTGCCGGCGTAGGAAAGGCTGGAGAGGAGACCGAAGCGGTTGTCCTCGGCGGTCGCCGCGGGCAGTTCGCCGGTCAGGAAGGCGGACACGGCCGCGGTCGAGCCGGCGAGGGCGATCGCCGCGGATTCGCGCGCGGCCTCGCCGCCCGTCTTGTAGGCCCACACCGCCTTTCCCCGGTCGGTGGCCGGCAGGCCGGTGTCGATGATGTCGGCGGCGTAGGCCGGAGTGGCGGTCAGGGTGAGGATCGACGGCAGCGCGGGGACCGCGGCCACACCGGCGACGCTCGTGAGTATCCGGCGTCTGCTCCACAATGACGCTGACAAAGGGTGCGTCCTTCCGTATGGGAATCCGTGCCGGATTCCGCATGGGATACGGGCTTCGAGAACATGGCACGGCTCCCCAACGTGCGTGATTCGAAGGCCTGTTGGGGAGTCGCCGGTTCGAAGGTACGGACGGCGCTTTGCATGGTCAATAGCGATGTGCAAATAGCCCTACAGAGAATTGGAAACCGGAACGTTATCGTCCGGAGATCGTTTCTTTTCTGAATGGGCACAATTGACAGAACAACCTTCCGGCAAGGTGACGCAGGTCACGGGCTTCTTGCTGTGGCTGCCCTATTTACGAGCTTTTTGCATATGGACAGAGTTCTGGCGAACGGATTTGTATACGTGAAGTTGCGGATCTGAACGGGGGTGATTCCGCAGGCATGCTCATTTTCGCTGCGCACAATTCTCCGAAAAAATATGCGGACCTCGGTGCTCCGCAGCTTTCACGCCCATTTCCTAATCCGTGAGGACTGCGATGAAGGCACACAGCACCACCGCGTCGAGAACCGGACGCCTCATCAGACGCACCCTGGCCGCCTCGGTGGCCGCGGGCGCCCTGGCCTGGTTCATGGCCACGGACGGCCAGACCACCGCCGGCACATCCGTCGAAGCCGTCGCCGACGAGGCCCCGGGGTACGCGGTCGAGAACTACGACTACCCGAACGCGGACAAGATCCTCGCGGAGCAGGGCATCACCCTCAAGCGCGGCGACGGCCGCATCCTCCTCGCCACCTGCGCCGCCGGAACCGGCCAGCTGGAGGTCTACTCCCGCGTCAACACCAAGGTCTGTTTCTCCGTCACCGGCAACAGCGGCCGGCTGACCCTGGAGATCCCCGCCGTCTACGGAGTGAAGACCAGCGCGCACGAGACGGAACTCGACATGACCGTCGGCACCGAGGAGACCTCCGTCGACGTACCCGCGGACACCTGGCAGGCCGTCGGCGAGAGCGCCGACCCCGAAGGCCGCGCCCACGTGCTCGTGGAGATCACGACCTCCAAGTAGCACCCGGCCGACGCCCGTTGCCCGACCTGTCTGCCTGATCCACCCTAAGGACTGACTTCATGCGACACACCAGACCCGTGCGCCTCGCCGCACTGGCCGCCGGCCTCACCCTGGGATCCGCCGCGCTCACCGCCGGCTCCGCCACCGCCGTCACCGGCCCCGCCGTCCCCGCGGCCACCACCACCTACGCCTACACCGCGCAGGTCACCGTCGGCGACCACGACCGAGGCTGCTCCGGTGTCCTCGTCGACCGGGAATGGCTGCTCACCGCCGCCAGCTGCTTCGTCGCCGACCCGGCCGCCGGCCTCACCGTCCCCGCCGGCAAGCCCGCCCTCAAGACCACCGCGACCATCGGCCGCGCCGACCTGACCGGCACCGGCGGCGCCGTCCGCGAGATCGTCGAGCTGGTCCCCCGTACCGACCGCGACGCGGTACTGGCCCGGCTGAACCGCCCGGTCACCAACGTCACCCCGATCGCCCTGGCCACCGCCGCGCCCACCGCCGGTGAGGAACTCACCCTCTCCGGGTTCGGCCGCAGCACCACCGAGTGGGCGCCGCTCAACCTGCACACCGGCGCCTTCTCCGTGGACGCGTCCACCACCACCTCCGCCACGGTCACCGGCAAGAGCGGCGCGGCGGCCTGCATGGGCGACACCGGCGGGCCCCTCGTACGCACGGTCAACGGCACCGCCCAGCTGGCCGCCCTGAGCAGCCGGTCCTACCAGGGCGGCTGCTTCGGCATCGACGCCGCCGAGACCCGCACCGGCGGCATCGCCACCCGCGTCGACGACCTCGCCTCCTGGGTGAACTCCAAGACCGGCGCCGTGCGCGTCACCGACTTCAACTGCGACGGCGTCGAGGACATCGCCGTCTCCGACCCGCGCGCCACCGTCGGCACCGTCGCCGCCGCGGGCGTCGTCCGGATCGTGTACGGCGGCGGCAAGGGCACCGCCGAGATCAACCAGAACCTCGACTGGGTCTCCGGCACCTCCGAGGCCAGCGACTGGTTCGGCGAGTCCCTCGCCACCGTCGACTACGACGAGGACGGCTGCACCGACCTGGTCGTCGGCACCCCCGCCGAGGACATCGGCAGCCCCGACGACACCGGCGCCGTCGACGTCCTGCACGGCGCCCCCGGCGGCCTCGGCACCGGCACCAAGAAGAGCACCCACTACGAGGAGGGCGCCGGCACCGGCTCCCTCAAGGCCGGCACTCCCCAGGCCGGCGACCGCCTCGGTGACTCGATCGCCGCCGGAGTCACCGCCGACGGCGAACCCTTCATCGTGGCCGGCGCGCCCGGCGAGACCATCAGCGGCGCCGCCAAGGCCGGCGAGGCCTTCTACATCCACGGCGGCACCAACATCGCCGTCCACCAGGACAGCACCGACGTTCCCGGTGCGGCGGAGGCCAACGACGGCTTCGGCGGCGCCGTCGCGGCCGACACCAACTTCTTCGCCGTCGGCGCACCCGGCGAGGCCATCGGCGCGGACGCGGGCGCGGGCAACCTCGCCGTCTTCTCCCACACCCTGACCGCAGCGGGCCTGCCCACGCCGGAGTTCGGCCTCGACCAGGACCTCGACACCGTCTCCGGCGGCGCCGAGGCCGGCGACCAGTTCGGCTACTCCCTCGCCCTGGCCCCCTACCGGCATTTCGGCGATGCACGCGCCAGCGGGTCCATCCTCGCGGTCGGCTCGCCCGGTGAGGACCTCGACATCGACGGCGTCGCCAAGGCCGACACCGGCACCGTCCTGACCTTCCGCATCGTCGCCGCCGGCACCTACACCCAGCTGTACGGCATCAACCAGGGCACCGCCGACGACGACGTCAGCGGCGGATCCGAGGCCGGCGACCGCATGGGCGTCACCCTGGCCGCCATCAACACCGCCCCGCGCGCCGTCAGCACCACGGAGACGATGAAGCTGGCCGTCGGCGACCCCAACGAGGCCGTCGGCACCGCCGCCAACGCCGGCGCCGTGCACACCTTCTCGCTCCTGGGCGCCCCCGGCGCCAACGACCGCTGGCTGGAGGTGGGCGACGGTGACGGCATCCCCGGCACCCCCGCCGCCGGCCAGCAACTCGGCAGCAGCATCCACTACACCGGCACCAAGCTGTACGTGGGCATGCCCCTCGGCCCCAGCACCTACGGCACCCTCTACGCCCTGCCCCACTCCAACGTGACCGCCGGCGGCGCCGTCGCAGCGGTCACCACCTACCAGCCCGGCACCGGCGGCCTCCCCGCCGCCGGCGACCGCTTCGGTTACGCGGCCCGGTAGAAGCCGCTTGTACGAAGACGGGGCGCCCGGTGAACTCCGGGCGCCCCGTCCGCCGTACAGAGAAGAACGTCAGGCGATGTGGTCGTCCTGGAGTTCCGCCGTGTGACGGTTGGTGAAGCGGGCGACCATCCGGTCGGTTTCGCGCTGCGGAAGCGTGGTGCCGAACGTCGCTTCCACATCCCCGCGGAACTGGCCCGAGGTCGGGTAACTACCGTCTATCGACTTCTTGAAGACCATGTAGTAGTCCTCCTCCGTCGGGGTCGGCTCCGGGGTGCCGCCGCCCGCGCCCATGTCCCGGGTACGGCCGGGACCGGCCGGGATGGGGAAGGTGCCGGTGTCCTCCGGGGAGGTCTCCGGGGCGTCGGCCGGCGGCTCCTCGAACCGCTGCCGGAGCATCCGCTGCTCGAACCGCTGCTCGTCGAAGCGCTGCTGCTCCTCGAAACGCTGCTGCTCCTCGACTCGCCGCTGGGCCTCGAACTGCCGCTGCGCCTCGAACTGCTGCTGGCCCTCGTACTGCTCGTACCGCTCGGCCTGCTGCTGCTCCTCGTACCACTGGGCGTCCGCGGTCTCGGGGTCGTACGTCGGGTCGTAGCCGCCCTGGTACGCGATGGCCCGCGGGTCGCGCGCCTGGAGCCACGGGTTCTGGGGCTCGGCGCCGACCGGGGCGCTCCCCTCGGGAGCGGGGCGCTGTTCCTGGGCGGGTGCCGTGTCCGCGCCGTTCTGTACGGCGGGTGCCGCCTCCGCCGTGCGACCGCTCGCGCTCGCGTCGGCCGTCTCCAGGGCGGGCTGCGGGGCCGGTGGCAGCACAGCCGGTTCGATGCCCGCCGCCGCCAGACCCGAGGGGGCCGTCTCCATGAGGGGGACGCCGTAGCGGGCGAGGCGCAGCGGCATCAGGGACTCCACCGGGGCCTTGCGCCGCCAGGCCCGGCCGAAGCGGGCGTGCAGGCGGGCCTGGTAGACGAGACGTTCCTGCTCCAGCTTGATGACCTGGTCGTAGGAGCGCAGCTCCCACAGCTTCATCCGGCGCCAGAGGAGGAACGTGGGGAGGGGGGACAGGAGCCAGCGGGTGAGGCGGACGCCTTCCATGTGCTTGTCGGCGGTGATGTCCGCCATCCGGCCGATGGCGTGCCGGGCCGCCTCCACCGACACCACGAACAACACCGGGATGACGGCGTGCATGCCCACGCCCAGCGGGTCCGGCCAGGCCGCCGCGCCGTTGAACGCGATCGTCGCCATCGTCAGCAGCCACGCCGTCTGGCGCAGCAGCGGGAACGGGATCCGGATCCAGGTGAGCAGGAGGTCCAGGGCGAGCAGGACGCAGATGCCCGCGTCGATGCCGATCGGGAAGACGTAGCTGAAGTTCCCGAAGCCCTTCTTGAGGGCCAGTTCACGGACGGCGGCGTACGACCCCGCGAAGCCGATCCCGGCGATGACGACCGCACCGGCGACGACCACGCCGATGAGTATTCGGTGCATTCGTGTCAGCTGCAGTGGCGCGGCCACCCGTACTCCCCTCCCTGTGCGTGTTGTTGCGCGCAACAGGGTGGCACATGTGTACGGCGTACGTGTTGCCGAGACAAGGTCAGTTCTTCTTCGACGCTGAGGGGGACGCGGACGCGGCAGGCGCCTTCGCAGCCGGCTTCGTCGCCGACTCGGACGGGGACGCGCTCGGCTTCGCCGACGAACTCGCCGACGCGCTGGGCGAGTTGGCGGGATCCGGGGCGGCCGCGCCACCCTCGCCGTTCTCCGACGACACCTTCGAGACGGTCTCCTTGACCGCCTTCACCGCCGCCTTCGCCAGACTGTCCGCGCTCGGCGTCTTCTCGCCCGCCAGCCCGGCACCGTTGTAGTCGAGGGTCACGACGACGTTCTCGACCCGGACCACCACCGTCTGCTGGCGGAAGGACCCTTCCTTTTTCTTCAGGTCGTAGCGCACCGACGTCGCGTCGTCCCCCGCACCGGCCACCGGCGCCGAACTGACGTTCTTCGCACCCGCCGCCGACTGGGCGTCCTGCACCTGGCTCTCGTAGTACTTCTGCGCCAGCTCGTTGCCGGAACCGCGCGACGCGGTCGACTCGAAGCGCAGCAACGACACGTTCAGCCAGCGGAACTGGGAGCCCTTCACACCGTTGTTGACGAGGCTCGTCCAGGAGCAACTGCCGCGCGTGGTGGTGTCGTTGGACGATCCTTCCTTGCCCGACTTCACACCCTTCGGGACCAGTTCCTTCAGCGTCCTCGTCGACAGCACCGCGCACGGCTCGGGAAGCTTCTGGTACGCCGCCGCCTGCACGGTCGGCGACGCGCTCACCGTCTCGCCCGCACCAGGCTCCGTCGTCTTCGCCGCGTTGTCGGTGGAACCCGATCCCGACCCGGAGTCGGATCCCGAGTCGGAGGAGCAGCCGACGGCCGCCAGGAGGAGGACGGGGACGGCGGCGAGGGCTGCGAGGGCGTGCTGCCGTCGCTTCGTCGTCACTACGGCGGTCCGGCTGCGCTGGTCTCGCTGTGCGGGTCGGTGCATGGTTCCTTCACTCATCGCGCGGTGGTTCCTGCGGCTCTCGGTTCCTGCGGTCGGATCGGGTCCGAAGGGGCCACGGTACGCGGTGAGGGGGGCGTGCGGTTCTGCTTCACGCCCTTTCCGGACGGGCGGTACAAGGGGACCCGGGCCGTCTCTCAGTTGAACGCGCCGGCGAGCCGGGAGGCCAGTTTCTGTGCCCTGTCCTGCATTTCCTTGCTGTCAGGCATCGTGCCGGACGTCGTCGGCTGCTCGACGTACTCGATGGTCACGATCACGTTGGACGTGCGGAACGCCACAGTTACCGTCCGCTGCTGGGCCGTTGAATCGGCGCCGCTCAGCGCGTCGTCGAGGAACGCCTCGTCGCCGAGACCGTCGAGAACGCGCGGCTGGAGGGCGGCGGCCGACTCGGCGTCCGTGTCGGTGCCCGGGGAGGCGGAGGCCGAGGTGGAGACGGAGGCCGAGGCCGCGTCGGTGGGGTCGGCGGACCCGCTGGAGGACGGGGACGCGGACGCACTGGGCGCGGCGGGTGTGGCGGTGGTGGAGACGACGGGCTCCGGAAGGTCGGCGGCGACCACCTTGGTCGCGAAGAGGTCCTTCGCCTGGCTGTCGTCGCTCACGGAGTTGTCGTAGGACACGACCCGTTCGAAGTCGACGAGGAGATGGTCGGTGGCGTCCGTGGACTCCACCTTCCAGCGGCAGCCGACCTTCCGGTCCGTGTTGTACGTGAGCGTCGACTCGCCCGCGTACGCCTGCTCCCGCTGGTCCTTGTCCGCGATCTCCCTGATGCCGGGCAGCAGCGAGTCGAGGGCGTCCTGACCGACCGCTGCGCAGGGCTCGGGGAGCGTGAGGTACCGGCCGGGCTGGGCGGCGGTGGTCGTGGTGCCGGTGTCGCCGGGCTTGGCGTCCTCGGCGGTGTCACCCCCGCCCGAGCCGCCGGTGCAGCCGGCCAGCAACGCCGCGAGAAGGGCGGCGACGCCGGGTACGTAGGCCTTCCGCTGCACGGTCAGGTTCCTCTCGACGATGTCGACGATGCGGACGATCTTTGTGGGGAAGTGCTCGCACCAGTGTCCCCGCTGCTTAATCGCTTGCCGCGCAGGGGCCTCACCGGCAGACAATGTCTATCGCACGCACCACCGTGTTCGCCGGTCCGGCATCCCTTTCGTTGACCTTGGCGCCGGTTTTGCGATTTGGGACTTCTGTTGGTTTTCCGGGGGAATGAGGACGATATGTCGTACGTGGAAGTGCCGGGCGCGAAGGTGCCCATCCGTATGTGGGCCGACCCGGCGTCCGTCGAGGACGTCGCGATGCAGCAGCTGCGGAACGTGTCGACGCTGCCGTGGATCAAGGGCCTGGCGGTCATGCCGGACGTCCACTTCGGCAAGGGGGCGACGGTCGGCTCGGTCATCGCGATGCAGGGTGCGGTGTGCCCGGCGGCGGTCGGGGTCGACATCGGCTGCGGAATGTCCGCCGTGAAGACGTCGCTCACGGCCAACGACCTGCCGGGCGACCTGTCCCGGCTGCGGTCGAAGGTCGAGGAGGCGATTCCGGTGGGGCGCGGGATGCACGACAGTCCCGTCGATCCGGGGCGGCTGCACGGGTTCGCGACCGGGGGGTGGGACGACTTCTGGGGGCGGTTCGACGGGGTTGCGGATGCGGTGAAGTTCCGTGAGGAGCGGGCCACGAAGCAGATAGGAACGCTGGGAAGTGGAAATCATTTTATCGAGGTATGTGTAGATACGAATGATTCTGTCTGGCTGATGCTGCACTCCGGTTCTCGCAACATCGGCAAGGAACTGGCCGACTTCCACATCGGCGTGGCCCAGAAGCTGTCGCACAACCAGGGGCTGGTCGACCGCGACCTCGCCGTCTTCATCGCGGACACCCCGCAGATGGCGGCCTACCGCAACGACC
The DNA here is from genome assembly GCF_036898825.1 of Streptomyces sp. B21-083. GTDB lineage: Bacteria > Actinomycetota > Actinomycetes > Streptomycetales > Streptomycetaceae > Streptomyces. The sequence goes on along the minus strand of NZ_JARUND010000002.1, from coordinate 4,313,875 downwards.
TCTTCTGGGCGCAGGAGTACGCGAAGTACAACCGCTCGATCATGATGGCGCTGCTGAAGGACGTGATCGGCAAGGAGTTCCGGAAGGCGAAGCCGACCTTCGAACCGGAGATCAGCGCCCACCACAACTACGTCTCCGAGGAACGGTACGAGGGCATGGACCTGCTCGTCACCCGTAAGGGGGCGATCCGGGCCGGCTCCGGCGAGTACGGCATCATCCCGGGCTCCATGGGCACGGGTTCGTACATCGTGAAGGGTCTCGGCAACGAGAAGGCCTTCAACTCGGCCTCGCACGGCGCCGGTCGGCGTATGAGCCGCACCGCGGCCAAGCGGCGCTTCTCGACGAAGGACCTGGAGGAGCAGACGCGGGGCGTGGAGTGCCGTAAGGACTCCGGCGTCGTGGACGAGATCCCGGGTGCCTACAAGCCGATCGAGCAGGTCATCGACCAGCAGCGGGACCTGGTGGAGGTCGTGGCGAAGCTGAAGCAGGTTGTCTGCGTGAAGGGCTGACGTGCCTGACGCCTGACGCATGTCGCCTACTTCGGGGCGTGTTTCACCGCGTAGATCATCACGAAGGCCACGAGGTGGATGCCGAAGAGGAAGTACGCGAGGTAGTACCAGACGTACCGTTCGCGTTTCTTCTCCAGGGCCAGGAGCCGTTGCTCCTGGTCCCTGGCGTTCGTGGCGTCCGTGTCGTCGCTCATCACGCGTCCCTGTGGACCTTCGTGTTCGATGCCTGGGCGCGGGGGCGCAGGACCAGGAGGTCGACGTTGACGTGGCTCGGGCGGGTGACCGTCCAGGTGATCGTGTCGGCCACGTCGTCGGCGGTGAGGGGCTCGGCGACGCCCTCGTAGACCTTGGCCGCCTTCTCCGTGTCGCCGGAGAAGCGGGTCAGGGCGAACTCGTCCGTCTTCACCATGCCCGGCGCGATCTCGATGACCCGGACCGGCGTGCCGACGATCTCCAGGCGCAGTGTCTCAGCCAGGACGTGGGCGCCGTGCTTGGCGGCGACGTAGCCTCCGCCGCCCTCGTAGGTGCCGTGGCCGGCGGTGGAGGAGACGACCACGATCGTGCCGTCGCCGCTCGCCGTGAGGGCGGGGAGGAGGGCCTGGGTGAGGTTGAGGGTGCCGATGACGTTGGTCTCGTACATCTGGCGCCAGTCGGCCGGGTCACCGGTGGCCACCGGGTCGGCGCCGAGTGCGCCGCCCGCGTTGTTGACCAGGACGCCGATGGTCTTGAAGGCGCCCGCGAACTCGTCCACCGCCGTGCGGTCGGTGACGTCCAGGGGGTACGCCGCGGCCTGGCCGCCGGTCGCGTTGATCTCCTCGGCCAGCGCCTCGATGCGGTCCTTGCGGCGGGCCGTCAGGACGACGCGGTAGCCGGCCGCGGCGAGCCCTCGGGCCGTCGCGGCGCCGATTCCGCTGCTCGCGCCGGTGATCACAGCGATGCGGGAGGCGGCGGACGGGGCGGCGGCGGCCATGGGACTGCTCCTCGGGTGTTCGGGATAGCGGGCTGCTGGGCGGCTGAGCTGCTGCCCAGGATAGGCAGGCGCGGGGAGTGGGCGGCGAAGCGTCCGGAGCGTGGGCCGCCGCGCGGTCGCCCCGGGGAGACGGCGGCGGTGGGGAAAGAAGGCTCCGGGGGCAGTTCGGACCGCCGCCGGTCAGGCGGCCCGGCCTTTTCCGTGTCCGCCGTCGGCGTCAGTCGCCGCGCGGGGCGTACATGATCACGGCCATGCCGGCGAGGCAGATCAGCGCGCCCGTCACGTCCCAGCGGTCCGGGCGGTAGCCGTCCGCCGCCATGCCCCAGGCCAGTGAACCGGCGACGAAGACACCGCCGTACGCGGCCAGGATGCGGCCGAACTCAGCGTCGGGCTGGAGGGTGGCGACGAACCCGTACGCACCCAGTGCCAGCATGCCCGCGCCGATCCACACCCAGCCGCGGTGCTCCCGTACGCCCTGCCAGACGAGCCAGGCGCCGCCGATCTCGAACAGGGCGGCTACGAGGAACAGGACTACGGAGCGGAGGATCGACGACGACATGGAGGGCAGCTTCGCATGTCCGCTCGGCGTCACCCGCGTCACCTGTTGGAGGGCGCCTGCCGTGCGCGTCAGGTGGGATACATCGCTTCGACGACGGTGATGGTCTTCCGGGTGAGGAGTGGGTGGCGTGCGGGTCTGGGTGCGTGGGCTGGTGGCGGTCGCGGTCGCGGTGGCGTTCGGTGTGGTCGGGGGTGGGGGGTCCGCCGGTGCCGACAGTGGTGGGCCCGAGGCGGATCTCGCCTATCACGGGGTCGTCTCGCTGGACCACGGGCGGATCGATCTGCGGGTGACCCCGCGCAACCACGGGCCGTCCGCCGTCGCCGACGCGACCGTGCGGCTGACCTGGTCGGCGCCGTTGGCCGCCCGGCAGCAGTTGCCGGACGGGTGCGCGCGGCTCGGGGTGCGGGTGGTCGTGTGCCGTACGGGGGCGCTGGCCGCCGATGGTGTGGGCGAGCGGATCGGGCTGAGGTTGCGGCTTCTGGGCGCACCCTCAGAGGTGACCCTGGACATCGGTACGGTCTGGAACGGCGGTGTCGTGGACCGCGACCGTGGCAACGACCAGCGGCGCGTGCTCGTGCTGGACACGGGGGACGCCTACTACTTCTGACGTCCGCCGTCTCCGGCCGGCGCGCGGCGGCACCGTCACCTCCAGGACGGTGCCGCCGCGTGTCGGTGCCCGTGCGGAATACCTCTGCAAGGGGCGCGGTTGTCGCACTCGGACGCTATAGTTGAACGGTAAACAACCTGGAGGGTGAGCGACCATGCAGTTCGGGATCTTCAGCGTCGGCGATGTCACACCGGATCCGACCACGGGGCGTACGCCGACCGAACGTGAGCGCATCAAGGCCATGGTCGCCATCGCGCTCAAGGCCGAGGAGGTGGGCCTCGACGTCTTCGCGACCGGTGAGCACCACAACCCGCCGTTCGTGCCGTCGTCCCCGACCACGATGCTCGGCTACATAGCCGCGCGGACGGAGAAGCTGGTCCTCTCCACCTCCACCACCCTCATCACCACCAACGACCCGGTGAAGATCGCGGAGGACTTCGCGATGCTCCAGCACCTGGCCGACGGACGCGTGGACCTGATGATGGGGCGCGGCAACACCGGCCCGGTGTACCCGTGGTTCGGGCAGGACATCAGGGAGGGCATCAACCTCGCCGTCGAGAACTACGCCCTGCTGCGCCGGCTGTGGCGCGAGGACGTCGTCAACTGGGAGGGCAAGTTCCGGACACCGTTGCAGGGGTTCACGTCGACGCCCCGGCCCCTGGACGACGTACCGCCGTTCGTCTGGCACGGGTCCATCCGGTCACCCGAGATCGCCGAGCAGGCGGCCTACTACGGCGACGGTTTCTTCCATAACAACATCTTCTGGCCGGCCGACCACACCAAGCGGATGATCGACCTGTACCGGGCCCGGTACGCCCACTACGGGCACGGGACCGCCGAGCAGGCCATCGTGGGACTGGGCGGCCATGTGTTCATGCGGAAGAACTCGCAGGACGCGGTACGCGAGTTCCGGCCGTACTTCAACGAGGCGCCGGTGTACGGACACGGACCCTCGCTGGAGGACTTCGCCGACCAGACCCCGCTGACCGTCGGGTCGCCGCAGCAGGTCATCGAGAAGACGCTGGCCTTCCGGGAGTACGCCGGTGACTACCAGCGCCAGTTGTTCCTGGTCGACCACGCGGGGCTGCCGCTGAAGACGGTCCTCGATCAGCTCGACATGCTCGGCGAGGAGGTCGTGCCGGTGCTGCGGGCGGAGTTCGCCAAGGGGCGCGCGGCGGATGTGCCGGACGCGCCGACGCACGCCTCTCTGCTGGCCGCGGCGCAGGACGCCTCGAAGCAGGAGGCCGAGAAGGAGACCGTCGTATGAAGCTCGTCGTCGTGTCGGCGGGGCTGAGTGTGCCGTCGTCCACCCGGCTGCTGGCCGACCGGCTGGCCGCCGCGGTGGACCGGAAGGCGGACGCGGACGTCGACATCCAGGTCGTGGAGCTGCGCGAGCTGGCCGTGGAGATCGCGCACCACTTCACCAACGGCTTCCCGGGCCGGAAACTGGCGGACGCGCTCGACGCGGCGACGCGCGCGGACGGGCTGGTCGTCGTCACACCGGTGTTCTCGGCCTCGTACAGCGGACTGTTCAAGTCGTTCTTCGACGTGCTGGAGAAGGACGCGCTGGCGGGGAAGCCGGTGCTGGTCGCCGCGACCGGTGGCTCGGCCCGGCACTCGCTGGTCCTGGAGCACGCGATGCGGCCGTTGTTCGCGTATCTGCGGGCCGTGGTGGTGCCGACGGCGGTGTACGCGGCCTCGGAGGACTGGGGTGCGGAGGGGTTGCCGGAGCGGATCGAGCGGGCCGCCGGGGAGCTGGCGGCCCTGATGGCGGGGCTCTCGGCGCGGCTGCCGGCTCCGAGGCCCGGGTCGGAGGGGTTCGAGTCGGACAGCTTCGTGTCGGACGGGTTCGAGGTCGTCCCGTTCGAGCAGCAGCTGAACGCGCTGCGGCCGTGAGCGCGGGAGTGCGGGCGGATGTGCGGGGGAGAGTGAGAGGCGAGTAAGAGCTCCCCTTGGCACACTGGGCGGGTGCCCCACACCGTGCTGCTCGCCGAGGACGACCGTGCCATCCGCCACGCCCTGGAGCGGGCCCTGACTCTGGAGGGCTACCGGGTCACCGCGGTCGCCGACGGGGTCGAGGCGCTCGCCCAGGCGCATCGCACACCGCCGGACATTCTTCTCCTCGACGTGATGATGCCCGGCATCGACGGCCTCCAGGTGTGCCGGGTGCTGCGCGCCGAGGGGGACCGCACGCCGATCCTGATGCTCACCGCGCTCGTGGAGACCGCCGACCGGATCGCCGGCCTGGACGCGGGCGCGGACGACTACGTCGTCAAGCCGTTCGACGTCGAGGAGGTCTTCGCCCGGCTCCGTGCGCTGCTGCGGCGCACCGGCACCGGCGAACGCGCCTCCAGGAGCACCGCTCCCGTCGGCGGACACGCCTCGCACGTGGCGAAGGAACCCGCCCTTCCCGAGCGGCAACTCACCGCCGCCGGACTGCGGATGGACCTCCAGGCGCGACGCGTGTGGCGCGGGACGCGCGAACTGGAGCTGACCCGGACGGAGTTCGAGCTGCTGGAACTGCTCGTGCGTAACGCCGGGATAGTCCTCGACCACTCCACGATCTACGACCGTATCTGGGGCTACGACTTCGGCCCGGGCTCCAAGAACCTCGCCGTGTACGTCGGTTACCTGCGCCGCAAGCTCGACGAGCCGGGCGCGTCGCAGCTGATCCACACGGTGCGTGGCGTGGGTTACGTCCTCCGGGAGGACTGAGTGGCCCTGCGGAGGGCGGGACTGGCCTCGTTGCGGACCACCTTCGCCGTGTCGTTCGCCGCGGTCGCCGCCGGGGTGACCGTGCTGGTCGGTTTCCTGTCGTACGACGCCGCCGCGCGGCTGGTCCGGGTGGACCAGCAGTCCGCCTTCGCGGAGGTCGTGCAGGACCTCCAGGACGAGGTGCGGCACAACAGGATGACGCCGCAGGACTTCTCGTCGTCCGAGCCGGGGCACGACATCGTGCGGCCCAGTCGTACGGATGTGCAGGTGCTCGGGCCGGTGGGCGAGGTGGTCGACGGCGGCAGTCCGGCGCTGCCCGTCACCGCGGCGGACCGTCGCATCGCCGTGTCCCCGCTCGCCGGGCTCGCCGTGCAGCACAAGGACGTCGACGTCGGCCATGACGTCTACCGCATCGCGACCGTCTCCCTGGGCGGCGAGCGGGGCGACGGGCGGGGCGCGGTGCAGGTCGCGCAGGAGTTCAGCGACACGGAGGACCTGCTGCGGGAGCTTCAGCAGCGGACGATCCTGCTGGTGGTCGCGGTCGTCGTCGCGGCCGGGTTGTTCGGGTGGTGGCTGGCCCGGCGGATCACCCACCGGCTGCGTATCCTCGCGTCCGCCGCCGAGGACGTCGCCCGGACCCGCCGGCTCGGCATCCAGGTGCCGGTGACCGGGTCCGACGAGGTGGGACGCCTCGGGCGCTCCTTCGACCGCATGCTGGGCCGGCTCGCCCGGTCGGAGGAGGACCAGCGGCGACTGGTCCAGGACGCGGGGCACGAGCTGCGGACGCCGCTCACCTCCCTCCGTACGAACATCTCGTTGCTGCGCCGCATCGACGAACTGCCGCCCGCGACCCGGGAGGACCTGGTCGACGACCTCGCTCTTGAGGCGCGTGAACTCACCGATCTGGTCAACGAGTTGGTGGATCTGGCGGCCGGGCAGTCGGACACCGAGCCCAAGCAGCGGATCGACCTCGCCGACATCGCGGACGAGGTCGCGGTGGTGGCCCGGCGGCGTACCGGGCGCGAGGTCGTCGTACGGGTGAGCGGCGAGACGACCGCCGACGCCCGTCCCGCCGCGCTCCAGCGCGCGATGTCCAACCTCGTCGAGAACGCCGCCAAGTTCGACCGGGGCGGCACGACGCCGATCGAGATCGCGGTCACCGGCCCGGAGCGGGCACGGCAGGGTGCGATCCGGGTCGAGGTGCTCGACCGGGGGCCCGGAATCGCCGAGGGCGATCTTGTGCGCCTGTTCGACCGGTTCTACCGTGCCGCCGACGCCCGTAGCCTGCCCGGCTCGGGGCTGGGCCTCTCCATCGTCCGCGAGGTGGCGATCGCGCACGGCGGGGCGCCCTTCGCGAACCGGCGGGACGGGGGCGGGGCGGTCATCGGGTTCACGGTGGGCGGGCAGGGATGAGTGCGTCTTCCTCAGTGCCTGTCTATTTGCATGCAGAGCGGCCAGCCCTTCGGTTACGACCGGCGGACTGAGTCCGAGACGGGTAAGTCCAGGTGGCTCAGTGGTCGTAGGCGACCGAGATCGAGGCATTGAAGAGGTCGCGGTGGCCACTGACCGTCGACGATCGAGTAATTTTCCCCAACTACGGCGTCTTCGTCCCCACGGGACCGACCTGGAGACGGCGGTGTCCGGGTGGCCCGCCCGACCTTGAAGTGTGCGGGTCGCATCGACCCGTCAAGGACGCCTGGCGGCGTCGCTACCGCGATGAGCTGCGCTCATCCTTGACCGCCCGTCCCTGAAGATCGGCTGGCTACGGGCGGCCCGGGAAGTTGCGACATCCCCCGAGTCGCGGCGGAGCAACTCCGCGCTCCCCATGAGGACGCTCATGAACTTCAGCCGGGGGAATTACGCGAACTTCCACAGTCGCCGCGCGGTCGTCGCACACTACTTGCGGCGAGCGTGGAGGGGAGGTTTGGGAGAGCGCCATACGCCGGTGCCCCCTTGTGGCGAAGCACTTGTCAGTGGCAGTCAATAGTGTGAGGCAACGGGGGCTGGACGGCTGGGAGAGGGGGGAACGTATGCTGCGCTCACTGGGGCAAGGGCAACCAGAGGGGGGCGCCCATGGCGCAAGCTGTGAGGAGCGGCATAACCAAGCCCGTCGATCGCCGCACGTTTACAACCTGCATGGAACAGCTCCAAGAGGGCTACATGCAGAGCGTTGCCGCGACAGCGGGCTGTCTTTTCATCAAGCAGGGCCGAGACATGTTCGGCGTCGACGCCATGCTGGTACGTACGCCCTCCGACCCGTTGGGGGAGGAGGCGAGCTTCTACGTCCAGATGAAGAGCACGACCCAGATAGCCGTCGACGGCAACACAGAGTCGTTTCGTTACCGCTTCGAGAAGCGCGAATACATGGAGCGTCTCGTACGCCCTCGCTTGGGCATGAAGTCCCTCTTGGTCGTCATGGCGATACCCAAGGGGCAGGCGGAGTGGACACGGACAGCCCACACGCACTTGGAGGTCATGCAGGCCTGCTACTGGATGAGCCTTGAGGGGATGACAGTCCCTCCGGCCGAGAAGCCGTCCATCCGCATTCCCACTGCCAACCTCTTCAACGCCGAGGCGCTGACCGCCATCATGGGGAAGATCGAGAGGGGTGAGTCGCTCCATGCCTGACTTGGCGTCGACCGAACTCGATCTGTGGCGCGTCGATCCGACGCGGCTCACCACTCTCATGACCGAAGCCGGCTGGACACTCGTCGGCCGTCGCATGGGCATCTACAACCGGCTCGCCCCTCCTGGCGAGCCCGACGCCCGAGCTGGATCATTCGTCGTACCACTGGACCGTGAAGCGCCGGAGTATATCGAGGTCCTGCAAAGTCTGTTGCAGCAAGTCAGCGCTCCCACTTACCGAAGTCTGTGGGCCCGGTCGATCGCACCACGGCTCTTCACCGACCCTACGGACGAGTTCCGCTTCCGCAGAGAGGCGGCCTTCCCTAGCGGCCTCATCCCCTGGCGGGAGGGCGAACGGCTAATCTCGTGCGCGCGCCGCACCCTGGTTGCAGGCGCCAAATCGTATATCGACCAGACGCGGCACTTCGGCAACCGACACGGCCAGTTCGCCAACCGCTACCTCGACTCAGTGCTGATGGGGCAGACAGAGCCAGGCAGCTACATCGTCAAGGCGTTCGCCCCATCGGCAACGACCGTACCGCTGCGCAAGCTTTCTACTGCGTCACCAGCCTTGGATTTGGGGGCGGCGCTAGGACCGTACGGTCGGGACGTGAGCCATGCCGTAGTGAGGGCCTTGTCCGCGACCGCCGAGGCCATCGACCACTACCGCTCCAGCGGGTCGCTCACGGGCTTCGACGCGGGCGTGCGGGAGGGAGTGTCATACGAGATGGCAACCGCAATTCTAGGCATCACCGAGCACTCCGATGGTTCTGATATCACCATCGAATGGGACACCTCGGTGCCCGGAGGATTCGAGGAACCGGTATCGCGATACGAGTTCTCTGGTGGCGATGCCCTAATCCTTGAGAAGGCGGCACATCGACTGGCCACGGCAGAGGACTCCGGCTTTGTGACCGTTACTGGTCGGGTTCACCTGCTGGCCCGCAAGGAAGCCGACGGCCCAGGCGTCTTCGGCGTCGAGAGTGTTATGGGAGGGCAACCCCGAAAAGTACGGGTACGGCTGGCAGACGAGGACCAGTACCACGAGGCCATCCACGCGTACGAGGAAAACCTCGCTGTGCAGGTCAACGGCCGGCTGGAGCGTGAAGGTAATTTGCACTGGCTCTACGACGCCAGTGTTGTGCGCACCGTCGGTCACTTGGAAGCCTTGCTGCACGTTGAAGCCATGGAACAGCCGCAAATCACCAAGGGGCAGATGAGTATCGGCGACATGGATTGAGGAATCGACCTGTTCATGAAGTCTAGAGCGGGACTGTTGGTGATACCGCTGCGGATTTCATGATGTCGCCTGATGTGACTGGCCCCTTGAACAGGTTCATCGAAACGGCCTAAATCACTTTGGAAGAAGACGGCACCGACCGCCGCGCGGTGATTCAGTCCTCCAGGTCGATGACGAAGTCCACCACGGTCGTATCGCCCCGCCTCACGATCGGGTGGGCGACCTCCACAATCCGGCCGCTGTCGGCGATATGGCGCCGGGTGTAGCGCAGCACCGGGACGCCCGTACCGATCCGGAGCGTCTGAGCCTCGTCGTCCTTCGGCATGCCCGCTCCGAAGGACTCGGTGATCCTCGTGATGCGGATGCCAAGGGAGGCCATCTGCGCCCTCGTTCCGCCCGGCCACGGCTCGTGGATCGGGTCGGCCACTGGTGTCCCCTCCACGTCGCTCCAGCGCACGTACGAGGTACTCATCTGGGTAGGCTGATCGTTGTCGTAGAAGACGAAGTGCCGGGCCAGGAGTCGCTCGCCCACCTCGCCTTCGAAAAGGGCCGCCAGTTCGGGTGTCGCCGCCACCCGCTCGAACTTCTTGTCCAACCGGTACTCGCTCCAGCCGATCCCCTGGTCCCGGGTGTACGGCGTGGATGGAGCTCCGGGCTTGTTCCGGTACCGATCGGCAGCCATGCGGTGCACTGGAGGCGTCTGCCGGACGCGAGTTCCGGCCCTGGCCCGCGTCTCGATCAGCCCTTCGTTCCGCAGGAGCGCGAGGGCGTTGCGGATCGTCGTCTCCGACACGCGGTAGTGCTCCGAGAGCGCGGGGAGGGTCGGGATCTGGTCGCCCGCAGCGAACTCGCCGGACGAGATGCGACGGCGCAGCTCAGCAGCGATTCGCAAGTACTCGGGCTGTGCCACTGACGTACCACCGTTTCGAGTGATCTCCGCTTTCTGTGCACACATATTGCCCCGATCTGCTTGACCAGCGCCAACTCTGCGCGCCAATCTGTGCGCAGATAAAAGTTATCTGTACTCAGAAAGTCGCGCCTACTAGGGGGCAAATATGTCCGAAACGGGTCAATCGTGGTGCCTGGAGTTCAAGGCGCACCCTTCCGAGGCCCGCCAGGCCCGCGAGTGGGTGGCCAGTCGCCTGATGCATCCCTACGCCGCTCAGGTCGCTCATGAGCTGTTCGTGTCCGTCCTCGCCACGGGGACCGAAGCGATCGAGATGACGCTCTCCACAGCAGGCCGCCGCATGCGGATCATGGCGGCCGGCTCGGTGGAGCTGAGCGTCCTGCACAGCCATGGCCCCGGCTTCCAGATCGTCAACGCCCTCTCCGCCCAGTGCGGTGTCAACACCGACGGCCAGGGGTTGTGGGCACTGCTCGGTGCGAAGGGCGAGACGTGACAGCAATTATCAGGGCAGCGAAGTGGACGCTCGGCCCTGAGACAGCTGAGGGCGCCCCCAAGGAGCCGCTGTACGAGGCCGAGTGCACGACGTGCGGAGAACAGTCGGGGGCCACGGTGGGTGAGCGCCTTCCGGCTGAGGTCTGGGCTTTGAAGCACACCGGCGCCAACCCGGTCCACCGGACGTACCGCGCGATCATCACGAGCTTCTGGCGGGTCGATCCCGCCGAGGGCAACCCCTACCGCGAGTTGGAGGAGCAGTGACCGTCACGAGGCCGAAGGCCTGGGTTGGCGACCAGGTTCACGACGTCAAAGCCGACAAGGAGGGCGTGGTCACCGATGTGAAGTCGGACGGGAGTTACCTCCTGCGCCCCCTCTATATGTGGTCCCTTACCTGGACGGTCCCCAACGCCGACGGGCTGGAGATCACCGAGTCTCGCGAGGAGCAGAGCAGGCGGCGCCGGGGGGAGTCGTGACCGAGTTGCCCGAGCACGTCCCGATGGATCGCCTCGGCGTCCTGATCGCAGCGTACGAGTACGAGATAGGGACCTGCTTCCGCTGCTCTCTTCGCCGGGTCCAGGTGACCCGCCTCGGCGAGATCGCGAGCAACGAGGGCGAGACCCCGTTGTACGCCTACCGGGAGTGCGTACAGGAGTTGCTGACCATGCACGAGCGCTCCATGGAGCGGATGAACACCCGGCCCCGGATCGTCCAGCTCCCCCGAACCCCTCGCGGTGTAGGGGCCAACTGACCCAGAGGGCCCCCTGCCTGCGAGGAGAAGGCCCCGATAACCCCGTGGCGGTCGGGGCACTTCGCTGCCTCAGCCCTGGTCGGCTCCCCCGTCGTCGTCTCGGGAGAAGCGGACCTCACGCTTCTCCATCCACCGGTACGACCAGTCCATCTCGGCCGTGACGTTCTTGATGCTCCCCTCGGGAAGCTGCTCCAGGGCGGCCACCAGGGCCGCTTCGACGGCGGCGTTGTACGCGGCTCTGATCCGGGCCTCGCCCACTGTGGAACCAGCAGTCTGAAGGTCGAAGTCGAGCGTGATCGTCAAATGCTTCGGCACGGGGTCCTGCGCCATGGTCCCTCCCTGTTGGTGACATAGGGGCCGCCAGTATCGGGCGGCCAGGAGATCGTGGCTATCGAACGACCCGAAAATTCCGAAGTAGACGTCCTTCAAGGGTTGTGGTGCGGTGAGTCGGCCGGATCGACAGCCGTCGGCCGACTCACCAGCGATTCTCGGTGTCAGTTCTTGCCGAGGAGCCCCTGCATCTCGGTGATCTCGGCGTTCTGGGTGCGGATGACGTCGTCGGCCATGGAGGTGGCGGGGCCGTACTCGCCCTTGACCTTCTCGGTGGTGGCCATCGTCACGGCGCCCTTGTGGTGCTCGATCATCATCGTGAGGAACGCCTTGTCGAAGTCGTCGGCGGCCGAGCCGTGGTTCATTTCCGGCATCGCCTCCATCGACTCCATCGCCTCCATGCCGGGCATCGACTCCGTCGTCGTGGGGACGTCCTTGCCCCAGGTCTTCAGCCACCCCGTCATGGTCTCGATCTCCGGGGTCTGTGCCTTCTCGATACGGGCGGCGAGGGACTTGACCTCGGCCGACGAGGCCTTGTCGGCCGCTTCCTCCGCCATCTCCAGGGCGCCCTTGTGGTGGGGGATCATGCCCTGCGCGAAGGTGACGTCCTGGGCGTTGTAGGCCTCGGTCTCGGTCTTGGCGCCTGTGCTGCCGGTGTTCTCGGTGTCACCGCACGCGGTGAGGAGGGAGAGTGCGGCGGTGGCGGTCATGGCGACGAGGATCGTGCGGGTTGTGCGCATGCTTGAACTCCTGCTGTGCGAAAGGGATATGAGGCGAGGTGGGAGAGGCCTCTAGATCCGCAGCAGTTGGAGTTCGGCGAGGGACGGTGGCGCGCGGGCGCCTTCGGGGGACCTCGCCGGGGAGTGGTCGGCGCGGTCGGCCAGGGCTGTGGCGCCGGCCGGGTCGGGCGTGAGGGCGGGGAACGTGTGCCCCGCCGGGACGGCGCCGGACGCGCAGGTCGCGTCGGCGTGCTGGGAGTGGCCGCCGTGCGAACCCATGCCGTGGCAGACGGATTCGTCGGAAGGCCCTGCCCGCATGCTCATCGACTGGGCCCCGTGACCGTGATGGCCGCCGCCCGTCATGCCGAAGGACATGCCGCCCGGCCCGAGGCCGTGCATCGCGAGGACGCCTGCCAGCAGCCCGAGCACGACTAGCGCACGCGTCCACCGGAACGGCGGGTGCGTGCGCTGCTGTCGCTGTGCGCGGGCTGTCACGAGGCTCATGCTAGCCCGTCGAGCACATACGGGTACCGGGTACCCCTATGCCCGTACCCCTTCTTGTGTCAGGAAGTACGGCCGAAGCAGCGCTCCAGCTCATCCAGGTCGTAGAACTTGCTGCCCTTGGACACCGGTCGGCAGCCCGCCTTGAAGGCGGTCTCCTTCTCGTTGTAGAGCATGAGTACGAGCGTGTTGTCGCCCTTGCGGAACACGTCCCACTGGATGTTCGAGGCCATCGGCGCCACGGCCGCGCCCCGCCACGGGTTGTCGCCGTACGTGTACGGCCGCGCGGCGGTCGCCCCCTGTGTACTGCCCGGCAGGCCCATCAGCGCGGCGAGCGGGATGATCTCCTCGGCGTGTGTGAAGCGCAGTTCGGCACCGAGGGTGCCGGCGCCCGAGGTGCTGCTCTCGGCGGTCTCGGCCTTCGTGAAGAAGTCGTCGAGCAGGACGTCCGCCATCTTGTAGGTGATGTCGCTGCCGGCGAAACCGGGGCCCTTCTCGTAGAAGTCCTCGGCGTCGCTCAGGTATCCGAACCAGGCGGCGTCGGCCTGCGAGATATACCGGTCCATGTGCCAGCCCTTGCCTCCGGGGCTCTCGTCGCTCATGGCCGGGGCGATGCCGTACAGGTTGTAGACCGCCTCGGCCGCGTCCACCGCGCTGCCGACGGAGGAGAACTCGCCGTCGACGATCCGCTGCGCGAACGGCCGCTTGAAGATCTTCCGGAGTACGTCCGAGGCGGCGCGGTGGGTGGCCGACTGGTCGGTGATCGACGCGAGGGTGGTGGCGAGGCGCTGGTCGTTCGCGATGTAGTCACGGTAGGCGGCGCCGCCCGCGGCCTTGTGGAAGTAGAGCAGGTCCTTGTCGGTGCGAGCCGTGCCGATGAGCGGCCCCAGCGCCGGGCCGGTGGCCGCGAGGGTGTCCGCGAAGAGCTGCCCGCTGTCGACGGCGCGCGGCCCTGTCCGGAGCTGACGACGTCGATCTTCTCGCCGTTGTGTGCGATGCCGGCGAAGAGACCCGGCAGCCGCTTCTCCATCCGTACGGCGGTGCCCGCGATCTCGCTTTTCCCGCGCCCGCTGAGGTTGCCGTAGCCGACCTTGGCCATGGCGTCGAGCAGCGCCCGTACCTTCGGCCCGAACTCCTTGCCGCGCGCGGTGAGTTGCCCCTCGCTCTCGGCCTGGTCCCACAGCTTGAGGATCAGGTCGCCGTCCGAACTGTCGGTCGCGGCCCGCGAGCCGTGCCGGGAGACGTTCTCCGCGAACACCGGGACGAAGCCCTTCGGGGGCTGCTGGTAGCTCCGCAGGCTCTGCCGGGGAGCGTACGAGGCCTTGGTGCCGTAGCTGTCGGCGGAGGAAGAGGTGCGAGTCGAGGTAGTGGTGGAGGCGGAGGAACGGTTCGCCGCGTGGGCGGGGAGCGTGGTGGCCAGCAGGGCGCACAGGGGTGCGGCGAGGGCGAGGGTGGCGCGGTTCATGGGCGCGTCGTCGGTGGCCCGGATGAACCCGGGATGGCCGTGGAATGGCGCATGCGGGGCGTATGGGGCATGTGTGCTGTAGATTCTGGTTGATTGATTCACCTTGTGCTGGAGATTTGGTGACTTCTATCATCGAAGTACTGTCCGCGAGACCCCAGTGATACCCAGAGGTCGTCCGATGAAGTCGATGCAGCAGCCCCAGCACCATCTGCCCCTCGACCTGCCACTGGACCTGCCCGTCGACCTCGACGAAGCCGTCCACCGGTGTCTCGTGGCCGGTTTCGACGGCACCGCCGGTGTCCCGGACACCCTCAAGCGGCTCATCGAGCGCGGCCTCGGCGGGGTCATCCTCTTCACCCGTAACGTGCGCGACGCGGACCAGGTCCGCCGCCTCACCGACGAGCTGCGCGCCCTGCGCCCCGATCTCCTCGTCGCCATCGACAACGAGGGCGGCGGCATCGGCCACCTCGTCGCCGCCGGCGCGCCCGAGGTGCCCGGCTCCTACGCCCTCGGCGTCGTCGACGACCCGGACCTCACCGCCCGCTGCGCCGACGCTCTCGCCGGTCACCTCGCCTCGCTGGGCATCACCGTCTCGTACGCCCCCGTGGCCGACCTCCAGCACCACCCCGGCAACCCGATCGTCCGCACCCGCTCCTTCGGCGCCGAGCCGGAACTCGCCGCACGGCACCTGCGCGCCTGGATCACGGCCACCGAGGCACGCGGTGTCGCCTCCTGCGCCAAGCACTTCCCCGGCCACGGCGGCACGGTGACCGACAGCCACCACGAGATGGCGGTCGACCGGCGGTCGTACGACGAGATACGCGCCGACGTCGAGCCGTTCCGGGCAGCGGTGGCGGCGGGTGTGCCGATGCTGATGAGCGCGCACGTGGTGTATCCGGCGCTGGATCCGGAACGGCCCGCGACCCTCAGCCGTCGCATCCTGGGCGACCTGCTCCGCCACGACCTCGGCTTCGACGGGGTCCTGGTCAGCGACGCCCTGGAGATGAAGGCGATAGCCGACCGGTACGGCGAGGCGGCGGGCGCCCGGCTCGCCCTCGCGGCCGGCGCCGACCAGGTAATCGTGGCGGTACCCGACCTGACGACCACCCTGGCCTGCCGGGACGCGGTGATCGGCGCGCTGCGGGACGGCATGCTCGCGGAGGAGCGGGTACGGGAGGCCGCCGGGCGGGTGCGGAGGCTGGCGGACCGGTATGCGGGGGCGATGGGGGAGGGCGTGGTCGCGCCGTGGGACGCGGACGCCGGGCTGAAGGCGGCTCGGCGGGCTGTGCGGGGTGGCTCCGCCGGTTCCGGGGTGGGTGGTGCCGTGTCCGCGGGGGCCGTGTCCGCGGGGCGGGGCGCGTATGTCGTCGACCTGTTTCCGCCGCCGCATCCCGCGCTGAACTGGGGCGGCGAGGATCTGCTCAGCGAAGTGCGCGCACTGGATCCCACGGCTTCGGGTATGGCGCTGAACGAGGTTCCGGTGGATCCGCGTGCCATGGTCGAGGGGGTTCTGCGGTGGGCGGCCGGGGTACCGCTCGTGGTCGCCACGTCGGACGCCGGGTTGTATCCGTGGCAGCGGGAGCTGCGGGAGGCGCTGGTGGCCGGGCGCGGGGACGCGGTGGTGGTGGAGACGGGGTTGCCGGATCGCGCCGCCGCGTTGTGTTCGTACGGGCGGGGGCGGGTCAATCTGCGGGCGCTGGCCGAGGTGCTGGTGGGAAACGGCGTCTGACGCTGCCCCCGTTCCTTTTGGTACCGGCGCCGGTACCAAAAGGAACGGGGGCAGAGACGGGCGTCGGGCGTCTCAGGTCGTCAGGTCGGTCAGCCGGCGCAGAGCGTCAGATTGATGGTGGCGCCCTTGGACACGATCTTCGGCTCGTGCGGGTCGACCGAGACGACCGTGCCCGGCTTGCCGTTCTTGCCACAGTCCGTCGTCTTGACCGTGCCGAGCTTGAGCTGCATCTTCGCCAGCTGCTGCGTGGCGAAGTCCAGGCTGAGGCCCCCGAACTCGTACTTGAACTTGCTGCCCTCCAGCAGGACCGTGGCGGCCGGGTTGTAGGTCGACATGGTCGAGCTGGTGGCGACGGCCATGGGCCTGGGGGCGTCCGAACCGCCGGTGGCGATGGCGGTGCCGCCACCGGCCACGATGAGCGCGGCGGCGATACCGGCGATGGTCGTGTTCCGCCTGCGACGGGTCTTGCGCACGATGCCTGCGCTGTCGAAGTCGGGTGCGGCGGCGGAGTTCGCGAAGTCGTTCATGGCGTTCACCAGTTCCTCTTCGAAGGGTGTGCCGTCGGTGCGGTGGGTCATCGGGTTCCTCCCGCGGAGCCCGTAGAGCCCGTAGAGCCCGCAGATCCCGTGGTTCCGGGCTGCTGCTGTGGCGACGGCGATGAAGGTGACGGTGAAGGGTCGGAGAGCGCGGGAATCCGGCTTCTGAGCTTGTCGATTCCCCGGGCGAGCTGGGACCGTACGGTGCTCGGCGAGATCCTCAGGTCGGCCGCTATCTCGGCGTCGGAGAGGTCGTGGAAGTACCGCAGCACCACGACCGTGCGCATACGCATCGGCAGCGACTGCAGGGCCCGGACCAACTGGTCCCTGCTGTCGACCCGCCCGTACTCGTCCCCGAGGGCCGCCCTGTCGCCGGTTTCCTGGTGCGGAACGGGTGACACCAGCGGGACCATTCGGCGAAATCGCCGCCACCGGTCGTTGGCCAGGTTCACCATGATCCGCCGCACGTAGGCGTCCGGAGCGTCCTTGGCGGCGATGGTGCGCCACTTGCGGCAGACCCGCTCCAGGGTCTCCTGGACCAGATCCTCCGCCGCCTCCCGGTTCCCGGTGAGGACGAGGGCGCCACGGAACAAGGACGCCGACCGGGTGGCGACGAACCCGGGGAAATCCATCTCCCCGGATTCCCCGAACGCGGAGTCGGCCCTGGTGCTGGTCCCGCCGAGGCGGGCGCCAGGCTTCCACTCGGTTGCCAGATCCACACGCTCCTCCCTTCCTGTCACCTCTCCTCGACGTGACAGGCCGCGCGTCTGCTGCACGGGCGGGATGTGAGCTGGGTCATAGCCCGGGCCTCATCAGAGGTCCCGGACGGCCTCCTTGATCCCCCGTGCCGCCAAGTACTTCTCGTCCTCGGCCCGTTCCGCCAGCACCACCGCCGGGCGCACACCCTCCGCCCGCTGTCGCATCCACGCCTCGAAGTACGCGCCTCCAGGGCCTGAGATCGAACGGTTCCCTGGTGTGCAGTCCAGGACCAGGGCGGTCGTACGGGGCTCGGCCGTACGAGGCTCGGCGCGCAGTTCGGCGACCGTCTCCGCGAGAGCCTCGGCGATGGGTTTGGGGCGGCCCGTGGAGTCGAACAGACCGAGGGTGTACTCCAGTTCGGGGAAGTCGGCGAGGGAACGGTCGACGTCGTGGGAGCACCACCAGGTGACCCCGTACAGGTTGGCGCAGTCGACGGCGTTGCGTACGGTCGCGCGGGCGAAGTCGGGGGCGTCGGCCGCCGGGATGTGCGGCTCGGGAGCGCCGGTCTCCTGGACCCAGACGGGCCGGGCGGGGTCCTCGGCGTAGGCGGTGGCCAGTTCCACGCCGTACTCCGCGAGGTGCTGGACCTGCGGGGAGCGGGGGCCGTAGCGCCGGGCGCAGTCGGCCGAGAACACCCAGGGGTGGACGGTCGTCAGGTCGCCCTTACGGGCCGAGGCCTCCGGCGTGAAGGGGTGGTCGTCGCTGTACCAGGCGGCGTCGTACGCGGAGTGCGTGACCAGGCCCCCCGCGCCTGCCGGGCCCAGGCCGGTTCGCGCGGCGGCCAGCAGGGTGTCCAGGTAGTGGTCGATGTCGGCGACCGTCACCGGGTTGTGTTCGACCAGGTTGTTGAGCTCGTTGCCGAGCTGGAGGCCGAGGAGGTTCGGCCGGCCGGCCAGAGCGGCGCCGAGGGCGCGCAGCAGGTTGGCCTGCGCCTCGATCGCCTCCGGGTCCGTGAAGACGTTGCGGTGGTGCCAGCTGCGGGTCCACTCCGGGTAGAAGTCGAAGCTGGAGAGGTGGCCCTGCACACCGTCCACCATGACGTCGAGGCCGGCGTCGGCCGCCACGTCCACGAGTTGCGCCACCTGGTCGACGGCGGAGGCACGGATCAGCGTGCGGTTCGGCTGGAGCAGCGGCCAGAGCGGGAAGATCCGTACGTGGTCCAGGCCCAGCCCGGCTATCTGGTCGAGGTCCTCGCGGGCGAGGGCCGGGTCGAAGTCGTACCAGGAGTGGAACCAGCCCCGGCGCGGCGTGTAGTTGACGCCGAAGCGGGGGCCGGAACGGGGGGCGGGGAGTGTGCTCACGGGTCCTCCTCGGACGTACGTGACTGCGCCGGGCCGCGAGTCGGGTCTTGTCCTCGGCGAATGTATGAACCACCATAGTGCGCGATGAGCAATGAATTGAACCAGGATTCGGGTCGGGATTCCGGCCGGGGTGAACAGGGTGTTCCAGCGGTCGGCGCCCTCGTCGTCGGGCTCGACGCCGGTGGCACCCGTACGCGCGCCGTGCTGGCGTCCGCCGCCGACGGGCGCCCGCTCGGTGAGGGCGTCGCCGGGCCGGGCAACGCCCTCACGGTCCCTGTCGCGCAGCTGACCGAGCACCTCGTCGAGGCCCTCGCCGGGGCGGTGCCGGAAGCGGACCGCCCCCGGGTCGTCGCCGTCGCGGGCGGCTTCGCGGGCGCCGCCGGCACCGCCGACGAACCCGGCCGCGTCAACGCCCTCACCGCGCTGACGCAGGCCCTGCGACGCCTCCGTATCCCCGCGCACCAGATCCGGATCTGCAGCGACATCGAGGCCGCCTTCGCCGCCGCCCCGGGCTCCGCGGGCCCCCCTGCGGACGGGCTGGCTCTCGTCGCCGGCACGGGCGCCGTCGCGATGCGCATCACCGACCGCCACTGCGAGAAGACCGTGGGCGGCGACGGCTGGCTCCTCGGCGACGACGGGGGCGGCTTCTGGATCGGCCGGGAAGCGGTCCGGGCCGCCCTGCGCATGGCGGACCGGCGGGGCGGCGACACGGCTCTGGCGGCGCTGGTGGGAAGGGAGTTGGGGGTACCGGACGCTGTTCTCCCGTATCTCCCGTATCCCCCTCCCAAGGGTGAGGCATTGGCTTCCTACGAGGGTGAGGGCGGCGCCGGTTCGCGCTGGTCCCGTTCCGCACGGGAGGCCTATCGGCGGCACGTCCTGCCCGCCGTCATGGCCGAACCGCCCGTCAGGCTGGCCCGGTTGGCCCCGCTGGTCGCCGAGGCGGCCTGGGCGGGGGACGCCCTGGCACAGGCGATCATCGAGGAGGCGGCCGGTCACCTCGCCGACTGTGTACGGGCGTTGGGGCCCACGCCGGGCGAGTCGGTGGTCGCGACGGGCGGCCTGCTCGGCCCGGAAGGCCCCCTGACCGTTCCCCTGGACCGGCGCCTGAGCGCCCTGGGCCTGGTGGCCCACTGGGTCCCGGACGGCAGCCGGGGCGCGGTGGCCCTGGCCCGGCTCGCCCACAACGGCGGGCCTGACACCCACCCGGAGAAGAACCAGTGACCGAGTCCCCTTCTCCCCTCTACCGGGACCCCGGCGCCCCGGTCGACGCCCGCGTGGCCGACCTGCTGGCCCGGATGACCCTGCGCGAGAAGGTCGGCCAGCTCAACCAGCGGATGTACGGCTGGGACGCCTACCGCCGCCGCCCGGACGGCGGGTTCGAGCTGACCGAGGCCCTTTACGAGGAGACCGACCGCTTCGAGGGACTCGGCGCCCTGTACGGACTCCTGCGCGCCGACGCCTGGTCCGGCGTCGACCACTCGACGGGTGCCGACGCCGACGCGGGCCCGGTACTCGCCCACCTGGTCCAGCGCCACGTACTGGAACGCAGCCGCCTCGGCATCCCCGCCCTCTTCGTCGAGGAGGTCCCGCACGGCCTCATGGCCCTCGACGGCACGGTCCTCCCCGTCAACCTGGCGGTGGGCGCCACCTGGGACCCGGACCTGTACGAGCGGGCGGCATCCCACGCCGCCGCCGAACTCCGCGCCAGGGGCGGCCACTTGGCCCTGGTCTCGGCGCTGGACATCGCCCGCGACCCGCGCTGGGGCCGTACGGAGGAGTGCTTCGGGGAGGACCCGTACCTTGCCGCGCGTCTGACGGAGGCGCTGGTGAGAGGCATGCAGGGGGACGTGGAGGAGCGGGGGGGTTTCGCCTCGGCCAAGGCCGTGGTGGTTCTGAAGCACTTCGCCGGTCAGGGTGCGACGGTGGGCGGCCGGAACTCGGCCGAGTCGGAGTTGGGTCCCCGTGAACTCCACGAGATCCACCTCCCGGCAGCCAGGGCCGGCGTACGGGCCGGTGCCGCAGCGGTCATGGCCGCGTACAACGAGGTGGACGGCATCCCGTGCTCGGCCAACGGCCCCTTGCTGAAAGGGTTGTTGCGCGACCGCTGGGGTTTCGGCGGCCTGGTCATGGCGGACGGTCTGGCAGTGGACCGCCTGGCCCGCATCACCGGCGACAAGGTCTCCGCCGGAGCTCTCGCCCTCAACTCCGGTATCGACCTGAGCCTTTGGGACCAGGGCTTCACGCATCTCGCGGAGGCGGTGGAACGGGGTCTGGTGGAGGAGTCGACGCTCGACACGGCCGTATCCCGGGTCCTGACCCTGAAATTCCGCCTCGGCCTCTTCGAACACCCTTGTACGGCGCCCAAGTCGCCGTCCGCCGAAGACGGCCGCGTGCTGAGCACAGCCCTGGCCCGCTCGTCGGTCACCCTGCTCCACAACCAGGCGGGCGCCCTGCCCATCGACCCGGCGACGGTCTCCCGTATCGCCGTCATCGGCCCGCACGCCGCCACCACGGCCCACCAACTCGGCGACTACACCGCCCCCCAGCGTCCCGGCACAGGCGTCAGTGTCCTGGCCGCCCTCCGCCACCTCACCCTCCCGGGAACGGAGGTACGTCACGCCCACGGGTGCGCCCTGACCGGCGACGACCTCTCCGGCATCCCCGAGGCGGTCGCGGCGGCGGCGGCCTCCGATTTGGCGGTGCTGGTCCTGGGCGGCAGCAGCGCCCGTACACCCGACACCGAGTTCGACGCCAACGGCGCGGCGCGGACGATCGTCTCGGAGATGACCTGCGGGGAGGGCGTCGACCTGGCCGACCTGCGCCTGGGCCGGGCCCAGCACACCCTGCTGGACGCGGTGACGGCGACGGGCACCCCCACGGTCGTCGTCCTGATCCAGGGCCGCCCGCACGCGGTCCCGGAGGCGGCGGAACACGCCGCCGCGCTCCTGACGGTCTGGTACCCGGGCCCCTGGGGCGGCGAGGCGATCGCCGAGATCGTCCTCGGCCACACCGCCCCGACCGGCCGCCTCCCCGTCTCGGTCCCCCGCTCAGCGGCCCAACTCCCCGTCTACTACAACCACAAGGACACGGAGTACCGGTCGTACGTGGACGAGGACGCCGAGCCGCTCTACTCCTTCGGCCACGGCCTGACGTACACGACGTTCGAGTACGGCACCCCGAAAGTCGTTGCGGGCGGGGCCGGTTGCGAGGTCGACGTCACCAACACCGGGGATCGGGCCGGACGTTCCGTCGTCCAGCTGTACATCCGCCCTCTGCGTACGACGGTGTGGCCGCGCACCCTGGAGCTCCGCGCCTTCCAGAGCGTCGACCTGGCCCCGGGGGAGCGCCGTACGGTCACGTTCGCCCTCGGGGTGGAGCAACTCGCCCAGGTAGGACGGGACTTGGGGCGGGCGGTACTGCCGGGGAGTGTGGAGATCAGGGTGGCGGAGTCGGCGCGGGGAGCGCTGTCCGCCGTACCCGTGACCGTGACCGTCGGCTGTGCGACGCCGTGCTGCCCGGCCGACTCGCACGAGGGCTGCGGGCATCAGAACCTCGACCCGTATCCCGGCGCCTGAGGCGTGGATCAGTCGGTGGGGCGCGGGGTGTGACGGCTGTGCGTCGGCTCGCTGCCGTGGACACGGGCGGCGATGGTTCGCGCGCACACCAGGGACTCGGTGTGCGACGTGTCGACCTCCAGGTCGTAGACCACGCCCTCGTGGACCACGTCCGCCTGCGCGGCGGCCATTCCCGGGGCCCGGTCTCCCCGGGCGGCCTCGCGGTCGGCGGCGACCGTGCTGTCGCAGCGGACGCCGACCCACAGCACGGGCAGGTCACCAACTTCACCAAGAGCCTTCCGCCACCGCTGCTGGGACGCCGCTCCGCCGAGGAAGACGTCGTCGATGACGACCCGGGCGCCCGCCCGGACCATCGCCGCGACGCCTTCCCTCCAGGCGGCCTCCAACGCCAGGAAGTCCGTCCCGACGCTCACCTGGCCGTCCGCCGCGATCTCGATCCCCGCGTCCGACTCCCGCATCCTCGCGGGCAGGGCGTCGACGAACGAGTCACACCCGAACGTCAGCCACGGATCCGGCAGTTCGGCTTGCAGACACCGTACGATCCGGGACTTCCCCGAGCTCGAACCACCGTTGAGAATGATCATCTGGATCGCCATCTCGCCACCCTAGTGCGAGGGAGTGACCGCCCCACGGAGCGCTAACGTCGAGCCCATGATCGTATGGCTCAACGGCACCCACGGCGCGGGCAAGACGACGACCAGCGCGCTCGTGCAGCGACTGATCCCGGATTCACGGGTGTTCGACGCCGAGAAGGTCGGCGAGACACTGATGGACATCACGCCCGGGCTGCCCGGGACGGACAACTTCCAGCACTGGCCGCCGTGGCGACCACTCGTCGTCGAAACCGCCCGCCACGTACTCGACTACACCGGCGGCACGCTGGTGATGCCCATGACCGTCCTGGTCGAGCGGTACTGGCGCGAGATCAGCACCGGCCTGGCCCAACACGCCATCCCAGTAAGGCACTTCATCCTCCACGCGGACCAGGACACCCTCCGTGGCCGTATCGCCGGCGACACGGTCCTCGGCCCCGACTCCCCGTTCCGCCTGAAATACCTGGAGCCCTACGCCGAGGCGGCCCGCACGTGGCTGCACGCCGAGGGCGAGGTCGTCGACACCTCGCGCCTAGCCCCCGCCGAGGTCGCCCTGCGGATCGCGGAGGCCGTGCGGGGCGGCTGACGCGACTGACGGCCACTTGCGCGTTCACTTGGCTCATGGACGAAAACGCTGTGACCGTACGCGAAGTTCGCGCTCGCCTTGCCGATCACATCAACCGCGCTGCGCGGGGCACCGCGACGGTGATCACTCGTAACGGTGCTCCGGTGGCTGCCCTTGTGCCCATCGCCGACTTCAACGCACTGGAAGACGCGGCCGACGAACTGCTCGCGCGGGAGGCCGAAACTGTTCTCGCCGAGGGCGGCTCCACCGTGACCATGGTCGAACTGCTTGCTGACCTGTTCACCGAGCGGAATGCGGGCGCGGAGGGACGCAGGCACGGAGACGTTGTCGATCCCGAACAGCACATGGCACGCCAGGGAGGCCTCGCTCTCGGACAAACCGGTCGACGCGCGTCGGCATGGGCTCGTAGCCTCTCGGTGTGTCCGTACCCCGAGATACCGACTCCTGGCAGCAGGTGAACTCCCGTCAAGACTTCTCCGCTTACCTCCAACTGCTTTCGATCGACTGTGAGCGCGCGTGCAGCGGGCAGGGCGTCGACGAATCTCTGGCGCAGCGATGGATCAACCGAACGATCTCCGACTTCCTCTGGGGCTGGGTCCGAGTCCTGGGCAAGCGAATCGACGGCACCGACCTGCTAGGGGAAGAGGCTCCCGGCCGGCCCGGCTGGCAAGGTCTGGCCTACCAACTGAACGCCGCCCGGACCTCCCCTCCCGCGTTCAACTGTGCTCTGGCCGACTCCGGAACTCAGTCGCACGAGGTGGACAGTGCGATCGACCTACGGTGGTACGCGGCAAGCCTCGCCACCGACTTCGTCGGCCACCAGCGGGAACGCGAGGCGGCGGCGCGCCGCAATGAATGGGCTGGCGACGGAGGCAGTTGGGCGCACAGCAGTCTGTACGGCTGGCTCGACGGCTGGGCCGCCTGGGCAGGTGCCAACTCGGCGCGCCACGTGGAACTGGAACCAGTCACCTGGCGATCAGTCGCCCTGCAACTCTCAGCGGCTCAGGGCTACGAGTAGCCATAAGGTCGGTCTGGCAGTCGTATGAGTGTCGGCCACTGATCGGTCGCCCACTCCGACGCGAGAGGCCCGTCACGAGCCGTCGATCAGTTTCTGCACGGCGGCCGGCAACTCGGTGCCGGAGCTGACGGAGACGAAGACGGCTTCGGCCCGTGTCTCCCCGACTGCGACGGCCACCTTCGGGGAGATTCCCTTCACCTCGTAGGCGGTCAGTGTCGTACCGGGCTCCTCGGCTTCGTCCTGCTGATGCTGCAACGCTCGGACGGCGGCTTGGCGGCGTAGTTGACGGCGATCGTCAGCTCACGCTGCTCTGCCCTGGGACCACCAGCCGCGCCAGCGTGGGTCGTTGTGAATTGTCTCGGCTATGGCGATCGCCGCATCGAAGTACGCCGCGGGAATGTCTATGTCCCCGTACAGGGCGACGTTGAGCCATGGCTGCCCATGCTCTACGGGTCCTTCCTCGCGAGCGAGGCGCTGCTCATCACCGGATGTCATGCGACCCGGTAGCGGTCCCAGCCGCGTAGACGTCTGTGTCGGAGCGGTCAGCGTGGTCGGGCTTGGTGACGGCTGCTGTGGCGGCTCGCTCGATCTTCGAGCGATGCGCTTCCCAGTAGGCCGGGTCGCGCTGTGGAGTCGCGTACCGGGCTGTCGTGCCGGTGGACTCGTCGAGTTGTTCGCGGAGGATGTCGGCGTGTCCAGCGTGCCGGCTGGTCTCGGTGAGCATGTGGACCAGGATGTTGAACAGCTTCACGTCGGGACGTGGCCACCAGGGCACGTGGCCGGGAGAGTCAAGGGCGAGGGCGGTGATGGTCGCGTCCGAGTGCTCCCATACGCGACGGTATCGGTCGACGGTCTCATCACGCGTCTCGTACTCGGTAGCCCACATGTCGGCACCGGCATCCCCGGCGTCGTCCCACCAGGGCAGAGGCTCGGGGAAAGGCCGGTCGAAGACCTCGCCGAAATACCTGGACTCGCAGATCGACAGATGCTTGACCAGGCCGAGGAGATTGGTGCCGGTCGCGGTCAGGGGGCGGCGGACGTCGTACTCGCCGAGCCCGTCGAGCTTCCAGAGCATCGCCTCGCGAATCTCTCGTAGATCGCCGTGCAGGTATTCTTTCGCGAATCCATCGATCACGGGGCCTGAGCCTGTCACGCACCACCGGCGGGTTCAACCTGCGATCGGCAACCCTGCCCTGCCGAGTCAGGTCGCCCCGTCGCGCGCCCGGACGGCGGGGCAGCTCAGCTGCACGGATGTGTCACCTAACGCTCGGCCTTCACCCAAGGCCTCACCCCGAGCTTCCCGGTCGTGCCGAGGTCGAGGTTCGGGGTCACCGTCACCGGGGCCGCCCCGGTCTTCGTGCGGACGCGTACGTAGGGCACGTTCACCGGTGTGCCGAACTGGGTGGTGTTGCGCCAGACCAGGCCGGCGGTCGCCGATTCGCCGGGCTTGAGTGTGACGGGGCGGGGTGGGTTGTCGGGGCCGGCGCCGGTGGTGATCTCGGAGCTGCCGTCGAGGATCCTGACGCCCGTGACGGGCTTGCGGGCGTCGTCCAGGAGTTGCAGCAGGGGGTAGCCCTCGACGGTGTAGTCACGCGTGCCGCAGTTGTCGAGATGCAGGCCCACGACGCGCAGCCCCATGGCCGCGTCACCCTGGTCGGCGCTGACCCGGATCCCGGAGGCCGGGCACGTGCCCGACTCGGCCGGTGCCTCGCTCGTGGGGACCTTGGTCACTTCGAGCACCCTGGCCTGCGTCACCCGTGGTGTGGTGGGCGGTACCTGCCCTTGGCGGACTGTGCCCCGCACGGTCTTGCCGGGGCCGACGGCCCGCACTGTCACGGTCTGGTTGGCCATGGCCCCGCCGTCAGCGCTCATGAAGGTGAAGATGACCGTGTAAGTCAGCGTCTCGCTGCCCTTGTTGGTGACCTCGTACCGGGCACTGACCCCCGAGTCCCGGAAGAGGCTGTCGGCGGAGACGGAGTAGTTGTCGGTGGGGGTGGGCGAGGGCGAAGGCGAGGTCGGCGGGAGGGTCAGGGAGGTGATCCGTACGCCGTCCTTGCCCGGGTCGTCGACCCGGGTACGGGATGGTGGGTCGGCCGCGCCGGCGCCGCCCGTCTCCGTCCCGCAGGCGGTGAGCAGCAGAGTGGTCGCTGCGAGAGCCGGCAGAAGGGGGACGACGGTTCTGACGAGAGCCGGGCGGAGGGAAGCGGGCGGTCTGCGCATCCAGCCATCCGATCAGGGCGTGAACCCCGCGCATGTGATGGAGGCCATAGTTCCGGTCACGGGGGTGTCACAGTTCGCTGGCGGGCGAGTTGAGCTGGCCCCCGTCGTCCCCATCCCCCCTCGCCTCCCTCACAGCTTCACGCCCCCCGAAGCCACCCCCCGATAGAACCATCGCTGTGTGATCACGAACAGCACCAGCACCGGCACCACGGAGATCACCGATCCCGCCATCACCATCCGCTGGTCGTACCCGAACGACGACGTCTGGAGCCTCGCCAACCCCAGCGTCAGCGTGAAGTGTTCCTCGGAGCGGAGCACGATCAGGGGCCAGAGGAAGTCGTCCCAGGCGCTGATGAACGTGTTGATGGTGACGACCAGGATCGCGCCGTACGCCGACGGCAGGTACAGGTAGCGGAACCGCTTCCACTCGCCCGCGCCGTCCAGCATCGCCGCGTCCTCGATCTCGCGTGGGACCGCCAGGAAGGCCGCCCGCATGATCAGTACGTTGATCGCGCCGATGAAGCCGGGCAGCCAGACGCCCGCCAGGTGGTCGACCAGGCCCAGGTCCCGGATGCTCAGGAACAGCGACACCATGATGGACTCGAAGGGGAACATCATCGACGCCAGCAGCAGTACCCAGACCGCCTTCTTTCCCTTCCAGCTCGGCTTCGACAGCATGTAGCCGGCCATCGTCGAGAAGGCGAGCTGGCTCGCTATCGACAGCAGCGCGATCATCACGCTGTTCCTGATGTACGTGCCCACCGGGACCTGGTCGAAGATCGCGCGGTAGGCGCGGAGCGTCGGGTGGTGGGGGATCAGGGACGCGTTCGAGCCGAAGACGTCCTCCCCTACGCCCTTCAGTGACGCCAGGAGCTGCCATAGGAGCGGGCCGATCGTGATGCCGAGGACGAACAGCAACAGCAGGTAGCGCACGATGAGTTCGCGCGGGCGGCCGTAGTCCCGCCAGCGGGGCCAAAGGCGTCGGCGGGGCTCGACGGGCGCCATGGGAGCGGCCGGGGATTGGGTCGTCAAGACTCGTCCTCCTTGGTCAGGCGCTGTGCCAGCAGTGTCAGGCCCAGGGTCAGTACGAAGAGGGCGACGCTGACCGCAGCGCCGTAACCGGCGTTGCCGCTCAGCGGGTCGAGGCCGACGTCCCGGATGTAGAAGGGGAGCGTGCGGTCGGCGCCGCCGGGGCCGCCTGTCGAGCCGCCGAGCATGTAGATCTCCGTGAACACGCGCAGGGAGCCGATGCCGGTCAGCGTGCCGACCAGCATCATCGACGTACGTACGCCGGGAACCGTGATGTGCCAGAAGCGGCGTACCGCGCCGGCGCCGTCCACCGAGGCCGCCTCGTGGAGTTCCTTGGGTACGTTTCCGAGGGCGGCGAGGTAGAAGATCATGTACCAGCCGAGGCCCTTCCACAGGGTCAGACCCATCGCCGACAGCAGGATCAGCCAGCTGTCGGAGAGGAAGGGGATGGCCTCCTTGATGATGTGGGCCTTCTCCAGCCAGGTGTTGACCAGACCCTGGTCCGCCAGCAGCCACTGCCAGCTCAGGCCGACGACCACACTGGAGGCCAGCACCGGGGTGTAGAACGCGGAGCGGAAGAAGCCGATGCCCGGCAGGTTCTTCTCCACCAACACGGCGAGCAGGAGGGGGAGTAGGACCATCAGGGGGACCACGATCAGCGCGTACAGCACGCTGTTGCGGGTCGCCAGCCAGAAGTCCGAGTCCCCGAGCATACGGGTGTAGTTGTCCAGGCCCACGAAGCCCGCCGCGCCGCCGAGCGGTTTCGCGTCGGTGAAGGAGAGGACCAGCGTGTTCAGGAACGGGAAGACGCCGAAGGCCGCTGCTCCGAAGATCGCCGGGAGCATCCACAGCCAAGGGAGCCACCAGCGGCGGTAGATGGCCGCGCCGCCCGCGTCCGGAGTCGGGCCCGGGGTGACCGCCTTCAGTACGCGGCGCACCCTGCCGGGTGACCGCGGCGCCGGGGCGCCCGGTGCCGCCGGAGCGGTCGCGGGCGCCTCGCCGTCAGGCGTCGTACGTACAGCCGTCATCCTCAACTGCCCTGCTTCAGCAGCACGTCGGCCTTGGACTGCGCCTCCTTGAGGGCGTCCTCGGCACTCTTCTTGCCCTGCATCGCCAGCTGCACCTGGGCCGTGATGGCGTTCAACTCACCCGGGGACAGGGCGATTTCGTCGGCGGTCGAGGTCTTGCGGTCCTCGGCGACGATCTTGCGGGCCTCGGAGAAGGGGTCCGTGCCCTTGACCGACTGGAAGAAGGGGTCGTTCAACGAGGCTGTCGTGGAAGGGAAGATGACCACGTTCGGGTCCTTCGCCCACTCCAGCTGGTTCTGCGCGTTGGTCAGGAACTGGGCGAATGACAACGCTGTCGGAGCGTTCTTGCTCGTCGCGGCCACCGATATGTACTGCGGGGCGCCCACGGTGTGGCCGAGGTCGTCCAGCATGTACTGCGCGACGCCCGTCTTCTTGTAGACGCTCGGGTTGTTCTGCTCGATGAAGCGCAGGTAGTTGGGGTTGGTCGAGCCGTAGACCAGCTTGCCCTGGGCGTAGAGGGTCGACGCGTCCTGGTTGGAGGACAGGCTGTCCTTCGGCATGGCGCCGGCCTTGTACATCTTGGTCATCGCCTCGACCCACGCCACCGTTTTCGGGTCGTCGGCGAAGGTGAACGACTTGCCGTCGCCGGAGAGGACCTTGACGCCCATCTGCTGCCAGTCGGCCGGGATACGCCAGATCGGGTTGGCGACGGTGGCGTAGTACTTGCCGTCGGACACCTTGGCGATCTTCAGGGCGTCGTCGAACATGCCGAGGATCGTCGTCGCCGGCTTGGCCGGGTCCAGGCCCGCCTTCTTCATCAGGTCGACGTTGAAGGTCTGGGCGATCCCGCCGGAGTACCAGGGGTACGCGCTGTGCGTCTTCGCCCCCGAGGCGTCGGTGAACACGCTGGACTTCCAGATCGCGGCGCCGAAGGGTGCGCCCGAGCCCGGCGCCTTCTTGTCGAGGTCGAGGAGGTAGCCGGCCTTGGTGAGCGCGATCGACGTGTTGACGTTCAGGTTGACCACGTCGGGGAGGGTGCAGGCCTGCGCGTCGGCGACCAGACGCTGCGTGAACTGGCTGTCGCCCGGGTCGTCGATCCACTTGACGGTCGTGTCCGGGTGGGCCTTCTCGAAGGCCGCGATGACCCCGTTGAAGTACTTCCCGAAGTCCTTCTTCAGGTTCGTCGTCTGGAACGTGATCTTGCCCTTGACGTCCCCGGTGAGCTTCCCGGAGCCGACGTTGCCCTTGTCGACCGAGCAGCCCCCGGCGGTGGCGCCGCCGCCGTCGGAGCCTCCGGAGAGGCCGCATCCGGCGGCCGTCAACGTCAGTACGACGAGACAGGACAGGGATCCGGTCAGTCTTCTTGCGCGCATTGCTGCTGCCCTCCTGGATGCGGGGGTGCTGGTTTGATTCACCAACTTTGACTCCGAGTGATGAAAATGTGGACCAGAATTCATCGGAGGTCAATGGGGTGCCGTGTTGCTTTTCGGTTCCGGAACCGAGGCGGACCGCCTCAGTGGCGGTGTTCGTGGTCCGGGTGGGACGGGTCCCCGGGGTGCTCGTGCCCGGGCGCGTACACGACGTCCGCCCGCGCCAGGTCGAGCCACGAGAAAAAGGCCCGCCGGCCCGCCGCCTGCCTCAACTCGCCCTCGATTCCCGCCTTCACCTGCTCGTACGGCAGGAAATCGGGCTCCGCCGGCTCGCTGAGAGGTCCGCCGGAGGGTCCGTAGGGGTCCACTCCGCGCCGCATCGCGTCCTGGGTGAGGAACCGGTCCCGGTTGTGTACGTAGTACTCCCAGAGGGCTTCCTCGGGGATCGCCTGGTGTGCCTCCAGGTGACCCAGCAGCACTCGCGCGGCGGCCGAGTAGGCCAGCACGACCGCGACGATGCTGCCGAGGCCGGCGACGTCTGCCTCCGGCACGGCACGCAGGCCCTGTGGCGCGGCTTCGGGAGGCCTGAGCCCCCGCTCCGCGCACGCTCGCCGTGCCAGTACGTCCGCCACGACCACCTGCGTGGCCCAGCGCCGTCGCTGGCGCTCCGCAGCGCGCTCGGCGGGAAGGGTTGTGTGTTGGCTGCCGGTCGGTGGGGGCTGGTCGCGCAGTTCCCCGCGCCCCTTCGGCGGCGCCCCACGCGCCGGTACTGCTGTCAGGACCGCCTCCACTTGTTCCCGTGGCACGTATTCGCCCTGTACGAGTG
The DNA here is from genome assembly GCF_036898825.1 of Streptomyces sp. B21-083. Lineage (GTDB taxonomy): Bacteria > Actinomycetota > Actinomycetes > Streptomycetales > Streptomycetaceae > Streptomyces. Next base: position 4,282,915 of record NZ_JARUND010000002.1, on the reverse strand, counting down.
CACAGGCGCCCTCGGGAAGGCGGGTGTGCGGATGCATGTGGTCGTGTTCGTGTTCGTTCATGGGGTCACCTCCAGCAGCACGGCCTCCGTGTACGCCACGCACCCGTGCCAGCCGACCTTCACCATGAGCCAGTACGACCCCGGTGGCAGCGACCCGCCGTCCACCTCGATTCCGCACTCCACCGACTCCCCGGCCGGTACGGCGAACCCCCGCACCCCGGGTCCCACCCCCGCCCAGGTCCCCCACGAGGACACGGCCCACAAGGTGCCGTTGATCTCCCCGAGGGTGGTGTTGCGCAGGCTCACCGGAACCCGTACGCGCTCTCCGCGACGCACGACGGCCCGGTCAACCCCCAGCCGTGTCACCAGGGTTGGGCCGGTACGGCCGTCCGGGGCGCCCTCCGACACGGCGCCCGGAACATCCAGGGCCACGGCATCCTCGTACACCTGGCCGCCGTACGGCAGACGGGCGGTGAGCCAGTGGCGGCCCGGGGGCGCGTCCTTCGGTGGGGTCACCGTGACCTCGGTGAGGGTGAAACCGGCGGGGCCGAGGGCGTACGGCAGCTCGGGCGGTTCGGCGGCCCAGCCCGGCGGGACGCCGAGGGCCAGCGTGCCGGAGACGGGGGAGTCCGTCAGCTCGGAGCTGATACGGACCGTCACCGTGACCGGCCCGGAGGCGGTGAGAGCGGTGGGGGAGAGATAGACGGCGACGGGCAGGTTGCCGCGCGGGGCCGGGCCGGAGTTGTGCAGCCAGTACCGGGTGGCGACGGGTTGGGCGGGCTCGTACGCGTCGACCCCCACGCCCTCAACAGTCGGCGCGGCAGCGGGAGTTGCCCGGACGGTGGCGACCTCGAAGCCGGTCAGGTGGGCCGAGAGGGTGCCGTCCGCGTCCGGGGGCAGTGGCTCCCCGGGCCTCTCCAGGACGTCGGTACGGACGCCGTCCGTCCAGGCCACCGGCCCGCGCACCCGTACCGGCGTCGACCGGCCGTTGACCTCGTGCATCCGTACGACGACACCGCGCCCGGGATCGGCGGGCGCCACGCTCCCCCGGGCGAGCGGTGAACCGGCGGGCTTGAGGGCGTCGAGGAGCACCTCACCGGCGGGTTCGATGCTCAACAGGGTGGTGGTGCGCGGAAGTTCACCGCCCTGTGGCACGGGGGCCGGGGACTGCTCCCGCTCCCGCAGGCGCGCCCGCAACGGATGGTTGTACGCGTGCCCCGCCTGCGGCAGCCGTAGCTCGCGCCAGTCGCCCGTGCCGCCGAGGACGGCGTACTCGAAGGTGTGGGACCAGCGTTGCAGCTGGAACGCCGAACCGTCGGGGGCCGTGCGGCGCGGGGGGTCGACCCAGATGCCGGACGGCCAGCCGGTGCAGGAGCGCATCAGGGACATGTAGAGGTCGCCGGAGGGTGTGACCACGCAGCCGGGTGTGCCCCGGTTGAGGACGGCGAACCCGGTGCCGTCCCAGGTGTCGCCCGGCGGCAGCGCCTCGCCGCCACCGGCGGCGGTGGCGTGGATGACCGCGTCGGCCAGGTCGGCGATGAGCGCGTCCACCGCCTTGGCGTCGTCCTGCGGGCCGCTGCCCGCGACCACGAGCAGCGGCAGCCGCTCCAGATCGCGCAGGTCGGCCCCTGGCACCCACTCCTCGCGCAGCCCGGCACGTGGCGCGACCCATACGGTTGCCACGCCCGACTCGGCGAGCTGGCGCCGGAGTTCACGACCGGCGGCGGGATCCATGCCGAGGGCCTCGGCGACGACGGAGTTGCGCTCGGGGGCGCCGACGGCGATCCGGATGTCGGGGAGGTTGGAGTCGATCTCGAGGTCGCCGTAGCGCTGCCCGCCCGCGATCGTCGAGGTGGCTGTCACCCCCACCCGGACGAGAGCGGCGGCGAGTTCGGCACCGAGCTCGCCGGCCTCGTCCCAGGACGGATAGACCAACTCGGCGACACCGATAGCCCGTTGACCGAGGAGGGCGCCGGATTCGTCGTGCACGGCCACCCGGGCCGTCGCCCCCAGCGCGAACCAGTCGTTGGCCGGGTTGTCGAGGGTCCACGGGAACCGCTCGCTGTCCACCTCCACGAACCCGAACCCGCGCCCGATGACCGCGTCGGCCACCTCGTGCACGGGCAGCCCGCCCTGGACGTTGGAGGGCCAGCGGACCCGGATGAGCCGGTCGCTGCCGTCGTATCCGTCGATGACGGTCGACACGTCCAGCCGGTCTATGCCCTCCCAGAGAGTCAACTGCTGGGTGTAGGTGAAGAGTTGACCGAGGGCGGCGGTGACGATGATACGCGATCCGGCGGCCGAGTGCTCGACCCGTACGTCCGTGTCGGCGACGGCGATGTCACGGCTTCGGGCGGCCGTCGTCCCGGTCGGGGTGAGATGCCAGGGCCCCTCGCTGAAACGCGGGTGCTGCGGATACTCCTCCTGCACGACCAGCTCGTTGCCGATGTCACCGGCGCGCAGCAACTCCCGGCCACCGTCAGTCAGTTGGCGCAGGCTGCTGACGCCGCCGCCGCGCGCGGGGTCGACCGTCACCTCGTAGAACTCGTTGCGGATGGTCAGTCCGTCGCCGGGGGTCCAGCCAGGGACGGACCCGTCCCCGAGCGGCAGGGCCTTCAGCCCCAACCCCGGTACATCGGGGACCACGACCCGCAGCTCGCCGTCCCCCTCCCGTACGGCGGGCAGTGGCAGCCCGGTCGTCTCGTCGAGGGGGACGAGACCCTCGGGGAGATCGGTGGTGAGGGTGTCCCGGCGTTGCCAGGTCGCGGAGTTGAGGACGACGAGGTCGGGGCCGCCGCCGCGCAGCGGGGTCACACGGTCGGCGAGGGACTGGGTGGCGTCGGCGTGCACGGACTCGGCGAGGTCGTACAGCTCGCGCCAGCCGGTCATCAGGTCGATGTACACCTGGTCGGACTCGGAGCCGGTGACCGCGTCGTGGTGGGCGCCGTAGATCAGCTGCCGCCAGGCCTTGTCGAGCGCGGCGTCGGGATAGGCGCGCCCGGTGACGAGGGAGGCGAGCGTCGCCCAGGCCTCGGCGTCGGCGAGGACTGTCTCGCCGTACCGCTGGGCCTGTTTGGTGTCGATGTACGAGACGTCCTTGCCGGTGTAGATCGGGTTCATGTCCCGTGTCTGCGGCGAGGCCCTGCGCCCTTCGGCGCCGAGTTCGGCGCGTACGGCGGCGAAGAAGTCGCGGGGGATCGCGGAGACGAAGCGCGGCCAGACGTACCGCTCGTTCCAGTCGCGGTGGATGGCCATGACCCAGCGGCAGGGCGGCGCATAGTCGCCACCGACCGGGAGGAGGATGTTGCGGGTGAGCGCGACCTCCTTCAGCCCGGTGAAGAGCTTGAGGGCGGCGGCTTCCGCCTCCGGGAGCGTGGGCGCGTTGTCGATGGCCCAGCCGGCGGCGTAGTGGTTGACCATGTACGCGGTCAGCAGCCCGCGTCCGGAGGGAGCGATCCAGTCGAACTCGACCTGGAACTGCATCCGTTGGGGGTCTCGGGGTTCGTCCCCGAAGACGGACATGGTGGGCCCCCACTGGTGGAAGGGTCCACGGGCCCAGGAACTGGAGGAGAGCCCCGCGTCGGCCATCAGCCCCGGGAACTGAGGGTCGTGCCCGAAGGCGTCGAGCTGCCAGGCGGTGTGCGGGTCGGCGCCCAGGATCCCGCGCTGGAAACCGTCGCCGTACAGGGCGTTGCGTACGGTCGCCTCGGCGCCGGTGAGGTTGGTGTTGGGCTCGTTGTACGTCCCGCCCATGATCTCGACGCGCCCGGTGCGCAGCAACTGCCGTAGAAAGGCGCGCTCTTCGGGAAAGGCGTCCCAGTAGGGCTTCAGGTAGTCGACCTCGGCGAGCACGAAGGTGTACGCGGGGTCGCGCCGCGCGAGATCGATGTGCGCCCGCACGAGGCTCAACCCGGACTGGCCGCGCCAGTCGTAGGGGCGCGCGGGGAATCCGGAGGTCGCCGGATCGTCGACGACGTCCCAGGTCTCGGTGTAGGCGGCCTGGGTGTTCCACCAGACCGGGTCGTAGTGGAAGTGGCTGACCATGAACATGGTCCAGCCGGGCTCGGCGACGAGCAGGCTCCCGGTGAGCGAGGCCCGCCGGTCGGAACCTTCCGTGTCCTCGGTGTCCTCGGTGTCCTCGGTGCCCTCTGCGTCTTCGACGGTGACGGTGACGTGGGTGCGCTCGCCGGGGGGCAGGTCGCAGACCACGGGTATCTCGGCGCGGAGGGTGCCGTCGTCGCCGACGGTCGCGAGCGTCTCCCCCTCGGCGCGGACGCCGGGGCCGTCGGCGGTCAGCCGGACCGTACGGCCGGCGGTGGCCTGGCCGATTTCGGCGATCACCACCTGACGCGGGTGCTCGGCGCTGCCGACGAACAGCTCGGTCGACTCGACTGAGGTGACGCGCATGGGTCTCCTACGAGGCCTACGGGGAAACGGATGGAACAGGCGGAACAGGCTGAACAGGCGGAGCGGAGGGGGCCCATCGTGCACCGTTCTGATGGTTCAAACAACCATCTTCAAGTTTCCTTGGTGGTTCATCCATGCAAAAGCCGCCTCGGGGTCAGTGACCCCGAGGCGGCTTCCATGCCGAGTTCGCGACGGCTCAGCGCGTGCGGCGGGACCTCACCGCGTGCTCCCTGGCGATGTGGTCGGTGAGGGCGAGGGAGGCGCTGGCACGCTGGTAGGAGAGCTGGGCGACCCGGACGTACAGGCAGTCGATGAGGACGAGCACGGAGTGGCGGGCGCCGATGCTCTCGGTGCGGAAACTGGTCTCCGAGGAGGAGGAGATGAGCCGTACGTCGGCCGCGCGGGCCAGCGGGGACTTGGGATCGGCGGTGATGGCCACGGTGGTGGCGCCGCGCTGCTTGGCCAACTCGAAGGGCTCGATGGTCTCGCGGGTGGAGCCGGAGTGCGAGATGCCGATGGCGACGTCGGCGGGGGTGAGGAGGGCGGCGGAGGTGAGGGCGGCGTGCACCTCGGTCCAGCCGCGCACCGCGCAGCCGATACGGAAGAGCCGCGTCTCGGTCTCCTGGGCGACCGCGCCACTGCCGCCGACGCCGTACACGTCGATACGGCGGGCGCGGGCGGCGGCCTGTCCGGCGCGCTCGATGGAGTCGAGGTCGATACGGTCGATGGTCTGCTGGATGGCCCGCAGATCGGCGCTGCCGACGACCTGTACGACCCGTTCCAGGCTGTCGTCGGGGGAGATGTCGGGCCCGATCTCGGCGGTACCCCAGTCGGAGACCTCGCCGCGACCGCGTTCCTGGGCCAGCTCGATGAGCAGATGCTGGTAGGAGTCGAGGCCGATGGCACGGCAGAACCGGGTGACCGTGGCCTGCGAGGTGCCGGTACGGCGGCCCAGTTCGGCGGCCGAGCAGTGGGTGACGGCGGCGGGATCCTCAAGGATCAGCTCACCCACCTTCCGCAGGGAACCGGCGAGGCGCGGCAGCTCCGTACGGATGAGGGTGGTGACGTCGGTCGGGGGCATCCCGTTGCCGGAGCCGGTCCGTTCCATGGGGTAACCCGATCTTCTCGGCGCTGTACTGCTGTGCGGCTGTACTTGATGGTAGGGGCGAATGTATCAGCCACCGTGTCTGGGTCAGTTTGAATCCCAGGACCGGCCAGCAGGCCCGTCCGGGGAACGGACACCCCCGTGGGCGTTGCTCGTGCCCCGTTGCTCGCAGCCTGCAGACTGTGATTTATTGATTCACCGGTAAAGGTAGAGCGGGTGGTTCAATCCACCGGTGGGGAGTTTCGAGTGTCCGTCGAGTCGGTCAGTGCGGTCAGTGCCCAGGGCTTCGCGCGCGAGAGCCGGGCCGTTCTCGACCGCATCACGGGGTCGGAGGCGGTCCAGGAGTCGGTGACCCGCGCCGCCGGGCTGATCGCGGACTGCGTCCGCGCGGACGGCGTGATCCAGGCCTTCGGTACGGGGCACTCCCAGGCCCTCGTCCTGGAACTGGCCGGCCGCGCCGGCGGCCTCGTCCCGACCAACCGCCTGAGCATGGCCGACCTCGTCCTCTACGGTGGCGACGCCCCCAGCGCCCTCGACGACCCGCTGCTGGAACGCAAGCCGGGCATCGCCGAGCGGCTGTACGAACTCGCCGAGCCGCACCCCGCCGACCTGTTCGTGATCATCTCCAACTCGGGCGTCAACAACGTCATCGTCGAGATGGCCCTCCACGCGAAGGAACGCGGCCACAAGATCCTCGCGATCACCTCCCTCACCCACACCCGCACGGTTCCGGCGGCCCACACCAGCGGCAAGAAGCTGGCCGACATCGCGGACGTGGTGCTGGACAACGAGGCCCCCACGGGCGACGCGCTGCTGGAACTGCCGGGCGGCGGCGCGGTGTGCGCCCTGTCCACACTGACCGGCGTGATGCTGGTGCAGATGGCGGTCGCGGAGACGGCGGCGGTACTGATCGAGGCGGGGGAGCGTCCGCCGGTGTACGTGTCGGCGAACGTGCCGGGGGGCTTCGAGGGGAACCTGGGGCTGGAGCGGCACTACGAGGGGCGGCTTCGGCGGCCGGCGAGCTGAGTGGACGTACGGGAGGCGGAGGGCGGTGAGTAGCGACTGTCCGCCGGAATCCGCCTTCCGGTCGGCGTGACCGAGTCTGCTCCTGGATACGTTGTGTACACATGGTGCATCCGGTACCTTTGGACGCATGACGCAGCTGCCCATAGAGTCCATCCGTGACGTCCGCGCACACCTTGCCGAGGTCGTCGAGCGGGCCGAGCGCGATGACCAGCCCACCGTGATCACGCGACGAGGAAAAGAAGTCGCGGCCGTCGTCTCGATCGATGTCCTGCGCAAGTACCAGCAGTGGGAAGAGCGCGAGATCAACCGGATCATCGACGAGCGGATGGCCGACCGTTCTGCCGGCGTCCCCATCGAGGACATCATGAGGGAGACCCTGGCGCGCGGTGAATGAGCACGGCGTGAGTGAGTACTGGACGGTCTTCCGGCCCGAGGCGCAGGCCGAGCTTCGGAAAGTCCCCCGCGACATGGCGCTGCGCATCCTGGCCAAGCTGACGGAGTTGGAGAGCGATCCGCTCGGATTCAGCACCACGGCGCTTGTGTCCCAGCCCGATCGCCGTCGCCTCCGGGTCGGCGACTACCGCGTGATCTACACCCTCGACAACGGTGAACTGGTCGTGTGGGTCGTCCATGTCGGACATCGCTCCACGGTTTACGAGACGTGAGGTCCGGGCGAGTCTTCGGAGTGGTCATGGTGGACGGCTAGAAGGGTCGAAGGCGCTCCTCGAAGTCCACGTGCAGCCACTCGCAGTCGGCGGTACGGGCATGCTGCGCGGCGGTGGCGATGAGGGTGGCGCCGATCCCCTGCGACCGGCAGCGCTGAGCCACGACCGGGTCGAGGACGAAGGCGTGAACTCCGCCGTCCCAGGCGGCGTTGACTAATCCGGCGAGGGAGCCGCCGTCCCAGGCGGAGACCCAGCCGAGGCTGTGCGTTGCTGAGCAGGCTCAACCATGGTTCCCAGAAAAGCTGTTGCTGAGCAGGCGCGGCTCATGGACGATCGCGCCCCGTGACGACAAACGCGGATCAACCTCAGCGCGACCACCCCCATGCTCCCCTCACCGCCCGCCCGCTCGCCCTGGTCACCGGAGTCGGGCGCACTGTCGGGATCGGTGCCGGGATCGCTCGTCAACTGGCGGCGTCGGGCTGGGACATCGCCTTCACGTACTGGACCCCGTACGACACCCGCATGTCCTGGGGCGTCGAGTCCGGTGCGACCGAGGCGATCACCCGGTCCCTGACCGAGCGGGGCGCCACGAGCACGGCGATCGAGGCCGACCTCGCCGACCCGGCCACTCCGGCACACGTCTTCGACGAGGTCGGGCGCCGCATGGGCGACGGGGCCGCTACCGGTACCGGTACCGGTGTTACGGCGCTGGTGATGTGCCACTGCGAGTCGGTCGACTCGGGCCTGCTGGACACGACCCTGGAGAGCTTCGACCGCCACTTCGCCGTCAACGCACGCGCGACCTGGCTGCTGATCCGGGAGTTCGGACTCCGCTTCACGGCAGCCCAGGGAACCGGCCGGATCATCAGCCTCACCAGCGACCACACGGTGGGCAACCTGCCGTACGGGGCGAGCAAGGGAGCCCTGGATCGCATCACGTTGGCGGCGGCCCACGAACTCTCCCACCTCGGGGTGACGGCGAACGTCATCAACCCGGGCCCGGTGGACACCGGTTGGATGACCGAGGAGGCCAGGCAGAACACCGTTCGCCACACACCCCTGGGCCGCCTGGGCACTCCCCAGGACACGGCCCACCTCGTGGACTTCCTGTGCTCGGGGGAGGGGCAGTGGATCAACGGGCAGCTGCTGAAGAGCAACGGGGGCTCGGCGTAGGGGGTTTGCCCGGTTCGAAAAGCTGCAGCGTCTACTGGCGCGGCGTGGCGTGACCCTGGTGGAGATCCCGGAAATCGCAGGAGATGGAGCGGCGGAGGGTCGGGTGGGGTGACGCGGGGTCGGACGGCGACATCGCGCAGACCTGAGCCGCCGCTACAGGGAGCGCAGGGAGATCAGTCCTGCGTCCGTCGGTCGGAAACCGCAGGCCTCGAAGTAGAAGGGCCGCAGGTGCTCTTCGAAGTCCACGTGCAGCCACTCGCAGCCGGCGGCACGGGCGTGCTGCGCGGCGGTGGCGATGAGGGTGGCGCCGATTCCCTGGGACCGACAGCGCTGAGCCACGACCGTGTCCAGGACGAAGGCGTGAACTCCGCCGTCCCAGGCGACGTTGACGAACCCGACGAGGGAGCCGCCGTCCCAGGCGCAGACCCAGCCGAGGCTGTGACGTCGCAGCCGTGTGCGCCAGTCGATGGTCGCCGGCCGGCCGCCGAAACCCTCGGCGTGCAGGGCGTTGAGGGAGGCGTTGTCGAAGTCGGCGCGCCATTCGTACGTCGTCGTCACGACCTGATCGTAGGGCTGTGGCGAACCAAGGGTGATCGGTTGTGGAGCAGCAGAGCTGTTCAAAGACGCCGTCGGACGACGTCTCATGGTGCGTGTGGGTGCCCGGTTCGAGAATGGCATCCTGGTCGAGTGAGAGGAGGTAGTCGCGTGAACGAGATCCTCAGCCCCGGTAGCTGTCGTAGCAGCGTGGAACTGCAGATTGATCGGGTCATTGTCGCGTCCCTCGAACAGGCCACTGTCAGTGTGCGCTGCCTGCGGGGGCCGGCCCGCCGCGGTGCCCGCTTCGGCCGCCTCAGTGATTCAGCACAAGCACTCGACCTGACACTGACACAGGCCGTTGTCTACGGGCATCGAGTGGCACAGCTGGACACCGGGCCTCACCGCCTTCGTGACGCTCCGAGGAGAAGGCGTCCAGCACCTCATGTCGGGCAGCCTGGCTTCCGGATGGCAGGTCGTCCAAGGCGACAACCCGTTGCCTTGACCCGGCGATCCACAAGAATTGACTATTGCTCAGCGGTCTATGCCGCGGCCTTCTGCCGAGCAAGCTCCCGCGCTCGCTCGTTCAGCTCTCGCGCCCTCGGATTGCCGAGGTGTGGGCGAATGCGTCGACGCATGATGCCGAAGTGCTCGTCCGCGCGGGCGGACGACAGTGAGGCGTAGTCGTCGAGGAACTCGTGCCAGGTCGAGCACGCGACTTCGAGGTGCCCGACTTCGAGCTGCCTCTGCGCGAGCAGGCCATTCGCGTGAGCGTTGCCCTGCTTCTCCACCGAAGGCCGTGCGCGGTTCGATGCCTTCATCGCCTCGACCGAGCCGGGGACGTCCCCGAGGGCGTACAGCACGCTCGACACGTGGAACTGGTAGGCCGCCTGATCGTAGCCCCCCACTGCGTCGCGCCTGTTGTCCGCCTTCGACAGAGCTGTTTCTGTCTCGGTCAGTCGGGTGAAGGCGAGCCCTCGGTCGCCGACCAGCGCAGCCCCGTGCGCCTGCTGTCCCCGAAGGAAGGCTTGCAGTCGCGGTCCGGCCTTCGGTGCGGCCTCTGCCGCTGAGTCGGCGAGTTCGAGGGACTTGTTCGCGTGCTTGAGGTTGGCGGCCTGAAGGGCCATTCCGCGTAGTGTGCGGCAGTAGGTCACCTCGTCACCGCCGGCTTTGGCCAGCCCGAGGGCCTGTCGGTAGTACCGCTGGCCGAGTCCGTGAGCCTTCTCGTACATGGCCATCCATCCCGTGAGGTACACGAGATCGGATGCGGCGGCGCGCATGTCGTTCTTGACGGCTTCGGTTCCGTCTGCTCGGAGGTAGGAGGCGACCGAATTCACGATGAAGGCGGCGGCCATCGGCCGCGCGTGAGCGCCCCCGAGTTCGTCGAGGATGTCGGCGATCTTGTCCGTCATGCTGCGGACCACGGCCACGTCCCCGGGGCCGATCCTGACTGTGCGGCCCGCGGCCTGGTGTTCAAGCCGGTCCAGGGTCTCGTCGGCTTCGGTGAAGTTCGGCACGGCGAGCGTTGCGGAGTAGAGCGCGGTCGTGAGGACCGTACGGCGCGAGGGGTCCATGTCTGCCCTTCCGGTGTCGACCAGACCCTCAATGGTGTTCATGGCGTGCGTGGGCGCAACCTCCATTCCGGACAGGCTCGGAGGAGCGTCAAGTCCCGCTTCCTCGTACGTGATCGGCCGCCCGAGGCGTCGGGACAAGGCCTCGATCACGATCGGCCGCGCGGTCTTCTGGGGGACTACTCCGTCCAGCCAATGTGCCACGGAGGACTCGTCGTAACGGAGCTTCAGACCGCGTTCGGCACCTACCCGGTTGACGGACAGAGCGAACTGCCGATGCATCCATTGGCCTTCGTCCAACAGTCGCGCAAGGTTGTCGTTCGGCTGGCCCTTTGGCACGTCCACCACTCCCCGCGAACTCCGACGTTCAAGTCGTTCAAGTTCTGCTGCCGTTCCAACGGTACTGCTGTGCGCATCGACTTGGTTGCGTAGAGCGACAACGTCAGTGAGAGGTGTACCGATGCAAAAGAGGGTCGAAGGGCGGAGGCTGGGCTACGAAGGGCCTTGCACCGTCACGGTGCGAGCCGGCGAGTGGCGCGGCTTCGACGAGCACGCGCCTGCTTGGTGGCCGAGAGACTTCCCGGCCCCTGACCACGCCGTCGTCCAGAGAGTCAACCACGGACTTCAGAGGCTGCTGCGCGTATGAGCGCTGAAATGCCTGCGTCGTCGGCCCCAGCCGCGACTTTGCCGGAACTCGAACCCGTCGCGGTCGAGGGCTGCGGTGTCTGCGCGGCCCTGGTCGAGCAGCGTGAGGGATATCGCAGGCTTTCGAACGCGGCGAGGGTCAACGACTGCAATGACGAGCTTGCGAACCATCCGCACCACAAGAGAACGAAAATGGCGGCCCGATGACCGCTCTCACCGTCCAGATGACGAAGCAGGCCTCTCCGGCGCTGGGAGACGTGGTTGTTCCTATCGGCATCCCCCTGCCCCTGGGCAGGCTGTGCGGGACGTGCGCGGGGTGGTGCCAGATCTGGTGTCCGGGCTGCTGCGGATTCGCGGGCTGTGCCCAGTGCGCCTACAACTACAAGGTTCCCTGCCCCTCGTGTGCGGGGGGAGACGCGGAGCCGATCCGATGGTGACGTTCCGCCTCGCCGCTGCCGGCGACCTTTGAGCCCCCGCCCCGACAGGTTCGAGAACCCTTGGACAGGTCGCCTGTCGGGGCGGGTTCCACCCCACCCACAAGGAAGGGACACAACGAGTATGACCGTCGCACTGGAAGCCTGGAGCGGCACGATGTACCGCGATCCTCGGGAGTTGCTGAACGCGGTACGCCCGTACGTCATTGACAAGACGTACAACATCTTCGACGCCCCCGGAGCTGAGGGCATCGACCTGTGGGAGCGTGAGGTACGGCTGCTGCTGCGCGACTCGGTCGCTGTGCGCAGCCTCGCGGAACGCGTCCTCGGTCAAGCCGTCGCCTACCTGATCACGGCGATGGAAAGTCCCGGCATCGATATCGGACCGGGCTACACCGTCGACATCGGGATTCACCAGATCATCCTGGACACGCCCGTCTACTTCGCCTTCTGCCAGGTGTACAACGGGGGCGCGTACAAGCATCACGCCCCGCTGGTCGAGCGGCGTCGTGACGGGACCGTCATGCGTACGGCCGACGTGATCCGCGAGCACGGCTTCGAGATCGACGACGAGCTGTGGGAAGTCGACGTGTCGGACTGCGGGCCGTGCGACGACAAGGTGCCCGACAGCCACTGACCGACCGGATATGGTGCCTCGCCTCCGCTACCCCGAGAGAGGCGGGGCACCCATATCCGTCCGTGCGATCAACTACACCCCGAAGGAACCCCGTTGGCCGCCGTACACAACTTCGACGACGAACGCGCGGTGTGGGACACCTACGCCGAGTCGACGCGCAAGGACGTCTTCGAGGGGGAGCCGGTGTTTCGGTGGACTCAGTACGCGGGTCACGGACCCGGCCCCGAGGTACTCGGTGAGCCCGCGAGTGTGCTGGAGATCGGCTGCGGTACGGGTCGCGCGCTCGCGTTCCTCGCGCGGCAGGGGGTGCAGGCTCGCGGGGTGGACATGTCCCCGGTCATGGTGGCCCGCACCACCCAGCGCTGGGGGCCCTCCGGGGTCGAGTTCGTGTGCGCCGAAGTGCTCGACTTCCTGAGGAGTGACACCGAGACCTACGACGCCGTGTACTCGGTCTTCGGTGCTGCCTGGTTCAGCGACCCCCGGAAACTCTTCCCCCTGGTTCGCCAACGACTCAACCCCGGGGGCGTGTTCGCGTTCGCCCAGCCGCCGGCCATCCCGGGGGCGTACGGGCCGCAGGGCATGTACAAGGGCGGCTTCGCGGGCCCGGCCAGATACACCTACCGGTACAGCTACACGCCTGCCTCTTGGCGGAGGCTTCTCGTGTCGGCGGGCTTCACGGAAGCGGTGGCGGTTGTTCTCGACGCACCGAAGTCAGACTGCATCGGGACGTTGAGTGTGCGGGCTGTGGCCCCGTAGACGGCATGCCTGAGAAGACCGGGCGGGCGGGTACTGCTCCACTGCCTGACAGAGCGAGTCCACCTGCTCAGGCGTTATGTCGTACTCGTAGGCGATGGCCTCGACGGTCTCGCCGGCCGCCCGGAGGCCCATGACGGCTCCGACCGGGACGCGGTTCTCGGCGATGACGGGCAGCCCGTGGCCGAACCGGGGGTCGATCACGACGGGCGCCAACTCCCCGTACTGCTTCAGCCGCAGGCTCGTCGGACAGTCGTCGTCGCCTTCCCAGGTCAGGTACCGGAGATGCACGGCCACCAGCTCATGGCCGTGATCGCCGAAGATGTCCACGCTGTCCGTCGCGACGCGCTTCGAGACCAGACCGTAGGGAGTGCCGAACGCGTTCCGTACGGCCGTTGCCGCGTCCCGGACCTCACGCGCCCGCAGCCCGAACAGCCGCAAGGCGCGCAGCACATGGGCTTCCGCCAAGCCGATGAAGGGGATTGCCGGTTGCCCTTTGCGCGCCGGTTCGACGCGATGGACGGCGGGGCGCCCGCAGCCGATTCCTTGAGCCAGCCTGTGATCGGACTTTGGCGGACGCGAGTTTGTGCCATCGGAGTTTGATCACCGCGGGTCAGTGACTCAGCGCACCGAAGGTACGCTGAGTCACTGACCCGCACTTATGTACAATTCCTCGCAAACGTGCAGGTCAGGGCCTTGCGATCGTCATGCAGGCTGCGCAATTTGTGGGGACGGGGGTCAGGAGGGCTTGACCGCCGAAACCGGGGTGGCGGTCACCTTGTTGTCGCACTCGGCCCACACCCCGTCGTTCAGGGCGACCTGGTGCTTCCCGGAGTGCGGCAGCCCGATGACCATCGTCGGATACGTCGACGGTGTCTTGCCTGACACGCAGTAGCCGTCGCCCTCCCCCTGGACCTGGACGAAGGTCAGCTTCACCCACGCCTTGCCGTGCGGCCGGACCGTCACGGTGGCTGCCCTGCCGGTGGCGGTGACCTTGAGCGGGGTGTTGTGGGAAGGGGAGCCGTTGCCGGCGCCCGCGACCGTCGGATGACCCTTCAGGACGCACGTCCCCCGGGAGACGTTGGTGAACTCCACGACCGCTGCCCCGGTCCCGGTCCCGACGGGCGGGTGGGCGGCCTGCCAGGCGCTGACCTGGAGAGCGGAGGCCGAGCAGGCGGGCGGCGGGGTGGAGGTGGTGGTGCTCGCCGCCATGGCGGTGCCGGGCAGGATGCCGGTCACCGCCGCCGCGACGGCCGTGACCGCCGTCGTCGCCAGAGCCGCCCTGTGAATGCCGTTGCTGTGACGCATGGTGTTGTCCCCCTGAGTCGTCTCGTCCGCGGGTTTCGGTCGTCGGTTATCGCCCCGCGGTACGTGAGTGCAGACAGGGCGGGAGAGTGGCAGGGTTCCGTGCGGCGACTACTCGTGACGGAACGGTGACGACAGGCCGCACCCGTGCAGATGGCCGTCAGAGCAGACAGAAGCACCTCCAGCACGCCACGGGTTTTACCACGCCCCCGGCGTGCACCTTCGGCACGCTGAGTCGCTGACCTGCGGTGATCAAACTCCGATGGCACAAACTCGCGTCCGTCAAAGTCCGATGGCAAACGGTCAAGATCCAGTGGCACGGGACATCCTCCTGCCGATCCCGAACCGGTTCCCCGAGCCGTCAAGCCGCCGCCCCCACGGAGGCCCCCCTGCAGTCGCGGCAGCGGGAGTGGCCCGCTGTCCGGAACGCCCGTTCGCAGCCGTCGCAGGTCTGCCAGGGGAGGACGAGGGGCTGGGGTGTGCCGGGAGTCGGGGCCCTCGTGGGCGTCGGGAGGGGCGCTTCGCGCAGGCGGAACGCCAGTACGCGGGCCGGGCGGGCCCGGAAGTGGTCGGGGAGGTCGGTGGTCAGGGCCCCGGTGATCTCCTCGGGCCGGAGACCTTGCCCGAGCCATTCGGCGACCGCCGGGGCCAACTCGGCGACCTCGCTGCGGGACAGGATCAACCTGCGGTCGACGATACGGAGCGAGGCGAGGATGACGACGGCCTGGGGGTCGGCTTCGGCGAGGCCGAGCGGGGGAGGGGGTGCGGCGGCAACAGGCGGGGGTGGGAGGGGCGTTGCTGCCTCCGGTGTCACCGGGGGCCCCGGTGCGGCAGTTTCCGTAGGGGGCGCTGCTGCTGGCGTGGTGTCCTCAACCGGGCCCGGATCCGGCTTCCTTGGCCGGGCGGGCTGTGGTGGACGAGAGGTCGGCCGGTCGGAGGCGGCGCCTGGTACGTCGTAGAAGAACGTCTGGGTGCGGACCTGGCCGTCGGCTCCACGCACTCGGCGCCGTTCCAGGTAGCCCGCCGCCTCCAACTCCCGTAGCGCACGCGAGATCAGGATCTCGCCCTCGTCGAAGTGGGCGCAGAGGGCGGCGATGCTGATGCGGGCGCCGTCGGGCACGGAGAGGATGTACGCCGCGACGCCGATGGTGACCGCGCTGCCGCGTCGCTGGGCGAGGGCGTTGGAGATCACGGTGAAGGCGCCGGTGAGGCGGGTGCGTACGTGGATCACACCGTAGGTGGGTGTGTTCGGGGCGTTCGTTGCGTTCGTTGCACCGGAGGTGGCGCGTGAGCGCGCGTTAGACTGAGTTTCAGCCATAGGGAAGCGATCTCTTCCTGATCGGTCAGGCCCTCGTACAGGATTGCAGTCCTTGCGAGGGCCGTCGTTTTGTGGGGTTGTTTCCGGGAACGTAACTCTCCGCACCCACTCACCGCAACTGAGTCACTCCTGAGAGTGAACATTCCAGGTTTCGCCGGGGCCCGCAGGGGACAACGGGCGGGAGGAGGGAGGCGGTTGGTTCTTTACCCAGGTTCTTTACCCCGGTTCTTTAAGGGGGTTGGGTCGTGGCCAACCGCGTCCCGGCGCACAAGTACCCGGCGCGACCTCAGTAGTGGTGGTCGGGCCAGTGCGGGTCCTCCCAGCGAGCGGGGCCGGTGAGGCCTATCAGCCGTACCCGGTGCAGGAGTTCCACGGTCGCCGCGTCCTGGGAACGCAGCCGTGCGGGGGCGTGGCGGACCAGCCAGGCCGCGAGTTCGGTGCGCATCTCGTCGGCGTTGTCGTCCTCCCACATCCTCCAGGGAAGCTCGTCTCGCAGTAGGTCGCACTCCCACCGGGTGGCCGCTTCCGCCAAGTGCCGGTCGGCCACCGGGTGATCGAGCGCCTCCCAGACGGTGAGCCACGGGCCGACCGTGCCGGAGGCCTCGGCGCACAGTTCGAGGAGCTCGTACACGGGGGCGACGGGATCCGGGTCGGTGAGGTTGAGCGCCCACCAGGCGTGCAGGAACTCCCACACCACCGCACTCTGGTGGACGGGCCACCGGTGCCACTTGCCCTTGGCGAACGAACGTCCCACCTCGTGTATGCGGTGCGGCTCCACGAGGCCGCCTGCGAGCGCTCTGGCGAACTGGGGCAGGACGCGACGCAGTACCGCGCCGTGGTCGGCCCAGTCGCAGGCATGCCAGGTGCGGTAGAGGAGATCCGGGTCGAGTTCCACGTCCGGGACCTTCAGCAGTGCGAGCTCTTCCGGTTCGCCCCAGTGACAGTCGCACTGGACCTCGTCGGCGTGGGCGGTCGAACCGCGAAAGGTGACAGCCAGGCTGTCCAGGGCGCGGTCGAGCCGGAGTTGGGCGGGGGCAGGAAGGGGGGTGTTGTCGACGTTCGTCGTTGCCGGGTTCATCGTTGTCGGCACAGCCTCAGGGACTCCAGGTGGCTTCCGCCAGCCGAAGATTGCGATCCTAGTCTCTGCCTACCCCCAGCCCGCCAGCGAAATAAGCGGGCCGCCGTCGAGATAGCGACGCAGGGCGCCCGCGCTCGAGCGCACGAACTCGCCCGGGGCCTGCGGGAGTGCGGCGACGTCGAACCAGCGGACCTGGGCGTGCTTGTCGGGTTCGCGGTTCTCGGGCTCGCCGGTCCAGTCGTGGGTCGCGAAGACGACGGTGAGGAAACCGTTGGGGGCTGCGACTCCCTGGGAGCCGTGGACGACGTGGGCGACCTCCAGGGCCTCCGGCCGCACGACGAGGCCGGTCTCCTCGTACAGCTCTCGTACCGCCGTGGCGGTGATGGGCTCGCCCGGTTCGCTCTTCCCGAGGGGCAGGTCCCACATGCCCTGGCCGAACTTGGCCCGTGGGCCACGCTGGAGAAGGACGACACGGTCGGCGGCCTTGTCGTGGACGATGACGGCGGCTACCAGCACGGTCATGGAACCGAGGGCGGGCTTCAGGGTTCTGCTGTGGTCGGTCATGGTGCGGCGGAGTCTAGGGCGACCCACTGACATCACTTCCGTCGTGCCAACGGCCGTTCCACGAGCGCGTACGACGCGAGGGCCGCCGCGACCGTCGCCACCATGCCCATCGGCAGCAACTGGTCGTCCGGCACGCCCAGGTCGGAGAGGAGGCGGATGGCGGGGTAGTGCCACAGGTACATCCCGTAGCTGAGGTTGCGGCCGACCCAGGCCAGGGCGCCGATCGAGAGGAGACGGGAGGGCCATGACCGGGGGAGCAGGTCCAGGGTCGCCACCACCGTGGCCGTCAGGACCGCGGCGAACAGGAAGCCGACCGTGTACCAGACGGGGTTCCATCCGCTCGCCTCGGCGATCGGGATCTGCCAGGCGACCAGGCCCAGCAGCGCGAGCGCGGGCCAGCACAGACGGCCCGACCAACGGCGGAGCAGTGCCAGACGAGGGTCGTCGGCTCGTAGGCGGGCCAGGACGACGGCCAGCAGGGCGCCGATCAGGAGTTGGTCGGCTCGGGTGTCGGGGCCGTTGTAGATGCGGTGCGCCGCCGAGGGGTCCCAGAGGGCGAGGCGCCAGAGCAGCGGCACGACGCACAGGGCCGCGACCCAGGCCAGTACCTTCCGGGCGGTGGTGCGCCGTAGAAGCAGGAGGAGCAGGAGCGGCCAGGCCAGGTAGAACTGCTCCTCCACCCCCAGGGACCAGGTGTGGCTGAGGGGCGAGGTGAGGTCCGAGTACGGGCCGGACTCACCCGCCCGTACGAGGTTGACGACCGACACGGCTGCCAGCACCGCCGCCGTCCACGCCCCGTCGAACAGCGGCAGCGGAAACGCCAGGGAGAGAAGCGCGGTGACCGCGCACATCGTCAGCATGGCCGGTCCCAGCCGCAGCCACCGGCGCTTGTAGAACGACCGCAGGCCGATGCCGCCGGTGCGGGCGTACTCGGCGATCAGCAGCCGGGTGATGACGAAGCCGCTGAGCGTGAAGAAGACGTCCACACCGACCGAGCCGCCGGGTACCAGATCCGGCTTCACGTGGTAGACGATCACCAGCACGACCGCGACCGTACGCAGTCCGTCCAGCCCTGCCACCCGCCCACCACCGCGCAGGGCCGACGGAAAACCCCGCCCGCGACCGGATCTGTGGAGCGCGTCCGTCGTCGGCGCGACCACGCTCCGCGGGCTCTCCTCCGCGACCTCGACTGCCGCGTCTACCGGGCTCCGGTTGGTGGGGGTGCTCATAACGACCGCGTCTGCCCAGCATCGGCGGAGTCACACTCAACCCTGCGGGTCTCGCGCCGGTCTACTCTGACGCCCCGGACAGCGGACAGCGGACAGCGGAAGTGGACAGCGGTCATGCGTGTGAGCGGAGACGAAACAGGATGAACAGCCGTACGGGAGCCCCTCGCAGAGTCGGCGCCAGCCGCAACAGACAGCCGGGGCGACGCGGCACGCGGATACATCGGACGCGTACGACCGTACGCACCACCGGTGTCCCCCTGAACCCGCCGGACGGTGCCGACAACCGCAGCGCCGCGCCCCTTCTCTCGGGCCCCGCCCGGCGTATCGCCGCCGTGAGCGCGCTGTTGCTGCTGCTCAGTGGCGTGGTCACGGTCGGTGTGTGGTTCTGCATCACGTTCCAGACCGTCGTCACGCCGGTGCTGCTCGCGTTGCTTCTCTCGGCCCTGCTCGGCCCGTTCTACCGGCGGCTGGTCAGGATGAAGTTCAACAAGTCCCTCGCCGCCGGGCTGACCTGCGCCGCTGTGATCCTGGTCATGGGCGGGGCCGCGTACATCGTGATGAACGCCCTGATCGACACCGGTGACCAGATCATCATGTCCGTGCAGCACGCGGCGAAGGATCTCAGCGAGCGCTTCGACGTGGTCGGCAACTCCCTGGACGAACTCGCCACCAACGCCAAGGACCTGTTCTCCAAGTTCGGTGGCACCGCCGTATCCGGTGTGCTGAGCGGCGTCAGTCTGCTCACCGAGATGATCGCCACCGCGACGCTCGCGATCCTGCTCCTCTTCTTCTTCCTCCGCGACTCCGACCGGGCCGTCGCCTCGCTGCACTCGCTGGCGCCCCGCGGCTCCGGCGCGACCCTGGAGGTCATGGCTCGCCGCGCCTTCCAGGCCATCGAGGGCTTCATGCTGGGGACGACGATCGTCGCGTTCATCGACGCCGTGTGCATCACCGTCGGTCTGCTGATCCTCCAGGTGCCGGGCGCCGTCGGCCTCGGGGGGCTGGTGTTCATCGGGGCGTACATCCCCTACCTGGGCGCGTTCCTCTCGGGCGCGGTGGCGGTCCTGGTCTCGTTCGCGGACGGCGGGCTCACCACCGCGCTGTGGGTCCTCGGCGTGGTCGCCCTCGTCCAGCTGCTGGAGGGCAACGTGTTCCAGCCGATGATCCAGAGCCGTACGCTCCAGATGCACCCGGCGGTGATCCTGGTCGCCCTCACCGCCGGCGCCTCCCTCGCCGGCATCCTCGGCATGCTGCTCTCCGTACCGTTGACGGCGGCCGCGTTCGGCGTGCTCTCGGAACTTCGGGGGCGGTACGAGGAAGGGACGGACCGGAGCGCCGAGGCGACGCGCTGACGGGACGGCTCGTCAAAGAGGGGTGGCCCGGCGATCAGCCGGACCACCCCTCCCTCGTGAACCCCGTAACCCCCGTCAGCGGGTTCAGCCGAGGTTGCGTACCTTGATCGAGTAGATACCCCGGCCGTGCGTGGCCGCGTACAGGGTGCTGCCGTCAGGGCCGAGCTTCAGCTGGAGCACGGCGACGGCCGGGAGGTCACCGACGCGCTGCCATGTCGTCCGGCCCGGTGCGCGGTAGACGACGCCGAGGTCGGTGCCGACGGCCAGGCCGCCGTTCGATGTGACGACGGCGGAGTCGGCGGGCACGTCCGGGAAGTTCTTGGAGATGTCCTTCCAGGTGGTGCCGCCGTCCTTGGACTCGAAGACATGGCCGACGCCCGCGCCCGGCCCCTCGGTCCACTGCCGGGAGAAGCCGTTGACCGTGAGGAACACGTGGTCGGCGTTCTTCGGGTCGATGGCGAAGCCGCTGAGGTAGCGGTTGGGCACGGTCCCGTCGACGGGAAGCGTGATGTCGTGCCAGCCGGTGCCGTCCGCGTTGCCGACGGAGATACCGCGCGCGAAGCCCTGGTTGTTGCAGGGGCCGCACCAGGCCGCGTAGACCTTGCCGCCGGACGCAGCGACAGCCGTCGCGGTGTGGCCGGCACCGAGGTCGTACACGCTGGTCCACTCGGCGCCGCTGCGGATGGCGTACCCGTGGGTCTGCACCCACACGTGACGGCCGCCCGCGATCCACGTCGAGGGGCTCTTCGCGTCGGCGGCGAGCGGGGCGATGAAGCGGGCCTCGCTGGTGGCGTTGTCGGCCGGGGCGACGTTGTACGACGTGGCCTTGCTGGCGTCGTCCATCCAACTACCGTCGTTGACCGCGCAGTTCTGGGTCACCTGGATGGACAGGTAGACGTACTCCTCAGCGATGTCGCAGCCGTTGGCCGGGTCGGTGAGGGTGTCGCCGCCGTCGCCGCCGAAGTTGGAGCCCATCACCCGGTCGTTGCTGCGCAGGACGGACTGGCCGTTGTCCTGGAGGCCGCCGGTGACGGAGACGCCCCCGTGGTCGAGGTCCTTGCCGATGCCGACCGAGTAGTACTGCAGGGTGTCGATGGTTCCGTCGTTGAGGGAGGTCCAGTCGGTGGCGTGTCCGGAGGTGTCCTGCCGGCCGTTCAGCGGGCGCTTGTAGACGCCGCCGTCGTTGCCGACGTACACGAAGCTCTTGCCGTGGTAGCGGCCGATCGCGACGCCGTGCTGGTCGGAGTGGGTCGTCTGGGGGCAGTCGCCGCTCTGCTTGGCCGGGTCGATGCTCCAGCAGGAGAAGCCGAAGTTCCAGTACGGGCCCACGGTCGACCAGGTGCCGCCGCCGTCCTTGGACTCGTAGACCTCCTCGAGTCCCGCGTACACGTGCTGCGGGTCGCTCGGGTCGACGGCCAGGAACTGGTTGTACCAGGCCTGGACGCCGGGCATGTAGCCGCTGGACGTCAGCGCCGAACCGGACGCGGCCAGACCCTGGTAGTCCGCGATCTTCGTCCAAGGTCCCGTCGGAGAACCGGACTTGGAGACGTAGAAGCCCTCCAGGCCGCTGTCCGGGTTGGTGTTCAGCTGCTCCGGTGACTGGTCGATGGCGTAGTAGCGGGAGCCGTCGGCGGAGCGGGCGAAGGTGACGTTGCCGACGCCGTCCGGGTCGGCCGGGAGATCGCCCAGACCGCTGGTGATCCGGGTCCAGGAGCCGTGCGCGCCCTTGGTGTAGAACCCGTTGTAGTCGTCACCGCTGCGCCAACCGATCGCGAGGACCACCTTGTCGGGGTTCTTCGGGTCGATCGCGATGTCGTTGGCGATGTTCTTGTACGGGGCGTCGGGGTCGGCTGCCTCCGAACCGCCGGGCAGGAACTCGGGGTTGGGGGCGAACTCCAGTTTCCAGGAGCCCTTCAGCGTCTTTGTGGAGTGGCTCCACACGCCCTTGCTGGTCGCCGCCCACACCTTGTTGCCGCCGAAGCGCAGTTGGTGGACGGTGGTGGACTCCAGCTCGTCGCCGCCGACCCGGGCGCGGGAGGAGAACGTGCCGTGGTGCGGGTCCGCCAGGACGTAGACGCCGCTGCCGAGGTAGGCGTCCGCGTTGGTCGTCGCCTCGCCGGTGCCCAGCCACAGGTGCCCGGCCCCGTCGAGGGCGAGCGCGCCGGTGGACTGTGCGGGCAGCCGGTCGCTGATGGCCTGCCAGTGGCCTCCGCCGGACCTGGACCGCCACACCCCGCCGCCCGCGCTGCCGGCGTACACGTACCCGTCGTCGTCGGCGGCCATCGCGGCCATCCGGCCCGTCACATTGCCGGAGCCGCCACTGGAGTTGGAGTCGGCGTCCCGGTAGCGCGAATCGTCGGAGTTGTAGGGAAGGTTTGTGACGCTCCGCCAACTACCCTTGGTGTTCGGCAGGTTGTTCAGGCTCTGCCATGCGGCGCCGTACGCGCCCGGTGCGACGACACCGGGTGAGGTGCGGGCCTCGGAGAACTGGTCCGCACCTTCGGCGATCTCGTCGGCCTCGTTGCCGTCGTCACCGTCACCGCCGTCGCCCTTGAGGCTGGGGGTGAGCGCGCCGACCGACTGCTCGCGCTGCGCGGCGAGTTGGTCGAGAACGCGGGGCCCGAAAGGGCTGTTGCCCCCGCCGGGCGCGGCGCCCGCGGGCATCGCGACGAGGGCGGCGGAGGCGGTGACGGCGCAGATCGTGAGCCATCGTCTTCTACGGGTTGGTGCTGACACCGGGTCCTCCCAGAAACGGGCGTGGGGAACGGCCGTAACAGCCGTCGCTGGGACCCGATCACGGAAAGAGGAAGAGACAGCCCGCATTTGGACATCCTTTGACCAGAACCTGCCACTTCGTGTACAGGTCACAGCCGGTGCATGGCATGGCGAAGGTCCGGTCGCTCGCCGCGACCCCCCAGCGCGCCAACTCGGTGCGACGCGGCTACCCGGGCCGACCGTCCACGTTGTTGTCCAGCAGGTCCCGGGTACGGCGCAGCAGCGCTTCCCGTACCTCGTCCGGTGACAGGACCCGCAGTGGTGTGGCCAGGGTGAGGAGGTATCTGGCGAGGCCGTCCGCGTCGGGGCCGCCGATGTCGACGATCGTCGCGCCGGGGCCTTCCCGGTGGTGGCTGCCGACCGTCGGGGGGATCATCCGAAGCGCCTGCTCCATGGGCAGAGGGAGGCGGATCCGCACGTAGAGCGGGTAGGCGCCCGCCGCGATGGAGCGGGAGACGAGCAGTGCCGGGTCGGGTGGGTCGAGGAGTTCCACCGGGCATCCGGTCGGCTGTATCCGGCCCACCCTGTCGGCCCGGAAGGTACGCCACTCGTCGCGCGTCACGTCCCGGGCGACGAAGTACCAACGGCGCCCCGTGTGCACCAGGCGGTACGGGTCGACGTCCCGGACCGTGGCCTTTCCTTCCCGGTCGCGGTACGACATGCGGCTGCGCTCGCCCCCACGGCACGCGGCGGCCAGCTCCAGCAGCATGCCGGGCGCGATCTGCGGCTCGTCGGGCCTCGGGGTGTGGACGAGGGCGGCGTCCATCTCGCCCAGCCGGTCCGCGATCCGGCGTGGCAGAACCTGACGGAGCTTCAACAGGGCGGACAGCGCGGCCTGGTCACCGCCGAGAACACCGCTGAGCGCGGCCTCGCGCAGCCCGACCGCCACCGCGAGCGCCTCCTCGTCGTCGAGGATCAACGGCGGCACCTGGCTTCCGGCACGGAGACGATAGCCGCCCCACGGCCCGGGGTCGGACTCGACGCCGTAGCCGAGTTCCCGGAGCCTCGCGATGTCCCGCCGTACCGTGCGCTCGGTGACCGCCAACTGACCGGCCAGCTCACCGCAGGTCCACGACGGCCGCGCGCACAGCAGTGAGACCAGGCGCAGCAGGCGGGCGGAGGTGCTGATCACGCTCGGAAGTGTCCCGCAAGATGTCGCACGACCAGGACCGAATCTGTCCTGGTCCCGTCATAGAGTCTTCCCCATGAGCACCGAAAGCCAGACAGACCTGACAAATCCGACAAGCGCGAGCGAGCCCACAACTACACCCGCGAGCACACCCGCAAGTACACCCGCGATCCGCTACGCGGCAGTCACCTTCGACTGCCTCGACCCCGCCGAACTGGCCCGTTTCTACGGCGACGCCCTCGGTCTGCCCGTCACCTACTCCTCCGACGACTTCGTCATGCTCGGCCAGGAGGGCTCGGCCGGACTGGGGTTCAACCGCCTGGCCGACTACCGGCGTCCGACCTGGCCGGACTCGTCGCAGGAGAAGCAGGCCCACCTCGAACTGGGCGTCGACGACCTGGACGAAGCCCAGGCCCGGCTGCTGGCCCTGGGGGCCGTCGAACCCGCCGTACAGACGCAACCCGACCGGTGGCGGGTCCTGTTGGACCCCGCCGGCCACCCCTTCTGCATCACGACCCTGGCCCGAGCATGATCGGCAGACTGATGACGATGACGGCGCACCCGGGCCGAGGCGGCGAACTCGCGGCCGTCCTGCTGAGGGTGGCGCGGAACCTGCGCGGATTCCCCGGCTGCGAGATCTATCTGATCAGCCAGGACGCGGCCGATCCGGACACGGTGCACATCACCGAGGTCTGGCAGGACGACGACAGCGCTCAGGCGGCCCTCACCGCCCCACCGACCGCCGACGGCCCGGCCCCCACGGACGTCCTGGCACTGCTGTCGTCCCCACCGCACCGCACGGACCTCACGGTCCTGGGGGGAGTGGGGTTGCCCGCATAGCTCAGTACGGGCTGGTCTCGCCCTCGGTGGTCACGCGGAAGCTGTTCAGGAGTTGCGGACGAGTTGGTGGAAGCCGACCGTGATGACGAGGTCGGCGAGCCGGCCCACGTTGAGGAACTCCAGTACGTCCGCGCGTTCGGCGTCGCTCAGGGTGTGCCGGGCGAGCAGGCGGTCCGTGCAGCGGCGGACCGCCGCCTCGTCCGTCGACAGCTCCTCGGTGGAACCGGTCGCGGCAGCGGCGATCGCGGCCGGGCTCAGACCGACCAGGCGGCCGATGTGTTGCCCGCAGGAAGGCCGAGGCGGAGGAAGCCGGCGGTACGCGGGAAGTTCAGGGCAGATCAGTGCCTCCCGCCCAACCCACGTGCCCTCAACATGCCCCGGCCGCCCGACAGCCCCCGGGGGACACGCAAAGGGCGGGGTCCGAGAACCCCGCCCGCTACCGCCTACTGCCTACCGTCAGAACCTCACCTCACGGCCAGACATGGCAATAAGGCTGATGCCCCGCCTCATGCAGCCGACGCAGGTCAGCACACCTTTCACCGAGAACCCCCGGGTCAGCGCCCTCCCGCTTCCAATCGCTGCACGCGTGGCAGGACTTCAGCAATATCCCTCTCCGCAGTTCTCACTGTTCAACGCCGTTTCCCAGGTTCATGTGCCCTGGATGTGCCCTCGGGCCCACTCGCCAGAGGACTCCCTCTTCGGCCGACGAGCTGGCCCTGGGAGGGGCCCGTCGCCAGGGTCACCCGTGAAAAGGGCTTGTGACCCGGGGCTTCTGCTATGCAGCCCTGCGCCCTCTTTCCGCATGCGCCCGGATGATGTCCGCGTACCGGTGACCGCTGCCCTTCACTGTGCGCTTCTGGGTCGGGTAGTCGACGTGCACCAGCCCGAAGCGCTTGTCGTAGCCGTACGCCCACTCGAAGTTGTCCAGCAGCGACCAGGCGAAGTAGCCGGCGAGCGGGGCACCCTGGCGGGCTGCTGAGGTGCAGGCCGCGAGGTGCTGCTCCAGGTACTCGGTGCGCTCTGGATCGTCGACGTGCCGTCGGGGCGTACGACGTCGGGGTAGGCGGAGCCGTTCTCCGTGACGTACAGCTTGCGGGCGCCGTACTCGCGCGTGAGGCGGAGCAGGAGTGTCTCGATGCCGGAGGCGTCGATCTCCCAGTCCATGCCGGTGCGGGGCACGCCGAGTCGGGGGACCGTGCGGGCCCGTGGGGCCGGCCCGGTGCGGTCGTCGGCGACGGTGAACGGCATGTAGTAGTTGAGGCCCAGCCAGTCCAGGGGCTGCGCGATGGTGGCCGAGTCGCCTGGGTGTTCCGGGAGTTCGACTCCGTACACCTCGCGCATGTCTTCCGGGAAGCCGCGGCCGTGGACCGGGTCGAGCCACCAGCGGTTGGTGTGGCCGTCCATGCGGCGGGCGGCGGCGACGTCCTCGGGGCGGTCGGTGGCGGCGTGGATCGTGGAGAGGTTGTTGACGATGCCGACCTGGGCGTCCGGCGCCGCCGCGCGGATCGCCTGCGTGGCGAGGCCGTGACCGAGGAGGAGGTGGTAGGAGGCGCGGACGGCGGCGGTGAGGTCGGTCAGCCCGGGGGCCATCTTGCCCTCCAGGTGGCCGATCCAGGCCGAGCAGAGGGGCTCGTTGAGGGTGGTCCAGTGGTGGACACGGTCGCCGAGACGCTCGGCGACGACCGCGGCGTACGAGGCGAAGTGGTGGGCCGTGTCGCGGACCGGCCAGCCGCCCCGGTCCTGGAGCACCTGAGGCAGGTCCCAGTGGTAGAGGGTGACGGACGGGGTGATGCCCGCTTCCAGCAGGCCGTCGATCAACGCGTCGTAGTGGTCGAGCCCCTTGGCGTTGACCGGGCCGTCGCCGCCGGGCACCACGCGCGGCCAGGCGATCGACAGTCGGTAGGCGTTGGTGCCGAGGTCACGCATCAGCGCGATGTCGTCGCGCCAGCGGTGGTAGTGGTCGCAGGCGGTGTCCCCGTGGTCGCCGTTGTCGGTCTTGCCGGGGGTGTGCGAGAACGTGTCCCAGATGGAGGGGGAGCGGCCGTCCTCTGCCACGGCCCCCTCGATCTGGTAGGCCGACGTGGCCGTGCCCCACAGGAAGTCCTCGGGGAGTGCGGCAAGGTCGATGGTCACGAAGTTCCCTTCGGGGGCAGGCGAGTTGGTCACTTGACGGCGCCTGCGGTGAGCCCGGCGACGAGATAGCGCTGCAGGAGCAGGAACCCGGCGACCACGGGCACGCTGACCACCAGCGACGCGGCCATGATCTGGTTCCAGTAGACGTTGTTGAGCGTGGAGTAGCCCTGGAGGCCCACGGCGAGTGTGCGCGTACTGTCGTTGGTCATCACGGACGCGAACAGCACTTCGCCCCAGGCGGTCATGAAGGCGTAGACGGCGACCGCGATGATGCCGGGGATCGCGGCCGGGACGACGACCCTGAACAGCGCGCCGAGCGGGCCGCAGCCGTCCACCAGCGCGGCTTCGTCCAGCTCGCGCGGCACCGAGTCGAAGTAGCCGATGAGCATCCAGATCGAGAACGGCAGCGAGAAGGTCAGATACGTAAGGATCAGTCCGCCGCGGGAGCCGAACAGGGCGATGCCGGTGGCGTTGCCGATGTTGACGTAGATGAGGAACAGCGGGAGCAGGAAGAGGATGCCGGGGAACATCTGCGTGGACAGCACGGTGACCGTGAAGACGCGCTTGCCCCGGAACTCGTAGCGGCTCACCGCATACGCCGCGAACACCGCGATCACCACCGAGCAGACCGTCGCCGCGCCCGCCACGATCAGCGAGTTCATGAAGTAGCGAGCGAGCGGGATCGTCGACCAGATGTCGATGTACGGGCGGATGGTCACGCTGCTCGGCAGCCAGCGGAACTCTCCCGAGACGTCGGCCAGGGGCTTCAGCGAGCTGGAGACCATCACGTAGACCGGTACCAGGACGAAACTGGCGAGCAGGGTCAGGAAGATCCGCCGTGACCAGAAGTAGGACCGGGGCGGAGCCATCGGCGAGCGGTGCGCCTGGGAGTTGCTAGACATCGGCCGGCTTCCTTCCTCGGGAGGTCAGCAGGAGGTAGACGCCCGTCAGCACGAGCAGGAAGAGCAGCAGCAAAACGGACATGGCGGAGCCGGTGCCGAAGTTCCAGGTGACGAACGACGCCTGGTAGATGTGGACCGAGATGAGGTCCGCGGCCTCCGGAGCCGACTTGCCGAACAGGACGAACGGCGTGTTGAAGTCGTTGAACGTCCACAGGAACAGGACCAGCACCAGGACCTGGTTGACCGGGCGTAGCGACGGCAGGGTGATGCGGCGGATCTGCTGCCACATGCCGGCGCCGTCGAGGGCGGCTGCCTCGTACAGCTCGCCCGGGATGTTCTGCAGTCCGGCCATGACGATGAGGAAGGCGAACGGCCAGCCCTTCCACACCGACACGATCAGCAGCGCGTAGAAGCTGTTGTCGCCGATGAGCCAGAAGGACGGCTTGTCGGTGAGGTGCAGCTGGTCGTGCAGGACGTGGTTCACCAGGCCGTTGTCGTGCTGGAACATGAACACCCAGGTGATGACGGCCGCGTAGACCGGCAGGGCGTACGGGACGAGGAAGAGCGCCCTCAACAGCCCGCGGCCGCGGAAGGTGTCCTGCATGTAGATCGCGGCCGCCGTGCCGATCAGCCAGCACAGGCCGACCGACAGGAGGGTGAAGGCGACGGTGACGAGGAAGGAGTGCAGCAGCGCCTCGCCGACGGGGGCGTCGAAGTCCACCGACACCTTGTAGTTGCCGAGGCCCGACCAGGGGGCGGTGCCCCAGTCGCGGATGTAGAACTGGGTGAGCTCCTTGAAGCTCATCACGATGCCGATCACCATCGGCACGAGGTGGACGAGGAGTTCGAGGAGCAGGGCGGGCAGGAGCAGCAGGTACGGCAGTCCGATGCGGCGGATCCTTCCGGGGCGGCGGAAGCGGGGCGTTTGCTCCGCCTCCCCGGAAGGGATCTTGGGCGCCGCAGCCTCTGCGGGGGCAGTGGTCGGCATCGTGCTCACTTCGTCGGCATCTGCTGCTGGGCCTTCTCCAGCGCCGCCTTCACCGACGCGGTGGTCACCGCGCGTCCGGCCGCTGCGTCGGCGAACAGCTCCTTGACGGCGGTACCGACGGCCGTCTCGAACTGTGACTCGTCGGCGACCTGCGGCAACGCGGCGGCGCTCCCCGCGAGGGTGTCCTTCAGGACCGTGGTGTCCGGCGCGTTGAAGGCGGCGTCGGCCTGGGCGGTCTTCACCGGCGGGATGGAGCCGTACGCGGTGTTGAGGGTCTTCTGTTCGGCGTCGCTGGTCATGAACTTCACGAACTTGGTTGCGCCGTCGAGGTTGTCGGTGTTCTTGAAGACGGCCAGGTTGATGCCCGCGACCATCGAGTTCACCTGAGTGCCGGTGCCCGGGGTGCCGGACTGCACGGGCACGGGGGCGATGCCGTACGCGTCCGCGCTCATGCCCTGCGACTTGAGGTTGGCGGCCGCGCCCTGCCACAGCAGCATCGCGTTCTTGCCCTTGGCGAAGTCGCTGACGGACTGGTTCTGGGCGTACTCGGCGTTGCCCGGCGCGATGATCTTGTCCTTGGCCATCAGGTCGACGTATTGCTTGATCCCGGCGACCGCGCCGTCATTGGTGAAGTCGGGCTTGCCGTCGGCGGTGAAGAAGTCGGCGCCATGCTGCTTGGCGAAGACGAAGGCGTGGTGGATGTTCTCCGAGGGGTTCGAGCCTTCGGCGCCCAGGCCCCACTTGCCGTCCTTGGAGAGCTTCTTGCCGTCGGCGGTCAGCTCGTCCCAGGTGGCCGGCGGCTTGGCTATCCCGGCGTCGGCGAACATCTTCTTGTTGTAGTAGAGCGCGTACGACATCGAGTACAGCGGGACTGCGGCCGGGTCCTGGCCCTGCGCTCCCGTCGAGCCGAGCGCGGAGTCGACGAAGCGGTCCTTGCCGCCGATCGCGGCGAAGTTCTTCGCATCCCACGGCAGCAGCCCTCCGGTGGCCTGCAGTGAGGCGCTCCAGGTGTTGCCGATGTTCAGGACGTCGGGGCCCTGGCCCGAGGTTGTCGCGGTGAGGATCCGGTTCAGCAGGTCCGACCAGGGGACGACCTCCAGCTTCACCTTGATGCCGGTCTGCTTCTCGAACGTGTCGAGTTCCGGCTGGAGGACCTTCTTGTCGACCTCGATGCTGGCGCCCTGATTGGAGGCCCAGTACGTCAGGGTCTTCGGCGAGTCGTTGGACCCGCCGCTGGTCGACGAGCCGCCGCCACAGGCGGTCACGACGGTCAGCAGGGAAACAGTGACCGCACCGGCGGCCGCGGCTCGGGTTCTGCGCATGGCTCTGGGGTCCCTTCCAGGGGAGGCCCACGGGCGGGCATACGTCCCATCGCCCACAGGCTTAATTTACGATGTGATTTAAGGGCGTGGAGAAAGTCGCGTCAAGTGCTCGCGCACCGGTATCTTGCAGGTTCGGGCAGATGGGAAGGGGACCCACATGGCGGGGCGGAGCGGGCGGACAGTGCGTGACCTGCGGCGGGGCAATCGCACCGCCGTACTGCAACGGTTGTATTTCGACGGGCCGATGAGCCGCTTCGAGCTGGCCCCGGCCACCGGGCTGAGCGGCGGTTCCATCAGCAACGTGGTCGCGGAACTGGTCGAGGACAACCTTGTCGAGGAGGCCGGCAGCGTCGAGTCCGACGGCGGACGGCCCCGCATCCTGCTGCGGGTCGCGCCCGCCAGCGGCCACATGATCGGCGTTGACGTCGGTGAGACCCGCGTACGCGTCGAGCTCTTCGACCTCACCCTCACCGAGCTCGCCCGCACGGAACGGCCCTTGGAGCATCAGGGCTACGACGTCGAGGTCATCGTCGGCCACATCCGTGACGGCATCGCCGAGGTTCTCGCCGAGAGCGACATCGCCCCCGAGCAGCTTCTGGGCGTCGGTATCGGCGTCCCAGGCATCGTGGCCCGCACCCCTGAACAGGGAGCCGTGATCCATGGCCAGACGATCGGCTGGGACGCCGTCCCGCTCGAATCCCTGCTGCGCTCGGCCTGCGAACTCCCCGACTCCATCCCGTACTTCATCGACAACGGCGCCCGGACGCTCGGCCTGGCCGAGATGTGGTTCGGTGCCGGCCGTGGCGCCCGCGACGCGGTCGTCGTCCTCCTGGGTTCCGGCGTCGGAGCCTGCCTCGTCACTCAGGAGGTGGAGCACGGCCGGTCCGTGGAGTGGGGGCATCTGACCGTACGGGTCGGGGGGCGCCGCTGCCGCTGCGGCGCCCGGGGCTGCCTGGAAGCGTACGTGGGAGCGGGGGCGCTCCTCGAGCGCTGGCGCGAGGCGGGCGGACGCCCGCCGGAGGGCACCGATGAGGAGACCGCGCTGACCGCGATGCTCACCGCGGCCTACCCGGCCGAGGGCGTCGCGGCCGACCCGGTGGCACTCGCCGTCCTGGAGGAGACCGCCGAGTACGTGGGCGCCGGCCTGTCCGACCTGATCAACCTCTTCCAGCCCGAGCGCATCCTCATCGGCGGCTGGGCAGGACTCCAGCTCGGCGCCCGCTTCCTGCCCGCCGTACGCCGGCACGCCGCCTCCTACGCCCTGCGCTATCCGGCCGAACGGGTCGCGATCGACCTCGGCAGACTCGGCTTGGACGCGGTCACCGTCGGCGCCGCGATCCTGCCCCTCGCCGACTTCTTCGCACGGGGCGGGCGGCGCGCCGAGCCCGTGAGCGAGGGACCGTCTCCGGCGTGGCGCACGGTGTTAGACGAACGGGCCGCGCGCTGAAGAGCCGGCATGAACGGATTTTGGCCTCCTGGCTCGCGGAGGCGACCAGGCCATCACCTTTGCGGGCGAAAGCGCGTCCGCCGTAAGGTCCGCGACCACGAACGTCTCTCGCAGCAAAGCGACGCCCGCGTGATGTGGTCGCTCATTTGTGATCCGGCTGAGGATGACGCTGCCACGCGGCGGGGCAGCACGACGAAGCCCTGGACGCCTTCGAGTCGGAGGCGGTCTTCGGGGTTTACGTGGATGAAGTCGTCGGCACGGCTTACGAGTTGGGCGGTGTAAGCGCCGGCGAGCTCCATGCTGCCGCGCGGTGCGCCACGCTGCTCGGAGCACCGCGGAAGCGGCACGTCGGGTTCCGGTCGCTGCGATTCATTGGGTCCGACATCTTGACGCGCGGCACCTGGAGCACTTCCATTACACCTTGAAATAAGACGTGCGGCGTTTCCGTGTGTGGGGACCACACCGGCCCGCGGCCCTCGACCGGCCGCCTGCCCAGGGCTGCGCACCTCGCCAACCAGCCTGTGCTCGCCCGTCGGGACGACGAGCCCAGACCCGAAGGAGCCGATCCATGTCCACGTCCGCTTCCACGCCCGCGCAACCGTCGTCCCCGCAGGGCCACGCCCGCCTCAGCCGCCGGAACTTCCTTGCCGCCGCCGCTGTCGCCGCCGCGGCGGCGGGGTCCGAGCTTGCGCTGCCGGGCCGGGCGAGCGCCGCCCCGAGCCGCCCGAGCGCCACCGGTTCGGCCCGGGTGACCTGGAGCTCGGAGTCCACCGCGAGCGGCTACGCGCCCAAGAGCGGCACCTGGTTCGCCGATCCGGCGGTCGGCCTGGCCTCGGTCGCCTACAAGCTCAGCCAGCAGGACAACATCGCGCTGGCCGCCTCGGGCAGAGACTTCGGGACGGTCATCAACGTCGACCCGGCGAAGGCGTACCAGAGCATGCTCGGCATCGGCTCCTCGATGGAGGACTCGACCATCCACAACCTGTCGCTGATGAACAAGAAGACGCGCACCAAGGCCCTCCAGGCGCTCTTCCACCCCACCAGCGGCGCCGGGTTCGACCTCACCCGCATCTGCTTCGGAAGCTCCGACTTCTACCACTCGCCGGACTTCTACACCTACGACGACGGCCCGGCCGATCCGACCCTGTCGCGGTTCTCCATCCAGAAGGACATCGACAACCACATCATCTCGACCCTGAAGGAAGCACTCCGGATCAACCCGGACCTCTTCATCTGCGGCACCGCGTGGAGCGGCCCGGCCTGGATGAAGGACAACAACAGCCTCATCGACGGCCACCTGCTCGACAAGTACATCCCCACCCTCGCCCGCTACTACCGGATGACCGTGCAGGCTTATGCCAAGCAGGGCATCACCGTCCACGCCGTGTCGCCGCAGAACGAACCCGGGTGGCCGGCGGGCATCTACCCGAGCATGCTGGTCAGCGCGCAGCAGTCGAAGCAGCTCATCAACGCCATGCGCGCGGAGTTCGACGCGCACGGCATCAAGACGCAGATCTGGGCCTGGGACTGGAACTTCGGCGACGTCGGGACCTACCTCCCCGACTCGCTCGGCACCAAGGAGTCCGGGTACACCGACACCTACCGCAACACCGACGGCATCGCCTGGCACGACTACTCCGGCGACCCGAGCGCGATGTCCCTGGCGAAGACCGACTACCCCGACCTCGACATGGTCCTGACCGAGCGCATGCTGTGGGGCACCAATGGCGCGGACCGGATCGCGCGGTACCTGCGCAGCTGGTCGACGGGCTACATCTCGTGGGTCACGATGCTCGACCAGAACCGGGACAGTCAGCAGCTGGGCCGCCCCGACCCGACGCCGCTCATCCAGGACTCCGAGAGCCCCAACACGTACTGGATGCTGCCCGAGTACTACCTGTTCGCCCAGTTCTCGAAGTTCGTCCAGCGCGGCGCCAAGCGGATCTGGAGCGACTACGGCAGCACCGACACCGTCACCACGGTGGCCTTCCGCAACCCGGACGGCACGGTCGCGACCGTCGTGATCAACGGGACCTCCGACGCCCAGGAATTCACCCTGCGCAGCGGGCAGCAGCAGCTCATAGACGCCCTGCCGCCGAAGACCGTCGGCACGTACGTCTGGACACCCTCGTCCTCGTCCACCACCGCTGTCGACGCCTACGGCAGGATCCAGGCCGAGGCGTACAACGACGCCTCCAGCGTCGCCGTCGAAGCCTCCGGCGACACCGGCGGTGGGGAGGACATCGCCTGGCTGGGCAACGGCAGTTGGAGCGAGTACCGCAACGTGGCGTTCGGTGCCCAGGCCGCCACCCAGTTCAAGGTCCGGGTGGCGTCCGGCGTCGCGAGCGGCGTCAGCGGCCGGATCGAGGTCCGGCTCGACTCCCGCTCCAGCAAGCCGGTCGCCGGCATCCTGGTGGAGAGCACCGGTGGCTGGCAGAGCTGGATCACCAAGATCGTCGACATCTCCGGCGTCACCGGCACCCACACCGTCTACCTGACCTTCGCCAGCGACCAGCCCGACAACTTCGCCAACCTCAACTGGTTCACGTTCACCCATGACACCGGTACCGACGCGTACGGCACGATCCAGGCCGAGAACTACCTCAACGCCTCCGGCGTCGTCATCGAGAAGACAGGTGACACCGGCGGCGGGCAGGACATCGCCTACATCTCCCCCGGCGACTGGGCCGAGTACCCCAAGGTGCAGTTCGGCACCACGGCCGCGACCCAGTTCCAGGTCCGGGTGGCGTCCGGCGCCGCGAGCGGCGTCAGCGGCCGGATCGAGGTCCGGCTCGACTCACCGACCAGCACCCCGGTCGGCAGCCTCACGGTGGAGAACACCGGCGGCTGGCAGACCTGGGCCACCAAGACCGCCGACATCTCCGGCGTCACCGGAACCCACACCGTCTACCTGACCTTCGCCAGCGACCAGTCCGCCGACTTCACCAACCTCAACTGGTTCACGTTCACCCACTGAGTCTGTCTCCGTGACGGGCGGCTGAGCGGTGTGGATCTGGGCGACTCGCCCGGGAGTCGGGAGACGCCCGGACGAGTCGCCCAGACCGCAGGTCCATGTCGCAGCCGTCCGCTCGCAGTCTCCGTCGAGGGCGTCTACACGAACAGCGCCGCCTTCGCTTGTGTGGCGGGTACCGCTGTGTGCACAGGCCAGGCGCCGGTCGAGACCAGCAGTTCGGCCCGGTTGAGGCCGGTGCGACCGACCGGCGCCGGTGTGATGGCCTACCGGTGCACGGGAGGCCCGCATGCACTGCTCCCCCTTGGTGACACCGGCCATGCCTCGGCCAGATCGCCGCAGGAGTTGGTGCTCGCCATCCTTCGGAGCCCGCCCACTCCGTCGACATCGCTTTACAGCCCGCTTTCTATGCGCTTAGATTTTGAGCATCCGGAGAAGCTAAGCGCTTAGATCTGATGTAAGGACCAGCATGATCCCCGCTGCCCTGCCCGATGACTCCGAGCTGATCACCCGCATCCGGGACCTGGACCTTGAGTCGAAGGTCCGGCTGCTGACCGGTGCGAGCCTCTGGAGACTGCCAGCCGAACCCCGGCTCGGACTGGCGACGGTGACGATGTCGGACGGCCCACAGGGGGTCCGCGGCACCCTGGACGACCCCGCGGACACCGGGCTGCTGGCCCCGGCTCCCAGCGCCTTGGCCGCGTCCTGGGACACGGGCCTCGCCGAGCGGCTGGGGGAGCTGTTCGCCACGGAGGCGCGGCGCAAAGGCGTCGACGTGGTGCTGGCGCCTGCGGTGAACCTGCAGCGCACGCCGGTCGCCGGCAGGCATTTCGAGTACTTCTCCGAGGACCCGCTGCTGACCGCGGCGGTGGCCGCGGCGATCGTGCGCGGTCTCCAGGGGCTCGGCGTCGGCGCATGCCTGAAGCACTTCGTGGCCAACGACTCGGAGACCGACCGCACCCGCTACCGGGCCCGGCTGGACGAGCGCACCCTGCGCGAGGTGTACCTGGCCCCGTTCGAGCACGTCCTCGCCGAGGCCGAACCGTGGAGCGTGATGTCCGCCTACTCCGGCGTCGACGACGGCACACAGTCGGCGCCGATGACCGAGCACACGCGGCTGCTGCGCGAGGTCCTGAAACAGGAGTGGGGTTTCACCGGGCCGGTGGTCAGCGACTGGTCCGCCACCGAATCGACGGCGGCCTCGGCGCTCGGCGGTCTGGACCTGGTGATGCCCGGGCCGGGCGGCCCCTGGGACGAGGCTCTTGTGGCGGCGGTCCGCGACGGCGAGGTGCCGGAGCACCTGGTGGACGACAAGGTGTTGCGGCTGCTGCGCCTGGCCCGGCACACCGGTCGGCTCGGGGAACCTGGGGGCATCCCGGCTTCGTGTGCGGCTGTCGCAGCGCCGGGGCCGGAGGAGTTCGGTCTGCTGCGCGAGGTGGCCACCCGCGGCGCGGTGCTGTTGCGCAACGAGCAGGACCTGCTGCCGCTGGCCCCGGAGCGGCTGGGCAGCGTGGCGCTGATCGGTCCGAACGCGGTGGCGCCCTACCTGCAGGGGGGCGGCAGCGCGTTCGTCCCGGCGGTCCGCACCGTCGCCTTCGCCGAGGGGCTGCGCGCCGCCCTGCCCGACCAGGTGCGCCTGAGTGTGCACCGCGGCGGCGACTCCCGTCTGGGCGCTCCGTTCGTGTCCGGCGACCTGCAGGCCGACCCGGACACCGGCGCGCCCGGGGTGCGGGCCGACTTCTTCGACGCCGACGGCACCCTGGTCGGCGGCGAGGTCCGCCGCGACGCCGACTGGAGTGCCTACGGCGCCTTCACCCTGGCCACCCGCCGCGTCGTCCTGCGTACGGTGCTGACCCTGACCGAGCCCGGAACGCACCGTCTGCAGGTCGGATGCGTGGGACGCTTCAGGGTGACCGTGGACGGTGCGGAGATCCTGTCCGGGGACGACGACCGGGGCGTGGAGCTGGTGCTCGACTCCAGCTTCCACCACCCGCCGCTGAAGGACATCGACCTCCGGGTGGGGGACGAGCCGCGCCGCGTCGCCCTCGTGGTGGACCTCACCGTCGTCGAGTCCGGCGGCTACAACCGCTTCGTCACCGCCCAGCTGCGGCACGCTCCGCCCGGGCCCACGCCGTACGAGGAGATCGCCGAGGCCGCGGCCGCGGCGGCCGCCGCCGATGTGGCCGTGGTCGTGGTGGGTACCAACGAGGAGGTCGAGTCCGAGGGTTGGGACCGCGCCGGCCTCGACCTGCCCGGCCACCAGAACGACCTGGTGCGCAAGATCCTCGCCGCCAACCCGCGCACCATCGTGGTCGTCAACGCCGGAGCGCCCGTACTCCTGCCCTGGGCCGACGAAGCTCCCGCCCTGCTGTGGGCGTGGCTGCCGGGCCAGGAGGCCGGGCACGCCCTGGCCGACGTGCTCCTCGGCCGCGCCGAGCCGTCGGGCCGACTGCCGTGGACGCTTCCCGCCCGGGCGGAAGACGTCCCCGTGCCCGACGCCCGCCCCCGCGACGGTGTCGTGGACTACGCCGAAGGCGTCCACGTAGGCCACCGGGCCTGGGACCGCGCCGGGCTCGTCCCGGCCTTCCCCTTCGGCCACGGCCTCGGCTGGACCGACTGGTCGTACGAGTCCGTGGCCCTTTCCTCCGAGCCGCCCGTCTCCGCCGCCTCCCTGACCAGCCCCGCAGGCGGAGACGGGCTCAAACTGACCGTGGAGCTGACCAATACCGGCCGCCGGGCGGGCCGCGAGGTCGTCCAGGTCTATCTGGAGCCGCCGCAGGACGGCCCCGACCGGCCGGTGCGCCTGCTCGCCGGCTTCGCCACCGTTCAGGCGGAGGCGGGCGCCCACGTCAGCGCCGAGGTCCACGTGCCCGCCCGGACCTTCCAGATCTGGGACACCGAGGCACAGGGCTGGCACACTCCTCCCGGCCGCTACCGGCTCCACATCGGACGCTCCAGCCGCGACCTGCGCCTGGCCGTCGATGCGGTCGTCGATGCCCACAGGGTCGGCACACGCTGAGACGGAGGCCGTCGGACAGGGGCGAAATGCGTTCGCCGCGGCCCGGGGGCATGACTAGCGTCTCCGGGCGTGGACGCGAACAACCCCAAGGACATCGTCCGGCGTGGATACGACGCCGTCTCCCTGCGGTACGGCGAGACGTACGGCGCCGGGACCAAGTACCAGCAGCTCCTCGGCGACCTGCGTCGGCGGATCTGATCGCCGGGTGGCTGCGTCCGGGAGGTTGGTTCGTGGCCACGACAGGGCATCGTGCCTGGACCGGCGTCGAGGAGGACTGGCTCGGCGGCGGGGCTCCGATGTGGTGGAGTCACGCTGACGCCGCCACCAACCGCGAGTGGATCGCCCAGGCCGGACTGACCATTGAGCGCGAGGAGTTCATACCGGAAGGTGACGGCGGCCATGCCCTGTTCTGGGCCCGCCTGCCGGTCGGCGCCTCATGAGCGCCAACACGGCGGACCATCGCGCCGCGGACCGTCATGCCCTGACCGGGCAACCCCTGCGGGCGGCCGCTCCGCGGGCCCTCAGGGCCGTGAGCAGCCGCAGCTCTCCCGCAGCACCACCTGCACCGGCAGCCGGCGCGTGATCGGCTGCCCGGCCGGGTCGGCGATCCGTTCCAGCAGGATGTCCACCACGACACGTCCCATCGCCTGCATCGGCTGGCGCACGGTCGTCAGCGAGGGCCGTACCACCCGCCCCGCCACGACTCCGTCGAACCCCGTCACGGCCACCTGCTCCGGGACCCGCACGCCGTGGTCAGCCAGTACCTTCATCAGGTCGAGGGCGATCTCGTCGCTGACACACACGAACGCCTCGGGCAGCGCGTCACGCGCCAGGACATCGGCGACGACGCTTTCCACGTAGTTCTCGCCGATCAACTGCGCGGGCTTGCTCGGCACGCGCAGTCCGGCTGCCCGCAGCGCTGCCCGGAATCCGGCGAACCGCTCCTGGGCGTCGAAGGTGTTCATGTAACCGACGAACAGCAGATCGCGCATCCCGTGCTCGACGACCAGGTGCTCCGTCATCGCGCGCATGCCGCCCCTGTTGTCGATCGAGACATGGCTCAGGCCGTCGTCCTGCGGTCGCTGCGACACGGCGACCACCGGTTTCCGGCGCGCGATCCGCTCAAGGACTTCAGCGGGGATGGAGTGGTCGGGAAAGACCGCGAGCCCGTCGACCCGCCCGACGATGTCGGTGACCCGGGTCGCGCTGTCGGCGTGAGTGGCCCCGCCGATCAACAGCGCGTACCCACGCTGCCAGCACTCGAGCTCGACACCACGCTGCACCTCGTGGACGTAGAGCGGGAAACGGCGGTAGTCGTCGTCGCCGTCGTCCCGGACCACAGAAACCTTGGCTCGGGACCGCGCGCTGCCCGCCGCCTTGCTCCCGAGACTCTCGTCGGGTTCCGGGAGGAAGATGTCGTACGAGTAGAGGCCCAGCGCCCCTGTGTGTCCATGTGCCAGCCCGCGCGCGCTCGCGCTGGGCACGTAGTTCAGCGCCTCGGCAGCGGCCTCGACGATCTTCCGGGTCTCCTCTTTCACCTTGTGGGGACGGCGAAAGGTCATCGACACGGTCGCGATGGACACCCCGGCGCGTTCCGCCACGTCATAGACCGTCGGAGCCTTCGCCACGTTCCCCCTGCTTTCCTCAGCCGCTTCCTGCCCCATGTTATGCGCTTAGACGGCGAGTACGGCCCTGGCTGCGGCGGAGCCCTCCTGGCTCCTCTCGGTGCCCGAGGGCGCGATCTTGGCGGATTCTGACTGTTGAGGAAGCTGATCGGTCGCGGAGTGAGGCTCGTCGGTTCGACGGGACCCGACCAGGCCGCCGATCGCGCGCCCGACGGCGGTCGCCGGTGGTGGCAGGTGAGAGCTTCGGCTGTCCTGCCGCTGAACTTTCCGCAGGTAGTGGCGTTGCCAGTGGGTTTCGTGGATCCTGCGGCTGGGCGGTTTCCGGGCAGGTCTCCGGCGGCCGAGCGCCGGACCGTAGCCGTAACGTGATCGGCATCGACTCTTTACAGCCCCGCTCCTATGCGCTTAGATTCCGAGCACGCTGAGGATCTAAGCGCTTAAATCAATTGATCCCTCCATCATCCGGTTGGTGGCGGTTCCCAGGAGAGGGGCAGCAATGGTGCTGAGGAAGACTTCTACGGCCGCCATGTGCGTGGCCGCCGCGTTGGTGGTGGCGGCGTGCGGTCGGAGCGACACAGGCGCGTCGTCGACGCCGTCCGGCACGGTGCCGTCCGGCAAGGTCAAGGGCACGATCACCTTGTGGGCGCAGGGCACCGAGGGCGAGAAGCTGCCCGCGCTGGTCAAGGGATTCGAGGCGGAGAACCCCGGTGTGAAGGTGAACGTCACCGCGATCCCCTGGGCCAGCGCGCACAGCAAGTACCAGACCGCGATCGCCGGCGGCACGACGCCCGACGTGGCGCAGATGGGCACGACCTACATGCCGGACTTCGCGGACGCCTTCCAGCAGGTGCCGAAGGGGATCGACACCAGTGACATCTTCCCCGGGCCGAAGGAGTCGGCGGTGGTGAAGGGCGACACGCTCGGCGTGCCCTGGTACGTCGACACCCGCGTCATCTACTACCGCACCGACCTCGCCAAGAAGGCCGGGTACACCAGCCCGCCGAAGACCTCGGCCGACTTCAAGGCGATGCTGAAGGCGATGCAGACCAAGGCCGGCGCGAAGTGGGGCATCAACCTGCCCACCGGCGGCAACGGCAGCCTCGCCTTCCAGGGCGCGCTGCCGTTCGTCTGGTCGGCCGGAGCGTCGCTGATGAACAGCGCCGGCACCAAGTGGACCCTCGACACCCCGCAGATGGCCACCGCGATGAAGTACTACCAGAGCTTCTTCACCGAAGGCATCGCCGACCCCAACCCCGACATCTCGCCCGGGGCCGCGGAGGCGTCGTTCGTCAAGGGCACGACAGGGGCCCTCATCAACGGCCCCTGGGACATCAGCACGATCAACGACGCCGGCGGCAAGGGCTTCGACAAGAAGTACAGCGTCATGCCGATCCCGAAGGACCAGAGCTCCACCTCGCTCGTCGGCGGCTCCAACATGGTCGTCTTCCGCAACTCCAAGCACAGCGCCGCGGCCTGGAAGCTGGTGCAGTACCTGTCCAAGCCCAGCGTTCAGGCCAGCTGGTACAAGATGACCGGTGACCTGCCGGCCGTGCAGTCCGCCTGGAACGACTCCAGCCTGACCGCCGACCCGAAGCTGGCGGTCTTCGGGGAACAGCTGAAGGACGTCAAGGCGGCGCCCAACAACACCGCCTGGAACCAGGTCAGCGACGCCGGCGACGGGCAGATCGAACGCATCGTCAGGGGCACCGCCCCCGCCTCAGCGCTGCGCGACCTGCAGAAGACCGCGGATTCCATCGGAACCGGGAACTGACCGATGGCGACCACCACCGCAGACGCCGCGGCCGGCGGACGCCGCGCCGGCCGGGGCGCGGGGCCCCGGCGGCCCCGGGGCGGCCCTTCGGCCGCACGGCGCCGGCAGGGACTGGCCGCATGGCTGTTCGCACTGCCGTTCATGCTGGTCTTCGCCGTCTTCATGCTCGTCCCGCTGGTCTCCTCGTTCCTGATGTCGTTCACCGACTTCCGAAGCGCCGACGCGCAGACGCCGTTCGCGGTGGACTTCGTGGGTCTGCAGCAGTACGTGGACCTGTTCGGGGACGCGCAGTTCCGCAAGGCCATGGTCAACACCGCGTACGTCGTCCTGTTCGGCATCCCGCTGACGATGGCGGTCGCCCTGGCGCTCGCCGTGGCCCTCAACAGCGGGATCACGCGGCTGCGTACGTTGTTCCGGGTCGGCTTCTACACGCCGGTGGTGACCAGCATCGTCGCCGTCGCGGTCGTGTGGCGCTTCATCCTGCAGCCCGACGGGGTGCTCAACACCGTGCTCGGCTGGATCGGCATCGCCGGTCCCGACTGGCTGCACAGCACGACCTGGGCCCTGCCGTCGCTGATCCTGATGACCGCGTGGCGCAACATGGGCACACTGATGATCATCTTCCTGGCCGGCCTGCAGAACGTCCCGGGGGAACTGCACGAGGCGGCGATCATGGACGGCGCGAGCCCGTGGCAGCGCTTCCGCCGGATCACGCTGCCGCTGCTGCGCCCGACCCTGCTGTTCGGCGCGGTCATGCTGTCGGTGGGCTACCTCCAGTTCTTCGAGGAGTCGTTCGTCATGACGCAGGGCGGCCCGCTGAACTCGACGCTGTCGGTGAGCTACTTCACCTACAACCAGTTCGGCTTCGGCAAGTACGGCTACGCCTCGGCAGCCAGCTACGTGCTGTTCACGGTGATCGCCGCGCTGAGCATGCTCCAGTTCCGACTGCTGCGGCCGAAGGACTGAGGCGGCGAACATGACCCACTCGACACCCACCGTCTCCCCGGCCGTACCGAAGACGCGCGGCGGTGGCGCATCGCCCACCGCCACCTCGCGGCGCGCACGCGTCCTGATCTACGCCGTCCTGGCCGTCGCCCTCGCCGCGACGCTCATGCCGTTCGCCTGGATGCTGCTGTCGTCCTTCAAGACCCAGGGCGAGCTGGTGCGCGACCCCAGCGGCTGGCTCCCGCAGTCGCCGACCCTGAGCAACTTCACGACCTGGCTCGGCGACCTGCACATCGGCGACTACTTCCTCAACAGCCTGATCGTCGCCGTCTTCACCGTGCTGGGCAACCTGCTCTTCTGCTCCATGATCGGCTACGCACTGGCCAAGCTGGAATTCCCCGGCAAGCGCCTGCTGTTCGCCCTGGTCATGATCACGCTCATGGTGCCCGGCGTGGTGACCTTCGTGCCGATGTTCGTGATGGTGGCCAAGCTGCAGATGGTCAACACCTACCCGGCCCTGATCCTGCCGTTCCTGGCCACGCCGCTCGGGGTGTTCCTCATGCGGCAGTTCATGCTCGGCATCCCCGACTCGCTGCTGGAGGCGGCCAGGATCGACGGCGCCGGGCAGATCCGGACCTTCACCAGGATCGTGTTGCCGTTGTGCGGGCCGCCGCTGGCCACCCTGGCGATCCTGACGTTCCTCGGCTCGTGGAACAACTTCCTGTGGCCGCTGGTGGCCGCCCAGACCGAGGACAAGTACACCCTCCCGGTCGCCCTGGCGCTGTACTCGCAGGGCCAGAACTCCACCCACTACGGCCTCCTGCTGGCCGGTTCGGTCCTGGTCATCGCACCCATCGTCGCTCTGTTCATGGCACTGCAGCGCTACTTCGTCCAAGGCATCGCCACCGTCGGCATCAAGTGACCACAGGGCCTGGGACAGCCCGGAGATTCCCCCCACAGGCAAAAAGGATCAATGTTCTATGAGTGGCATACGGAGGCGCACAGCGATGACGGCACTCGGCGGGACGGTCGCCGCCGCAGCAGCCGCGGGCACCGAAGAGGCGGCCGAGGAGCCTGCTTCGGCAGCCGCAGCGAAGGGCGGAACCGGCCCGTACGAAGCAGAGGCCCAGGCCCTGTTGGGCCGGATGACCGTAGAGGAGAAGCTGGGGCAGTTGCAGCAGCTGTCCTGGACGGGCGAGACGGGCCCCGGCGGCGGACAGACCGCACAGGCGGAGGAAGCCGCCCGCAAGGGCCTGCTCGGGTCCGTACTCAACATCTACGGGGCGGACACCACCAACGCCCTTCAACGGATCGCCGTCGAGGAGTCGAGGCTGGGCATCCCGCTGCTGTTCGGCGGCGACATCATCCACGGCTACCTGACCACGTTCCCCATTCCCCTGGCCCAGGCGTCCAGCTTCGACCCGGCGGTGGCCGAGCGGGACGCCGAGGTCTCGGCGGCGGAGGCGCGCTCCAACGGGGTCCGCTGGACGTTCTCCCCGATGATGGACGTCACTCACGACCCGCGCTGGGGGCGCATCGCGGAGGGCAACGGCGAGGACCCGTACCTCACGGCGGTCTTCGCGGCAGCCAAAACCCGCGGCTATCAGGGCGACGGCAAGAACCTGGACGCCAAGGACCGCATCGCGGCGTGCGCCAAGCACCTCGTCGCCTACGGCGGCGCGGAGGGCGGCCGCGACTACAACACCGTGGACGTCTCCGAGGCCCGTCTGCGCAACCACTACCTCCCGCCCTTCAAGGCAGCCCTCGACGCCGGCGTGGCCACCGTCATGGCGTCCTTCAACACCGTCAGCGGCGTCCCCGCCCACGGCAACGAGCATGTGCTGACCGGCATCCTCAAGGACGAATGGGGCTTCGACGGCTTCGTCGTCAGCGACTACACCGGCGTTCAGGAGCTGATCGTCCACGGCTTCGCCGCCGACGGTGCCGACGCCGGCAGGCTCGCCCTGAACGCGGGGGTGGACATGGAGATGGTCAGCACCAACCTCATGGACCACGGCGAGGAACTGCTCAGCAGTGGCCGGATCACCACCCGTCGCCTGGACGACGCGGTCTCCCGCATCCTGCGTCTGAAGTTCCGGCTCGGGCTCTTCGACCACCCCTACGTCGACGAGGAAGCGGCGATCACGGAGCCGACCGAGGAGGCCCGCGCCGCAGCGCGAACGGCTGCCGCGCGCGCCATGGTGCTGCTGAAGAACGACAAGGCCGCCCTGCCCCTGCGTGCGGGCGTCGGTTCCATCGCCGTCGTCGGTCCGTTTTCCGACTCCAAGGATC
Organism: Streptomyces sp. B21-083; assembly: GCF_036898825.1. Classification (GTDB taxonomy): domain Bacteria; phylum Actinomycetota; class Actinomycetes; order Streptomycetales; family Streptomycetaceae; genus Streptomyces. Next base: position 4,238,960 of record NZ_JARUND010000002.1, on the reverse strand, counting down.
TACAGGGCACGTGGGCCGGTCCTGGGTGGGAGAAGTTCCCCTCGGCGACCGTGCTGGACGGGATCCGGGAGGCAGCCCCCAAGGCGAAGGTAACGGCCGTCACGGGGGTGAACCCGGAAGGTACGGACACCTCGGGGATCAGGGACGCGGTCGCGGCGGCCCAGGCGGCCGACGTCACCGTCGTCGTGGTCGGCGAGCCGCCGGAGATGAGCGGCGAGGCCGGCGCGCGCAGCGACATCACACTGCCCGGCGCGCAGGAGGACCTGATCACCGCGGTCGCGGCCACCGGCAAGCCGTTCGTCGTCGTCCTGGTCAACGGGCGTCCTCTCACCACCGGCGGCTGGCTGGACCTGGCCCCCGCCGTCCTGGAGGCGTGGCATCCCGGCATGGAGGCCGGCAACGCCATCGCGGACGTGTTGTTCGGCACCGTCAACCCCGGCGGCAAACTCCCGGTGACCTTCTCTCGCACCGTCGGGCAGATCCCGATCTACTACAACCACGAGAACACTGGACGCCCGTACGACGCCGTCGAAAAGTACACGTCCAAGTACCTCGACCTCCCTGACGGGCCTCAGTTCCCCTTCGGGCACGGCCTGAGCTACACATCGTTCGCCATCGGCGACCCGGCCCTGAGCACCCGCCGGATCTCGGCGGGCGCACTCCGCAAGGGCGACACCGTCGAGGTGGCAGTCACCGTGCGCAACACCGGCGAGCTTTCGGGCGACGAGGTCGTCCAGCTCTACCTCCATGACCCCGTCGCGAGCATCGTTCAGCCGGTGCGCAGGCTGCGCGGCTTCCGCAGGGTCAGCCTGAACGCGGGCCAGGGCACCACCGTCCGGTTCCGCCTCGGCGCCGACGACCTCGGCTTCTGGACGAACGACACCGGTGGACGGTTCGAGATCGAAAAGGGCGCCATCGACATCTACGTGGGCAACAGCTCGCTCGCCACGGCCAAGACGACGCTGACGATCGCCTAGCTGCCGGACGCAGCGACCACGGCGCTGTCAGCCGAGTTGGCTGGCGACGCAGGTGCCCCACGGAGGGTGAAGCCGGTGGGGCGCCTGTGTTGCCATCTCGGCGATCTACGCATCGCTCGACAGATGATCCATGATTTCCTTCCTGTCCGCCGCCCAGCGCCGGGCGGGGCAGGAGCTGGGCTCCGCCTCCGCTGTGGCCGATTCCAACCAGACGCTGCTGTGCACGTACCTCTCCGCAGTCCTGTTGCTCGGCCTGGTCGCCAACGCCGCCCTCGGCTGGTCGTGGGCCGACCCGATCGTGGCGCTCGTCATCGCGGGGGTGGCGGTGAAGGAAGGGCGGGATGCCTGGCGGGGTGACGGGTGTTGTGCCGTGCCCGTCTCCTCCGTGCCCGCCTCCTCCGCGGCGGCGAAGGTCGAGGACGCATGCGGGTGCCGGGCCGGATGCGAATGCTGCTGACTGGTTGGTCGTACGTCCTCGACTCGCGTTGAGAGTGCCGACGATCCGCACCGACCCGCCCGCAACCGCTCGATCACGAACTCCAACCCCTCCCACGGAACGCCTCGAGTTGTGTGGCGGGCAGGTCGCTGAATGTGCCCTGGCCGCCCGTGGAGAGACGATGTGGAAATAGGGCCTCAAAATCCGTGTGGCCAGCGGTAGTTGGCAACGTCACGTTTACCCCCGTCACCTGGTCCAGCAAAGGCTCCACGCCCCTAAGGTAAGCGTCACTACTGACAGTGACATCAAATTCGGTGGGCCACCTGTTCCCAGACGTTCATGGGCGTCAGCGAAATGCCAAGGTGCGGAAGGCGTTCCGGACTTCGGTGAGGGGCTGGCGGTCGCGGGTGTAGTAGAGCTTGTTGGTCAGCAGTACGGCCCAGCGCCCCTCGTGGGGTGAGATCCACATGCCGGTTCCGGTGAAGCCGTAGTGCACCCAGACGTCGTGGGCGGGGTTGGTGCCCGGAGCGGGGTGCCAGAACAGGCCGCGTACCGGCTCCAGGGCGCCGGTCTGAACCGTCAGCGATTCAGTCGTCCAGGCTGGGCCGAATCCGGCCTGCTCAGGCGTAGCGGTGTCGCCCAGCATGTAGCGCAAAAAAGCGGCGAGGTCGTCGAGGACGGTGAAGACGCCGGCGATGCCGCACACGCCACCCAGGAGCCGTGCGGAGAAATCGTGGGCGATGCCTTTGAGATGGGTGTCGGTGTCCTGGTCGAGTTCGGTCGGCGCGCACCGCGTGGCAATCTCGGCAGGCAGCGGCCCGAATTGGGTGGTGTTCATGCCCAGCGGCTGCCAGATCCGCTCCAAGGCGAGTTGGCCGAGGCGCTGTCCGGAGAGGTGTTCGGCGAGGTAGCCGAGGATGAGGGCGGCCCGGTCGGTGTACTCGACAGCCTCGCCGGGCTGGCGGTGCAGTGCTTCCTGCAGTACGCCGTCGCGGATGTCCTGCGGGTCGGTGCCGTAAAGGTTCTTGAGTTGGGCCCGCGGGGGAACACCGGCCGTGTGGGTCAGCAGGTGGCGAGCGGTCACCGATCCGAGCGAGTGGCCTTCGACCTCGGGCCAGAAGGCGCCGAGGGGAGAGTCGAGGTCGAGCTTGCCTTCTTCCCAGAGGGCGCCGACGGAGGACCATACGGCGAGGATCTTGGTGAGGCTGGCGGCGTCGAAGACAGTGTTGGGCCGCACAAGCACCTCCGGTTGCTCGGGGTCGAGGACCCCAGCGGTGCCGTGGGCGCGAGTTCCGGCGGCGTCGCCGACGGCCCATACAACGCCGGGGTAGACCTTGTCGCGGACGCCTTCACTCAGGAGCTGTTCGATGCGGTCGGTGCGGTACGTCATGGTCTCCCTGTTCGCCGTGGGCATCCCGCCGGTCAGCGTAGTGACGCGGGTGGGAGGGGTGGGGCAATGGCGTGTCGACTCGGGCAAAGGCAGGACGGTCCCTGCCTTTGCCCCTGGCGGGGCGCTGGACCTAGCGGACATCCCCGTCGGGCGCGTCGTTGTGAGCGAGTATTCAGCGGTCTATCAGTCGCAGGCCCGGTTCACGGCGCCTGTTCAGGAGAGTCGGTGGCCGAGGTCGGTCAGGGCCTGCGCGGTCGCCGAGAGCGGGTAGCGGGGCGGCGTTCGCACAGCCCGCCTGCCGCAGCGCGGACAGAAGACCGGGAGAGGTTCGCAGGCGATCCAGATCGCGGGTGAGGGCAGCCGAGTTTGTGAAATCGGTGGCCACTCCGGAGGCGGCGAGAGTCTCGTTGAGGCCGGGTACGGGTTGGTAGAGGACGGGCAGTCCACAGGCTTGGGCCTCCAGCGCGACCAGGCCCATGGCCTCCAGGGTGGTGGACGGTATGACCAGCACGTCGTGCTCGGCGAACGCCTTCCACAGTTGTGGACGGCGTAGCCAGCCGAGGTAACGAGCCCGTACTCCGGCCCGTTGCAGGAGCGGGGCAAGGGCCTGGAACTGAGCCCGGGGTGCGGCGATACTCAGTTCGACTCCGGTCACGGGAGCCAGGCTCTTGACCAGGGCATCTACGCCCTTCTCTGCGGTCAGTCGTCCTGCGTACAGCAGCCGTAGGTGGCTGGACAAGGTACGGGTGGGTCGAGCCGGTGGATCGGTGATCAGGGGGTCTGGGATTCCCCAGGGGATGTGGCTGATCTTTCGGCGGTCGACCTGTGGGGCGAGTTTGAGGAGGTGGTCGGCCATCGCGCCCGTGGGTACGACGATGGCATCGGCGGCCTTGGCGGTCTCGCGTAGTACCTGAAGCTGGTCGCGGTGGGCCTCGGCGAAGATCAGGTCTGTGCCGTGTACCAGGGCGATGCGGGGTTGCAAGGGCAGAGCCCGGATCAGGGCGGAAGCGGCGCCGAAGGCCAGGTGTTGGAGGTGCAGGACGCTGATCTGCGCTGGGTCGATTGCTGCTGTGAGAGCCTCGCGCAGGGCTGTGACGTAGCGGCCGAAGGCCGGGCCTTCCAGGCACTTTCCGGCGACGGGCAGTAGGTCAAGCCCGGCGGGAACGCGGTGTCTGGGGCTGGACCGGCCCAGCATGAACGCGCGTGCGGGGATGAGGGGCCGGTCGCCGGTGTAGAGGTCGAGGAAGAGTTCGACGCTGCCGCCCGGGCTTCGGGCGGGCAGGTCCAGCAGGGTAGCGACGAGCGGCCCGGTGGTTGGATGCGGGCTCACAGGACTCCTCCGGGGATCTCTTCGTAGAGGCGGGAGATGTCGATGCCGTCCGTCGCCGCGTACTTGCCGTCCTGCTGCTGGTAGCTGGCTGACGCACCGAAGGCGGTAAGGAAGACGAGCTTGCCGAAGGTCATGCCCGCGTAGATGCGGACCGGCCTGGCGGCGCGGATCTCCAGGGTCCAGCGGATGGCATGACCTTGATGGCCGAGCGGGGCGGAGACGTGGACCCAGACGCCGAGCGCGCCGATGGTTCGGTCGCCGTTGAGCATCTGGGCGTACGTCTCGGAGCCGGTCTTCTCCAGCGTGACGCCCAAGTAGAGCGTGCCAGGCTTCAACACCAGGCCCCCGGCAGGAATGGCCTGCTCGGTGAACTCGGTGGGGACGGCCGCGTCCAGGTCGCCGTCGCAGATGCGGATGGTGTCGCCGAGCCGCCAGTCGTAGGCGTTCGGAGAGAGGAAGGCGGGGTCGTACGGTTCGATCGTGATTTCGCCGGACTGGATCGCGGCGCTGATCGCGGGGCCGGTGAGGATCACGAGGCAACCGCCTTGAGCCGGGCCGCGTCACGCCAGTACGCGGACGGCTGTGGGCCGACGGCGGCTTGGTACTTGCCTTGGTAGAGGGCGATGTCGCCGGTGGAGACGAAGAACATGATCTGCCCGATCCTCATGCCCGCGTACACCCGTAACGGGCGGACCGGCGACAGCATCAGCGTCCACTGGCCGTGGAAGCCGATGTCGCCGATCGGGGCGGTGATCTCGACGAACAGTCCGAGTCGGCCTACGGAGGAGCGGCCGAACAACAGCGGTACGAAGGTGTCGGAGCCGACCTGTTCGACGGTGTGCCCGAGGTACAGCTCGCCGGGTTGGAGCACGTATCCGCCCTTCCCGATCTCGACCTCGCGGGTGGGGTTGGGACGGTGGGCGTCGATCACGGTCTCGGTATAGATCAGCAGGGTGGGGCCGAGGCGGACGTTGTAGCTGTTGGGGTTGACCTGCCCCGGTTCGAAGGGGGCGATGGTCAGGCGTCCGTCGCTGGCAGCGGCGGTGATCTCGGGCCCGGTGAGGATCATTGCTCGACTCCTTCGGTGGCATCGACAAAGCCCGGCAAGGGTGTGGCCAGGACGCGGCGTACGGCTTGGCCGAGCCGCAGCCCGGCTTGATGCGTCCGTCCGCCGAGATGGCTGTCGGCCAGGTAGTCGGTTGTCAGAACGCTGTCAGCGGTCGGTCTCCTGCTGCTTCGCGGGGCGACCGCCGCCAGCAGAAACGGCGACCGCGCGACCACCCATGACTTCCTCACCGAGGCCAAGGAGGTGGCTCGCTACGTCGCCTTTGACCGGCCCGATGCTTGGGCGAACTTCAGCCCCACCAACGTCGCACTGCACGAGATCAGTGCGGCCGTCTCCTTCGGCGACGCCGGCATCGCGCTGCAAACCGCACGGCCACTCATGCGGCGGCACATTCCCGTCCCCGAACGCCGGGCCGCGCTCTGGGTGGAGGCCGCCCGCGCCTACAGTCAGCAGGGCAGGCTCGCCGACGGCTACCAGGCCCTGCGGATCGCTGAGAGCTGTGCGGCACAGGACATCCGCCGCCCGGCCGTACGCGAGCTGGTCGCCGACATGGCAGCCCGTGACCGCCGCCGGGCGCTGCCCGAGCTGCACCACTTCAGTCGTCAACTGGGAGTGCCCGCGTGAGTGATCAGCCCCACAAGCCGTTCCTCCAGATCGTCGTCTGCGCGGCCGGGGTCGCCGCCGACGTCGGCAGACTGATCACCGCAGCACACGAGCGACGCTGGGATGTCGGCGTGGTCGCCACCCCGCAAGGGCTCGGCTTCCTCGACGCGGCAGCGGTCGAGGCCCAGACAGGCCAGCCCATCCGCTCAGCGTGGCGATCACCGGGCCAACCGCGTCCGACCCGGCCTGCGGATGCGATCGCCGTCGCGCCGGCCAGCTTCAACACCGTCAACAAGTGGGCCGCCGGGATCTCCGACAATCTCGCCCTGGGCATCCTGTGCGAAGCACCCGCCATGGACATCCCGATCGCCGTACTGCCGTACCTGAACTCCGCCCAGGCCGCCCACCCCGCCTACCGCCAGAGCCTGGAACGGCTGCGTGAGATGGGCGTCCTGATCGGCTCGTACGAACCTCACCGGCCGAAGGCCGGGGGCGGGGCCGACCGCTACCGCTGGGAGGAAGTGCTGGAGCTGCTCGCTCCCAGGGTGTCCGCGCGACCGTGATCAGCGCTGTCGTGCGGGCCCTCAACCTGCCCCGGCCGCCCGACGGCTCCTCCGGGGACACGCAAAAGGCGGGGTCCGAGAACCCCGCCCGCTACCGCTTACCGGCCTACCGTCAGGACCTCACCTCACGGCCACACAAGGCAATACGGCTGATGCCCCGCCTCATGCAACCGATGGCTGAAGTCCTGCCACTCGTGCAGCAGTTGGTAGACGTTGAAGGCGTCCCGAGGTCCGCCCCGGTCCGGCACCGTCGACCAGATGAAGGCTGCCGCGCCGACCGCCTCCTCGCCTATGCCCCGTAGCGGGTCGACGACGGTCATCGGGAGTTTCACGACCGCGTAGTCCGGGTGCAGGACCACGAGTTCCAGCGGGGGCACCTTGTTGAGGGGGACGCCCTCGATGCCCGTGAGGACCATCGCGGCCATCGTCTCGGGCTTGATCTTGGTGAACATGCCGTTCATGCCGAGTTCGTCGCCGCCGAGTTCCTCGGGGCGCATCGAGATCGGGACGCGGGCTGCCGTGGCGCCGTCCGGTGCGCCGAAGTATTTGTACGTCACCCCCACCCGACCACCATTCCCGCTCGCTGCCCGGAGTCGCTCGACCCTCCGGTCGACGCTCTCGGGCACACCGTTCGAAACCGTCGACCCGGGGATCTGCCCAGGACCGATCCCCTGCCCAGGACCCATTCCAGGGGCCTGCGCCTGTCGTGCCGCTTCTGCCGCTGCCGCTTCCTCCACGTCGCGTCGGTGCCTTCCCCGCCGGGCACGTCGAGGACCCAGGTCGTCAGTCCCCTCGCCCAGTCCGCCACCGCGATGCATATCTCCACCCGACTGCTGTTCTAGGACGCGCGAGCCCCGTCGCGCAACCCGATCATCGTGTCAGTGACCTCCCCCACGTCCGCCCGCCGAAACGTGCGTTGAAACACCTGTCCGCAGGATCTTCGCAGCCTCTGAACACCATCATCCGCCCATCGTCCGTATGTACGGCTCGATGAGCTGCGTGTCTCTGTGTACCTCGTGTGTGTCCGGTCCCAGTTTCGCAGACGGGTGAGGCCCGCGCCCCGCCCTCCGGCCGCCTACCCTGAGGGGGTCACTGGCAACCGGAGTCCGAGAAGTCGGAGAAGTCGCAGGTCATGAGCGAAACGTCAAGCGGGTCAACCAGCGGGGCAGCCGGCGGAACGGCGAGTGGGTTGCCCTATCCCTATGAAGCGCCCGTCTCTCAGGGCCTCTTCGACCGTGCGACGCGAGTCACACCCGGCGGGGTCAACTCGCCGGTGCGTGCCTTCCGAGCCGTGGGCGGTACGCCCCGGTTCATGGTGTCGGGGCGTGGCCCGTATCTCACCGACGCCGACGGGCGCGAGTACGTCGACCTGGTCTGCTCCTGGGGGCCGATGATCCTCGGGCACTCCCGCCCGGAGGTCATCGCCGCCGTCCAGGACGCCGTGTCGCGCGGTACGTCCTTCGGTACGCCGGGGGAGGGCGAGGTCGCTCTCGCCGAGGAGATGGTCGCCCGTATCGACCCCCTTGAGCAGGTACGGCTCGTGTCCAGCGGGACCGAGGCCACCATGTCGGCGATCCGCCTCGCCCGCGGGTTCACCCGGCGCTCCAAGGTGATCAAGTTCGCCGGGTGTTACCACGGTCACGTCGATTCGCTGCTGGCTGCGGCCGGCTCCGGTGTCGCCACGTTCGCGCTGCCCGACACCCCCGGCGTCACCGGCGCCCAGGCCGGCGACACCATCGTGCTCCCCTACAACGACCTCGACGCCGTGCACGCCGCCTTCGCCGCGCACCCCGGCGAGATCGCCTGCCTGATCACCGAGGCCTCCCCGGGCAACATGGGCGTCGTACCGCCGCTGCCCGGGTTCAACCAGGGGCTCAAGGACGCGTGTGCCGCCAATGGCGCGTTGTATGTGTCCGACGAGGTCATGACCGGGTTCCGGACCAGTCGGAGCGGCTGGTACGGGATCGACGGCGTCCGGCCCGATCTCATGACCTTCGGGAAGGTCATGGGCGGTGGGTTCCCCGCCGCCGCCTTCGGGGGACGCGCCGACGTCATGGCCCATCTCGCTCCCGCCGGGCCCGTCTACCAGGCCGGCACCCTCTCCGGTAACCCGATCGCGACCGCCGCCGGGCTCGCCCAGCTGCGGCTGCTCGACGAGGCCGCGTACGTCACCGTCGACGCCGTCTCCGCGCAGCTCCAGGGGCTGGTCGGCGAGGCGCTCGGCAAGGAGGGCGTCGCGCACACCGTGCAGAACGCCTCCAACATGTTCTCCGTGTTCTTCACCGACCGGCCGGTGCGCAACTACGAGGACGCCAAGACGCAGGAGTCGTTCCGCTTCACCGCGTTCTTCCAGTCCATGCTGGCGGACGGCGTCTATCTCCCGCCGTCGTCCTTCGAGTCCTGGTTCGTCTCCACGGCGCACGACGAGCGGGCCATCCAGAAAATCGCCGACGCCCTTCCGGCGGCGGCCCGTGCGGCGGCGGAGGCCACAGCAGCATGAGCGACATCAACAGTGGGACGAACGATTCCAGCGCCGACATCACCGTCGTACACCTCATGCGGCACGGTGAAGTCGCCAACCCCGACGGGGTGTTGTACGGGCGGCTGGACGGCTACCACCTCTCCGAGCTGGGCCGGCGGATGGCCGACCGGGTCGCCGAGCACCTCGCCTCGCGCGATGTCACGTACGTCGGTGCCTCCCCGCTGGAGCGGGCGCAGGAGACCGCGACGCCCATCGCCAAGGCGCACGGGCTCGATATCGCGACCGACGGGCGGCTCATCGAGGCCGAGAACGTCTTCCAGGGGAAAACCTTCGGTGTCGGGGACGGAGCCCTCAAGCGGCCCGAGAACTGGAAGCACCTGGTCAACCCGTTCAAGCCGTCCTGGGGGGAGCCGTACGTCGATCAGGTCGTACGGATGATGGGGGCGCTGGACGCCGCCAAGGACGCCGCGCGTGGGCACGAGGCCGTGCTCGTCAGTCATCAGCTGCCGATCTGGATCGTGCGCAGCTATGCGGAGCGGCGGCGGCTCTGGCACGATCCGCGCAAGCGGCAGTGCACGCTCGCCTCCCTGACCACCTTCACCTACCGTGGCGACAGGATCGTGTCGATCGGTTACGCCGAGCCCGCCCGTGACCTCGTCCCGGCCCATCTGCTCGCGGGCGCCAAGCCGGTGAAGGGTAAGGACAAGGCCTTCGGGGCGTAATCGCTCAGCGCCGTCTTTCACGACTTTCACGCCTTCAACCAACACTTCGGAAACTTTCGTCTCTTGAGTGATTAGTGACACAGTTGTTGCAATTGTTCCGAAGTGCGTGACAATACGGGGAACCTCCCTGTTCGTCGTCCCCTCTGACTGGGTGACCATCAGCGAGTACGACGAATGGGGACCCCATGCACGACAAGAACGGTGACGGCGTCGGCGGCTTCAGTCGGCGGGGTGCGCTCGGCCTCGGCCTCGGAGCCGCCGCCGCTCTCGGTACCGCCGGCTGTGGAACCGTTCTGCAAGACGGGTCGAAGGGGTCAGGAGGTTCCGGTGGGAAGAAGCGACCTTCCGGCAAGCCGTCGCCCACCGCCACCGCCAGGCCCATAGGCGACGGCTCCACCTCCTTCACCGGCAAGCAGCCCCACCAGCCCGGCAGGCCCGTGCCGCTGGAGCCGGGCCAGACCCCGCCGCAGTTCGTGATCTTCTCCTGGGACGGGGCCGGAGAGGTCGGCAACGGCCTCTTCCCGCGCTTCCTGGAGCTGGCGAAGACGCACGACGCCCACATGACCTTCTTCCTCTCCGGGCTCTACCTCCTCCCCGAGTCGCAGAAGCGCAAGTACCTCCCGCCGAACAACGCCCCCGGCGCCTCCGACATCGGCTACCTCACCGACGAGCACGTCAAGGCGACCCTCACCAACGTCCGGCAGGCCTGGCTCGACGGGCACGAGATAGGCACCCACTTCAACGGCCACTTCTGCTCCGGCCACGGCACGGTCGCCAACTGGACGCCCCAGCAGTGGCGCAGCGAGATACAGCAGGCCAAGGGCTTCGTGAAGGAGTGGCGCACCAACACCGGGTGGACCGACCTGCCCGCGCTCCCCTTCGACTACGACCGTGAGCTCATCGGCGGCCGTACGCCCTGCCTCCTCGGCCAGAACAACCTGCTCCCCACCGCCCGCGCCCTCGGCTGGCGCTACGACGCCTCCTCGCCCGGCGGCCGGCAGGTGTGGCCCACGAAGACGAACGGCGTCTGGGACCTGCCCCTCCAGGCGATACCTTTCCCCGGCCGTAAGTTCGAGGTCCTCTCCATGGACTACAACATGCTGGCCAACCAGTCGATCAACTCGACCAACGCCCCCGCCTACAACTACCCGGCCTGGCGCGAGCAGGCCGCCGGCGCCTACATCGCCGGTTTCCAGCGGGCGTACGAGACGAACCGTGCCCCCTTCTTCGTCGGCAACCACTTCGAGCACTGGAACGGCGGCATCTACATGGACGCCGTCGAGGCCGCGCTCAAGCACATCGCGCGGGAGAAGGAGAAGGGCGAGGACGTCCGGCTCGTCTCGTTCCGGCAGTTCGTCGACTGGATGGACGTACAGAAGCCCGAGGTGCTGGAGAAGCTGCGGACCCTCGATGTCGGGCAGCAGCCGGTGGGCGGCTGGAACGGCTTCCTGGCCGACCCGCAGAAGACCGCGAACGCTCCTGCCACCGCCGGCACCGAAGGGACCGGAAAGGCCGCCTGAAATGCGGGTCTGCTCTGATTGGCGTCTCAGCGCGCACGCCGGTCCTACCAGCCGACCTGCTTGTCTGCTGGGGGTCCGGGGGTCGTCCCCAGGGATGGCGCAGTCGCCCTCCAGGGGGGTGCGCAAGATCCTCGGAACGGACATGCGAAACTTTTCACATGAGTGCCGACAGCCGTGTCCCCCTGTGCTCGAACCGTCCTCGTGGTCATGCCCGTAGCCGTCGAGCCGCCCTGCTCACCGCCGCTGTCGCCGCCTCCGCGCTGGCGCTGACCGCGTGCGGCTCGGGCGGTACGTCCGGGGGTTCGGGCGACACCAACTTCGTCACCGGCAACGACGGCATCGCGCACGTCGGCCAGGGGAAACGGTCCGTCGCGCCCGACCTCTCCGGCGAGACCATCGACGGCAAGCAGCTCGACGTGGCCGACTACAAGGGCAAGGTCGTCGTCATCAACATCTGGGGTTCGTGGTGCGGACCCTGCCGCCTGGAGGCGAAGAACTTCGTCGCGGTCTCCGCCGACCTCAAGGGCAAGGGCGTCGAGTTCGTCGGCATCAACACCCGCGACACCAGCACCCGCCCGGCGCTCGCCTTCGAGAAGGGGTACGGGGTCACGTACCCGAGTCTGTACGACCCCACGGGCAAGCTGATGCTCCGCTTCAAGAAGGGCACGCTCAACCCGAAGCTGATCCCCTCCACGATCGTCCTCGACCGGGAGGGGAAGATCGCCGCCCGCGCGCTCGAAGCCCTCAGCGAGGACAACCTGCGCAAGATGATCGACCCCGTCCTCACGGAGAAGTGACGTGAGCGGGATGTCCCAGGCGCCCGCCCTCGTCACGCTCGCCGCCTCGATCACCGAGCCCAACGAGACCGTGATGAGCGGGGCCCTGATACTGGCCCTGCCGATCGCCCTGCTCGGCGGCCTCGTCTCCTTCTTCTCGCCGTGCGTGCTGCCTCTCGTACCCGGCTATCTGTCGTACGTCACCGGTGTCACCGGTACCGATCTCGGCGAGGCCCGCAAGGGGCGGATGGTCGCCGGGGCCTCGCTCTTCGTGCTCGGGTTCACCGCGGTGTTCGTGTCCACGGGGGCCCTGTTCGGATACTTCGGGCAGACGCTGCAGGAGCACCAGGGCACGCTGTCCAAGGTGCTCGGCGTCCTCATGATCCTCATGGGCGTCTTCTACATGGGCATGATGCCCTGGCTCACCCAGCGCGAGTTCCGCTTCCACAAGAAGCCCGCCACCGGACTGGTCGGCGCCCCCCTCCTCGGCGCGCTGTTCGGCATCGGCTGGACGCCCTGCATCGGCCCGACCCTCGCCTCCGTCAACAGCCTCGCCTTCGACCAGGCCAGCGCGGGACGCGGGGCCGTACTGACGGTCGCCTACTGCATCGGCCTCGGTGTCCCCTTCGTGCTCGCCGCGGTCGCCTTCCGCAAGGCGCTCGGTGCTTTCGGCTGGGTCAAGCGCCACTATGTCTGGGTCATGCGCATCGGCGGCACGATGATGATCCTTACCGGTGTGCTGCTCCTTACCGGCGCGTGGGACCGTCTGGTGCAGGAGATGCAGACCTGGTCCAACGGCTTCACTGTGGGGATCTGACCGATGAGCAACAGCACCACCACCGGCAGCACGCCTGCCCCCGCCCCCGAGAGCGGTGACGACCAGGACCTCGGCGCCGCCGCCTCCCAGCTGTCCACCGCCCCTCAGGAGGACGCGCCGGGCCTGCCAGGCCTCGGTGTCATCGGCTGGGCCCGCTGGTTCTGGCGCCAGCTCACCTCGATGCGGGTCGCGCTGCTGCTGCTGTTCCTGCTGTCGCTCGGGGCGATCCCCGGCTCGCTGATCCCGCAGTCCGGGACGGACGCGACCAAGGTCGCCGACTTCATGAAGCGGCACAGCTTCCTCGGGCCGCTCTACGAGAAGCTCGGCCTGTTCCACGTCTACAGCTCGGTGTGGTTCTCGGCGATCTACATCCTGCTGTTCATCTCCCTCATCGGCTGCATCGTGCCCCGCACCTGGCAGTTCGTGGGCCAGCTGCGCAGCCGCCCGCCGGGCGCCCCCCGCCGCCTGAACCGGCTGCCCGCCTACACGACATGGCGTACGGAGGCCGAGCCCGAGCAGATCCGCGAGGCAGCCCTCGTACTGCTGAAGAAGCGCCGCTTCCGGGCGTATCTCGCCGGGGACGCGGTCGCCGCCGAGAAGGGCTATCTGCGCGAGGTCGGCAACCTCGCCTTCCACATCGCGCTGATCGTGATGCTGACCTCGTTCGCCTGGGGACAGCTGTACAAGTCCGAGGGCAACAAGCTGATCCTCGAGGGCGACGGCTTCTCCAACACGCTCACCCAGTACGACGACTTCAAGTCCGGCACCCTCTTCAACACCGACGACCTCGACCCCTTCAGCTTCAACCTGAAGGACTTCAAGGGCACGTACGAGGAGTCGGGGCCCAACCGCGGCACCCCGCGCACCTACGAGGCCGACCTCGACTACAGCGTGGGCGCGTACGGCAAGCACAAGAAGCGCACCATCAAGGTCAACGAGCCGCTGGTGGTCGGCGACTCGAAGGTCTACCTCACCGCCCACGGCTACGCGCCCGTCATCACCGTCCGCGACGGCAAGGGCGACATCGTCTTCGACCAGCCCGTGGCCCTCCTCCCCCTCGACTCCAACGTCACCTCCTCGGGTGCGATCAAGGTCATGGACGGCTACCGCGACCCCAAGGGCGTCGAGGAACAGCTCGGCATCCAGGCCTTCTTCCTGCCCACGTACGTGCCGGGCAACGAGATCGCCTCGCAGTTCCCCGCACTGGAGAACCCGGTGCTGAACCTGGCGCCCTATCACGGCGACCTCGGGGTCAACGCGGGTCTTCCGCAGAGCGTGTACCAGCTCGACAAGACCCACATGAAGGCCTACAAGGACTCCAAGGGCAAGCAGGTGCGCGAGAACCTGAAGCCGGGCGAGACCATGAAGCTCCCGGGCGGCGCCGGCTCGATCACCTACGAGGGCACCCGGGAATGGGCCAACTTCCAGGTCACCCGGCAGCCCGCCGCCGGCTGGGCGCTCGGCGGCGCGATCGTCGCCATCTTCGGCCTCGCCGGCTCCCTGTTCATCCAGCGCCGACGGGTGTGGGTGCGGGCGGTGAAGGGCCCGGACGGCGTCACCGTCGTCGAGATGGGCGGCCTCGGCCGCAGCGAGTCCGCCAAGGTGCCCGAGGAACTCGGCGACCTCGCCGGGACCCTGTACGACCAGGCGCAGGGCGCGCCCGACGCCGACGCCGCCACCAGTGAACCCGTCCCCGATCCTCAAGCCGTACCTGCTGAAGGGGCTGAGAAGTAAATGATGACTCTCGCCACCGCCACCAACGAGCACCTCGCGAACATCAGCAACACGCTGATCTACTCGTCGATGGCCGTCTACACCCTGGCCTTCTTCACCTACATCGCCGAGTGGATCTTCGGCAGCCGCAGCAAGGTCAGCCGGACGGCCGCCGCGCTCACCGCGAAGCCGGCCGGGGCGGCCGGGGCGAAGGCGCCCGAGGTGACCGTCAAGAACGCCGGCGGGACCGCCGTGATGGAGCGGCCGAAGGTCGTCGTGCGGGCCGCCGCCGGCGCCCGGGACGTGCCGGACGGGCCCGGCGCCCACGGCGGCGACGAGCAGGGCGACCTGTACGGGCGTATCGCCGTGTCGCTCACCGTGGTCGCGTTCCTGGTCGAGTTCGCCGGGGTGCTGGCCCGCGCGCTGTCCGTGCAGCGGGCGCCGTGGGGCAACATGTACGAGTTCAACCTCACCTTCTCGACCACAGCCGTGGCCGTCTACCTCGTCTTCCTCGCGCTGAAGAAGGACATCCGCTGGCTCGGCCTCCCCCTGGTCACGACCGTCCTCCTCGACCTCGGTCTCGCCGTCACCGTGCTCTACACGGCCAGCGACCAGCTCGTGCCCGCGCTCCACTCGTACTGGCTGTACATCCACGTCTCCACGGCGATCCTCTGCGGCGCCGTCTTCTACGTGGGCGCGGTCGCCACGATCCTGTACCTCTTCAAGGACTCCTACGAGAACAAGCTCGCGTCCGGCGGCAAGCCCGGCACCTTCGCGACCTCCGTCATGGAGCGGCTGCCCGCGTCGGCGTCCCTCGACAAGTTCTCGTACCGCGTCAACGCCGCCGTCTTCCCCCTGTGGACGTTCACGATCATCGCGGGCGCGATCTGGGCGGGCGACGCGTGGGGCCGCTACTGGGGCTGGGACCCCAAGGAGACCTGGGCGTTCATCACCTGGGTCGCCTACGCCACCTACCTGCACGCCCGCGCCACGGCCGGCTGGAAGGGCCGCAAGGCCGCGTACATCGCCCTGATCGCGTTCGCGTGCTTCCTCTTCAACTACTACGGCGTCAACATCTTCGTCACGGGCAAGCACTCCTACGCGGGCGTGTGACTCGCCGGCTACGACGGCGGCAGGCAGTCCTTCTCCGGGGACCTGCCCGTCGGCCAGGCGATCTCGACGAAGCGGGCGTGCCGGTCGGGGGTCAGCTCCACGATCGGCACCGCCTTGTCGTACGGGTTGCCGTAGTTGTCCAGGCAGATCCAGCCGCTCGCGCCGTTCACCCGGCCCGACGAGCCCTTGATGAGCGTCCACTCGTCGCCCACGTCGGCGAGGGTGGGCGCCGTCCGGCCTCGCGGGGTGGCCTCGCGGATGCCCTCGACGGTGAGCCGCATCGCGTCGTACGCCACGATGAGCTGACCGTCCTCCAGGTCGACGGCGCCGATCGGTGAGGGCCTGTCGCTCTTGCCGGTCCTGTTGCCCTGGGCGGCGGTCAGCAGCTCGTTCAGCTCCCGGGCGTCCGCCGCAGAACCCCCGGTCTTCGGGGGGTTCCTGAGCCAGGCGTCCGGGTGGGCGAGCGCGCTGTAACGCACCGAGACGCCGTGCTTGAGGGCTTCGGGGTCCAGCTTCTTGTCGCCGGTGAGGTACGAGGCGTCGTCCCCGGTGAGGATGGTGAACTCCCGTTGCATGCAGCCGCGTTTGCCGAGCGCGTTGATGAACTGGCGCAGCTGGGTGTGGCGTCCGGCGAACAGGATGGTGTTCACGCCGAGCGCGGTGTCGCACACCAGCTCCCTGATCTGCCGGAAGTCGTTGGCGGTGGTCCCCTCCTTGGTGCGGTCGGTGGGCGGGGTGAAGGGCCACGGCTGGTAGCGGGATTTGGTCAGCAGCTTCTCGAACGACGCCTGCAGCGTGAGCGTGTACGGGTCGCCCGGATCGTCGTACACCAGTACCGCGCTGTCGGCCGCCACCTTGGCGAATGAGGCGAGCGCACGGGCCTCGTCGGTGTTGGTGGGGGCGGTGCGGGCCAGCCCCGGGAAGGGCTTCGGGCCCTGCGGGCTGCCCTGCTGGCCGTTGGCGAGGCTGTCGGCGGTGATGGACGTGCCGACGACGGGGATACCGCGCTTCGTCAGCTCCCTGACGGCCTCTGTGTTCTCCGCCGTGCTCAGCCCTATGCCGGTGACCGCGCGCAACCGGTCCGAGGCCGTCGTCATCCGCTCCAGCTGGTCGACCGTGTGCCCCCAATAGGCGCCCGTACGGCCCGGGTTGGCCAGCACCAGCCGGATCGGCGGACCCTCGCCGTTCGCGTCGTGGTTCACCTTCCACTGGGCGAGATACGCGCCCTGCAGCTCGTGCAGCACATCCCCGAGGATGTCCGCGTCGTTCGCGGTGAACGGCTCGAACAGGGCGACGGTGACGTAACCGACCTTGCCCTGCACGAGCGAGTCGTTCTCGCGGTCGATCGCCCTGATGGTGTCGGCGAGTTGCTCGCGTCCGAAGGCGTAGTCGGTCGTCGAGACGCCCACGCACTCGTCACTGTCCGCCGGACGCACGACCCCGGGCGCGCAGGCACGGTCGTCGTGCGTGAGCGACCTGACCGCGAACCCGATCCCGGCCACCAGCGCCACCGTGACCAGCAGGGCCAGATAGCGGCGCAGCGGGATCGCCCAGACCCCCTCACGCAGCCACGCCCCGACACCCCTGAACCCCGAGCGAGCCATCACACGCCTCCGTCGTTCCTGTTCCGGTCGTCGGCGTCCTCGTCGCCCGGGGTGCGCAGCGGCCGGCCGGCCAGCGCCGCCTCGGGCCACTCCTGCGAGGCCTGCCACAGCAGCGCGTTGCTCGCGCGCGGGTCGTTGGACAGCTGCTCCAGCTCGTAGCGCAGCCGGTCGCACAGCTTTCGCTCGGGCAGCACCAGCGGGTCGGTCAACTGCCAGACGGCGTGCAGGAGTCGGCGTACCCGCAGATGCAGTACGGCGTCCACGTCGTCCGGCGGCCGTTGCTCGGCGTCGGTGTGGCCGAAGGCGATGCGGGCGCGCTGGTGGTCGCCGCCGACGAAGTCGTGGCCCTCGGCGTCATGGGCGTGGAAGTAGGGCGCGGACGCGACGAACAGCAGCGTTTCGAGCCAGGTGCCGGTGTCGAGGGTGTGGAAGGTGTCGCGCAGATACGCGACCGCCGGTCCGGTGTCGCCGAGGGCGAGTTCGTGGTGGAGGCGGTAACGGGCCTTCGACGGTTCGGGTCCCTCGTAGTGCTGGATGAGGGTCTCGTGGACGTCCCGCCACTTGCCGTGGTCGGCGTGCCGGTGGTGCAGGCGCAGCAGGAGCAGGGTGCGGACGAAGGCGTCGCCGACGAACTGACCGGGGACGACGGGCAGTCCCTCCGTCACGAGCCGGGTCTCCAGCGCGCGGACGCTCGACGGGCCGAAGTCGTCGGGGAGTTGGGCTGCGGCGAGCGCGCAGGCGGAGTCGTGGTCGTGGGCGGCGGCCAGCACGGTCAGTTCGTCGATCCGGTCGGCGGGGACGAGCCGGTCGAGGAGTTCGCGGTAGGCGGGACGGCCCTCGCGGTCCTCGTGCAGGACGAGTTCGGCGGTGAGCAGGGCGCCGAAGGGGGCGGTGGGCGGCAGTCGGGGCAGGTTCTGCCGGGCCGACTCGGCGAGCAGGGCGATGCCGAGCGGGTTGCCGCAGGTCAACCGGTGGGTGGCGGGCGGGAGTTCGGCGGGCACGGGGACCGCTGTGCCCGTACAGACCGCGTCGACGATGTGCAGTGTGTCGTCGGAGGTCAGCGGCGGCAGCGACACCAGCAGGGCCCGGGAGGACACCGTGTCGCCCGGTGTCCAGCGGGTGCGCTGACCGGTCTCGCGCAGGTCCCGGCGTACCGCGTTGCGCAGCGCGGACCGGCCGCTGCCGCGCAGGGCGGCGATGAACGCGACCTGGTCGATGACGCCCTCCGCGCGGTCGCGCAGTACCTGCTCGACGAGTTCACGCCCCGGTGCGCCCTGCGCGTTGTCGACCAGGACGAGCGGGCGGCCCAGGCGCTGCAGATGGGCCCGCACCCCGGCGTAGGCGTCGGTGAGGTCGGCGAGCAGGGCCCGTACGAGATAGCGCTCGGCGTGCTCGCGCGAGGTGCCGCCGGCCCTGAAGTGGTCGGAGAGCAGGCGGAGTCCGAGTTCGGCACGGTCACCGGCGTTCGGATACGCGCGGTACCAGGTGGACGCCCTGCGCTGCCGGGTGCTCGCGGAACGTTCCGTCATCGCCTCCAGAGTGGCTTCGATGACCGCCGAGACCAGCGGGTCGTCACTGATGGCCGCCGCGACCGCCTTCGAGACGACCCGGCCCGCCCAGCGCGCGGCGAACCCGGTGAACCACGAGCCGCTCTCGTTGAGCAGCAGTATCCGCTGGACCTCCCAGCGGATGCGCTCGCGGTCGGCGTCGCCCCAGCCGCCGGCGGCCACCGCGATCAGGCCCGACATCAGCCGTGGGAAGGCGAGCCGCCGGGCGCCGGTGACCGGTTCGGCGAGCTGTTCGGCGATGACGAGGAGCGCCTGCGTGAGCGGTGACCACGCCTGCGCGGGCCGCTCGGGCGACCGGGTGAACTGCGGGTCCTCGCAGTCGATCAGCGCGACCGGGGTGTGCCCCTGGTAGGCGGCGCGCAGTTCGCCGAGGACCGCGCTCTTGCCGAGTCCGCGCCCGGCGGTGAGCACCACGAAAGGCGGTTCGTGTGGATGCTCCAGGGGAGCGGCGATGTGATGGTGCGGTCTCAGCCCGACGAGCCGGGGCGCGAGCCCCGGCGGTTCGGTGTCGAAGAGCGCCCCGCGTCCGTGCAGCCGTCTGAGCACCGCATCCCTCCCCCTAGGGCCTACCGCGTCCAGTGTGCTGTGCAGTACCGCAACGCCAGTGTAAGAAGAGGGAGTTGCATCGGACCAGATCGGTGCATGTCCGTTGTGTTACGAAATTATCGGTCCGATGCTCACCTTTGGACGCCTTCCCTGTGCGTCTTCCTGGGCGACTCAGTCGACCGTGATCGAGTCCAGCTGGCCCCGCAGATAGACGTGCGAGTCGAAAACCTCGTACGCGACCCGTCCCACCGGCGCGGGTACCGACTCGATGATCGTGCCCGGGGTGCACTCGCCGAAGTAGACGAGGGACATCAGCTCCTCGGCGGGTGAGTCGGCCGGCGGCGGCAGCACCCGGTGCCGGCCCGAGCGCCAGCGGTCGCCGGTCCAACGGGCCATCAGGTCACCGATGTTGATGGTGAACGCCTCGGGGTCGAAGGGCGCGTCCTCCCAGCCGCCCTCGTCCGTGTAGACCTGCAGCCCGCCCTTCCCGGCCTGCCGGTCGAGGATGGTGACGGTCCCGAAGTCGGTGTGCGGCCCGATCCGGAACTGCCCGGGCTCCGGCTCGCCGACGACCTCGACCCCCGGATACCAGTTGATGTTGAAGCCGTACGTCGGATGGTCCATGTGCCGGGAGAAGAAGTCGGGTTCGAGCCCGAGAGCGGACCCGAGGAGGGTGAGCAGCTCCTTCTCCAGCTCGCCCATCCGCCGCAGATACTCCTCGCACAGCCTCCTCAGCTCGGGCGCCTCGGCGGGCCAGACGTTGGGCGCGTACCACTCGGCGTCGACGGCCGGGTCGTCGAACGGCTCGTCGGTCGCGAAGGTCAGCGACTCCTTGAGGTCCGGCGGAGTCTCCGTACCCTCCGAGTATCCGTTGGCCTCGGCGCCGGGACCCAGCCACCCCCGCCCGCCGACCTTCGCCGCGTACCGCTTCTTCACCTCGGCGGGCAGCGCGAAGAAGGCGCGGGCCGCCTCCCGGATGCCGGCGCGCAGGGCGGGGTCGACGCCGTGCCCGGTGACCAGCAGGAATCCGGCGGTCTGGAGGGCCTCGTCGACGGTACGGGCGATCTCCTCGCGTACCGCCGCGTCACCGGCCAGCCAGGGCCGCAGATCGACGGTCGGGATACGGGGGGCGGCGGGGGTCTGTGCCGGTGTGGGGCTACTGGCCGACGTGGAGCTACTCACCGATGTCCTCATTCCACAGTGCGGGATTGTTGTTGATGAAGTCGCGCATCAGGCCGACGCACTCGGGATCGTCGAGCAGCACGATCTCGACGCCGTGCTCGGCGAGCCAGTCGTGGCCGCCGTGAAAGGTGACGGCCTCTCCCACGATCACCCGGGAGATACCGAACTGCCGCACCAGACCGGAGCAGTACCAGCACGGCGAGAGCGTGGTGACCATGGTCGTCCCACGGTACGAGCGCTGCCGTCCCGCATTCCGGAACGCGGCCGTCTCGCCGTGTGCCGAGGGGTCGCCGTCCTGGACGCGCCGGTTGTGCCCACGCCCGAGCAGCGTGCCGTCGGCCCCGTAGAGGGCGGCGCCGATCGGGATACCGCCCTCGGCGAGCCCGGCGCGGGCTTCCTCGACGGCGACGGCGAGCCACGAGCGTGCCTGTGCCAGTGTCTGTGTCCGCGCCTGATCCAGCTGGTCTCCCTGATCCATGGGTTCACTCTCCTTCGACGGAAACACCGGGGCAACGTGCGGAAAGTACTCTCCGGGCATCCCGCAGCAGGACGAAGTGTCAGCGCCCTGGGAGGCACCCGTGTCCGCACTCACCCTCCGTGAACTCATGGCCCTCGACCCGGTCCGCGCCGCCGAGCCCGAACTGCTCACCGGCGAGGCCGCGTTGGACCGTCCGGTGCGCTGGGTCCTCCCCCTTCTTCTCGACTTCGCTCGAAGCGGGGGGACCCCCACCAGCGAGGTCTACGAGGGCGCCAACTTCCTCGACGGCGGCGAGCTGCTGCTGACCAACGGCTTCGGTCTCGTCGACGCGGACGAGGAGGTACGGCGCCGGTACGTCCGCGAACTGACCGCCCGGGGCGCGGCCGGCCTGGCCGTGGAGATCGGCCGCTCGCTCCCCGCGATGCCGCCCGAGGTGACGGACGAGGCCCGCCGTCTGGGCCTGCCCCTGCTCGCCCTGCGCCGGGTCGTCCCCTTCGTACGCATCACGGAGGCCGCCAACCGCGCGATCGTCGCCCGGAGCCTGTCCGGCCGTACGGTGGTCCGCCCCTGGGGCGACGACCACACCGCCGCCCTGCTCGCCGACCTCGCCGACGGCCAGGCCCTCAACCAGCCCGAGGTCGAGGCCCGCGCCGCCCTCGCCGGCTTCCACCCCGGCCCCGGCGCCCGGCTGATCGGCGTCTCCGTGCACGGCACGCGTGACGTCGGCGCGGTGGACCGGGCGGCGCGCACCCTCGGCGGGGCGGTACTGCGGGCCGCCTTCCCGGGGGACGTACTCTCCCTGGTCGCGGTCCTGCCGGGGCCCGGGGCGAAGCCGCTACGCGACCCGGTACGGGCGGTGCAGGACGCCTTTCGCACGGCAGCCGCCCCGGGCCTCACCGCGACCGCCCCCGGCGTCACCGTCGCCGTGGGTCACGCCGTCGACGTCGGCAGCGGCTGGCTGCGCTGGAGCGAGACGCTGCGCGCGGCCCGTACGACCCTGGAACTGGCGCTGACAGTGCCGCCACCGGAGCCGAACGCCCCGCAGGGCCCCCTGGTGACGTCCTCCAGGGCCCTCGCCCTCGAACGGGAACTGACCCGAGGCGGCGTCGACGCCAACCACGACCGCCTGACCCGTCTGGTCCAGCACGCACTGAGCCCCCTCCTGGCGTGGGAGGCGGCCCACCCCAGCGACCTGGTCCGCACCCTGGAGGTCCATCTGCGCAACGGCTGCTCACCCACGCGCACAGCGAGCCTCCTGCACATCGGCCGCCAGTCCCTCTACCAGCGCCTGGAACGCATCGAATCCCTCCTGGGCCTGGAGATCGACGACCCGGACCTGCTGGGCGAGCTGCTGATGGCGGCCTGCGCGTGGCGGGTGGTCCGGGGGACGGCGGGCGCGAGGGTGGGAATGGCGGCCCTGCGGACGGTCGCGTAGGCGTCAGAAGGGGCGGAGGGTGACGTGACGCGGCGGGTTGAACTCGGACAGCTGCAACACCGTCTCCGGCGTCCGCACCCCGTCCTCCTCGGCGAAGGTCCGCCGGACGGCCTCGAAGGAGATGTCACCGGGAGAGTCGGGGGCGACGACCAGTGACACCCGGTCGTACAGCTCGCGGAGGGGGTCGGTCATGGACCGGCCGTCCTCCCCGGCCTCCGTCCCCCAGATGTCCCACAGCAGGGTCTCCACCTTGTTGAGCGCGGCGAGGTCGAGCCGTACGTTGCCGGCCACGAAGAACTCGCCGTGCAACGGCCCCTCCTCCGGGGGGTGGAGCCCGTAGGTCGAGGGGTCGGCGGCACCGGCCCGGATGTCCCGCCAGGCCCGGCCCGCGACCTGGAAACGGTCACGCGGTACGTCCATCGGGTCGAAGTCGACGTGCCAGGCGGCGGTGACCTCGGGATCGGTGAGCTGCGCGTCGGCGAGGAGCCAGCCGCGCGTGGCGTCCCAGTACTCGGTGACGACGTGGTCGTAGTGGAAGCCGTCCGTCTCGAAGTAGTCGGCGAACCCGCACCGCACCCGGGCGGGGACACCGCTGTGCCGCAGCAACGAGCAGTACAGCAGCGCGAAGTCACGGCACACACCGACGAACCGGTCCCCGGCCGCGCGCCGCCGGGTCAGCGGGGAGCCGTCGCGCGCGATGACGATCCGGAGGATGTCGTCGAGGTACCGGGTGTCGGCGTCGTGGTGGAGCCGGTCGGCGGGGTGCGTGTGCCGGAACAGGTCTCCCTCGACCCGGTGAATCATCAAGTCACGTGCTGTACGGGCGAGTTGGGCGGGGTCGGAGGGGAGGTCGACGTACAGCCGGGCGAGGTCGCCGGGGTCGGAGAAGGTGCTGTGGGTGCGGTAGAAGGCGGCGACGTCGGGGGCGAGTGCGGGACGGGAAGACGGCACGGCGGGACTCCCTCGGTACGGTTTCACCGGGAACTGACGTTCTCTCATCGAATGCGTGACCTTCCCGGGTGGTGTTCGTTTCCCACGGCGACGGGATCTTCGGGCGGGTTCGGGTGGGGGTGACGGGGTGGGTGAGCTGAGGAGTATCGCGGCGCCGTTCGTCGCGTCCGGTCCGAGTGGTGTGGCCGTCCGGACCCGCCTCAAAGACCTGGCGCCGGGCGATGGGAAGGTGCTGCGGCTGGTGGGGGCGCATCTGGGGTCGCTGGCTTCCAAGGACCTCAAGACACGCTGCCGGGACGCCTTGGTCTACTCCGGGGAGGCGTGGGCGGGGCGGAAGCGGGAGTTGACGCCGCTGTCGTCGTCGCGGTGGGCGGGCAGTATCACCAAAGCCACCCATGACCAGTGGGCGCTGGCCCGGCGCTGCCAGTCGGCGCATGTCCAGACCCTGGAAGCGGGCGTCCGCACTATCGAGCGCCGCCTGTCCCAGCCGATCGGGCAGAAGGGGACGAAGAAGGCGCCCGGGGGCTACCGGTCCCAGCGGGAGTGGCATGCGAAGTCCCGGCGCCTGCGAGTGCTGGAGGACCGGCTGGCCGGCGCGCGGGCCGACCGCGAGGCCGGCATCGTGCACGTGGTGCGTGGCGGCAAGCGGCTGGCCCGGGCTCGCCACCACCTGGACGAGGCCGGGTTCACGGAACCTGAGTGGCGTGGGCGGTGGGAGGCAGAGCGGTGGTTCTGTCAGGCGGACGGAGAGTCCGGCAAGCGGTACGGCAACGAGACCATCCGTATCAGCCCGGACGGCGAGGTGAGCATCAAGCTCCCCGCGCCGCTCGCGTATCTGGCGAACGCCCCGCACGGCCGGTACGTCCTCGCCTGCAAGGTCACGTTCGCGCACCGGGGCGAGGAGTGGGCGGATCGCATCGCGGCGAACCGGGCGATCGCCTACCGCATCCACCTGGATACCGGCCGGGACCGCTGGTATGTGACCGCGTCCTGGCAGATCCCGCCCACCCCGACCGTGCCGATGGAGGCCGCGCTCGCCCACGGCGTGATCGGCGTCGACATGAACGCCGATCATCTGGCCGCTTGGCGCCTCGATATTCACGGCAACCCGACTGGCGTCCCGCGCCGTTTTTTCTACGACCTGTCGGGCACCGCTGAGCATCGGGACGCGCAGGTCCGTCACGCCCTGACCCGCCTCCTGCACTGGGCCCGCACGTGCGGCGTGAAGGCGATCGCGGTCGAGGACCTGGACTTCGGCGCGGAGAAGACCCGGGAGAAACACGGCCGCAGGAAGCGTTTCCGGCAGCTGATCTCCGGCATGCCCACCGGGAAGCTGCGTGCCCGGCTGGCCTCGATGGTCGACCAGACGGGTATCGCGGTCATCGCCGTGGACCCCGCCTACACCAGCCGGTGGGGTGCCCAGCACTGGCAGAAGCCCCTCACCGCAACCACCTGTAAGACAACTCGCCATGATGCTGCTGCCGTGGCGATCGGAAGGCGCGCC